>NZ_JBVIHP010000015.1:0-123925 GCF_055570235.1 Streptomyces sp. NPDC031274 | reverse complement strand
AGCCCACTTACACCCCCCCCCCCCCCCCTCCCCCACCCCCCCCCCCACCCCCCCCCCCCCCCCCCCCCCCCCCCCCCGCTCCGCACGCGTTTCCTGGTGACGCGCGGCCGGCGCGCGTGGTGTTCACCATCGAGGCGCCGGACCTCGGCAGGCTCCCGCCGGGCGCGGGAGGTCAGACGCAGACGCGCGCCCCGCTTGTCGTCCGCGTCGGCAGCGCGTCGGCGGCCTCGCGGACGGTGGCGCCGCCGCACGTGACGACGGTCACTCCATCATCTCTGCGTCGATGTCAACCGGATCGGCCCCGGCAGGCGTATGCCTACTGAAGCGAAAAAGATCCGGGAGTGGCCGTTGACCGTCGAGGAGTTCGAAAAGTTCTATGCGCAGACGGTCACGCGTCTCACGGGGCAGCTGTACGTCATGCTCGGCGACCTGCACGAGGCGCAGGACGTCGTGCAGGAGGCGTTCGTGCGGGGCTGGCGGCATCGGCGCCGCCTCGAACGTGACGGACAGCCCGAAGCGTGGATCCGCACCACCGCCTGGCGCCTCGCGGTGAGCCGCTGGCGCTTCGGGCGGCGTACCGCGGATGCCTGGCAGCGCAGCGGCGCACCGCCGGACACCGAGGGGCCAGGCCCCGAGGCGGTGGTGCTCGTGGACGCGCTGCGCACCCTGCCCGCCCAGCAGCGCCGCACGATGACCCTGCACTACCTGTGCGATCTGAGCGTCGAGCAGATCGCCGGTGAGACAGGCCTGTCCAGCGGCACGGTCAAGACCCATCTGTTCCGTGGGCGAGCCGCGCTGGCCGACCGCCTCAAGGATCTGCGTGTCGAGGAGGAGGCTTTCGATGCCTGAGCCGTACGACCCGTTGCGCTCGCTGTTCCATCAGGCCGCTGACCGCGGCCAGGCCCAGGCAGGGCCACTCCCGTTCGCGCGGATCGCCGAGCGCGGCAGGAAGGCGCAGCGCCGCCGACGCGCCGCGGTCGCGCTCGCCGCGTGCCTGGTGCTGGGGGCTGGTGGAGCGGCTGCCGCCACGCTGCTGCCGGGCGACCCGGCGCCGGTTCCCCCGGCGAACGCACCGTCCCAGCCCGCGCCGTCGCCGCTGGACACCGCCCCGCCGCCCACCTCGATGTCATCGACCTCTCCTCCGTCCGGCGAAGCCAGCAGCTCGGGCCCGCCCTCGCGCTGAGCCGCCGAGCACCGCGTACCCGGCTCTACGGCCGACTGCTCCGCACGCCCCTGTTCTGACACCCCGTGACCCGGCGGACCCCACCGGCCGATGCCGCATGCCCGCACCCACCCGGAAGTGCCCTTTATGTCGCCTTCTATATCCTCTTCGGTCACGCGGCCGTCCGAGCGCCCGACAGCCCCCGTACAGCCAGGCAACAAGCCGCCGCAGCGGCCCTCGTGGGCAGGACCGGACGGCCGTGCCACCCCGCCCGTCGGCCGCGCCGCCCTGCGCCTCTCGCCCGCCGACCGCGAAGTGCTGTGGCTGTACCTGCTGACCCGCCTGGCCGTCTGGATCACCGCCTACTGCGCCCGCTGGCTCTACCCCGCCAAGCCGGACACCCGGTACCCCGACAGCGTCCTCGCTCCCTTCGAGCACTGGGACTGGGCCCACTACGTGAACATCGCGCGCGATGGCTACTTCCCCGGCGGAGCCGGTCCCGCACTCAGTGACTGGGACAACCGGGAGGCCTTCTTCCCCGGCTTTCCGCTCCTGTTGCGCGCCGTCCACCTCGTGGTGCCGCACTGGACCGTGGCAGGACTGCTGATCTCCTTCTGCGCGGGGGCCGTCACGGTCCTCGCGCTGGCCAGGATCGCCCGCCTCCACCTGCGCCACCCGTCCGCCGGCCGGCGCGCCGCCCTGTTCCTGCTGCTTTCACCGTGTGCCGTGTTCCTGGCGATCGGCTACACCGAGGCTCTCTTCCTCGCCCTGGCGCTGCCCGCCTGGCTCGCGGCCCAGCGGCACAACTGGGCCCTCGCCGCCACCCTGGCAGCCCTGGCGAGCACCGTCCGTGTCACCGGGCTCTTCCTGGCCGCGGCCATCGCCCTGCACTTCGTGCTCACCTCCCGCACCCACCGGCGTTGGCGCTCGTCGCCCTGGCTGGCCCTGCCCGCGCTCCCGGCCGCCCTCTACAGCTGGTATCTGCACGCGCACACCGGTGACTGGATGGCCTGGCAGCACGCACAGGAACGCGGCTGGCACCGCGCCTTCCACACACCGTGGGAGGCGTGGTCCCGCACCTGGGACGCCGCGTTCTCCCACGTCCAGGCCACCGGGTACGCCGGTATGTTCCAGGCCGAGCTGCTGGCCATGGCCGTAGGCCTCCTCCTGCTCGCCCTGTTGATCCGGCGCCGCCGATGGCCCGAAGCCCTCTACCTCGCCCTCAACCTCTGGGCCCTCGGCACCTCGTACTGGTACATGTCCATCCCCCGCGCCACCCTCGTGTGGTGGCCGCTGTGGATCGCCCTGGCTGGCTGGAGCCTGCGCCGCCCACGGGTCACCACGGTCTGCCTGTGCCTGGGCGCCCCGCTCACGACGGTCGTCACCCTCACCTTCCTGACGGGGCGCTGGGCCGGATGAAACTCCTCGTGGCCTGGGTCAGGACGTCAGACCGTCGAGGGGTTCGGAGTCATCCACGAATGCGCGGGCCACGTCGGACAGACGGCGGTTGTGGGCGCGGGCGTAGCTGCGCAGAGTGATGAATGCCTGTTCCATGTCGATGTTGCGGCGTTCGGCGAGCTTGCCCTTGGCCTGTTCGATCAGTACGCGGCTGTTCAGCGCGGTCTGCAGTTGCTCGTTGAGGACCGTGGCGCGATGGGTGGACCGTTGCTGGAGGAGGCTGATGGTGGCGACGTCGGCCAGGGCCTGGGCGATGGGCATGCCGACCGGGTCGAAGGGGCCGGGAGCGGCGCGGAAGAGGTTGAGGGCGCCGACGACTTCGTCCCGTAGGCGCATCGGCAGCGCCTGGACCGCGCCGAACCCGTGGAGCTGGGCCTGGGCGGCGAAGCGAGGCCAGCGGGCGCTCTCCGCACCCAGGTCGGGAACGGTCACCGGCGTGCCGGTGCGGAAGCACTCCAGACAGGGGCCTTCGTCGTTCTGGAGCTGGAAGAGTTCCAGCAGGCGCACCTGTTCGTCGGAGGCGGCCATCACACGGAGTGCGCCGTCGCGGTCCGCGAGCAGCACTCCGGCGGCGCTCGCGCCCAGCATCCCCACACAGCGGTCGGTCAGCAGGCGCAGGAAGTCGATCAGGTCGAAGTCGGCGACCAGCGTGTCCGCGAGCTCGACGAAGGTCTTGGCCAGGAGTCGCTCATTCATTGTCAACACCCTTTATGCAGGCTAGTCCTGCCGGGAGCGGGCGGGAAGGGCGGCGGCATCGTGCGCCGCTCGGACCGGGCACGGGGCGTCAGGCACCCCCACCGGTCCGGGTCGGCTCCGCGTCAGGGGAGAAGCGGAGCCGACGGGCCACCACGTCGGCGGCCACGACGGTGAGCCGGAGCCCCTGGGCGTAGGCGTAGGCGCGCAGCCGGACGAAGGCTTCTTCGACACCGACGCCGAGCTGGACGATGAGCATGCCGGTGGCCTGGGAGATCTCCGCCCGGTACCCGCCCAGGTCCTCCATATGTCCCTCTGGTGCCCCGTCACCGGGTGGCCCGTCTGTCTCGTGGATCCGTGTGTCGAGCAGGACCAGCGTCGCGAGATCGGCGAAAGCCAGTGCGTCGGCCAGTTCTTCCCCGCTCAATCGGATCGGGACCTGGGCGTACAGGTCCAGAACCCCGGGGCTGATCGCCCCATTCTGCAGAGGGAGCGCGAAGACCGCGCGCGCTCCGGACACCAGCGCCGCATCAGCGAACACGGGCCAGCAGTGCTGCAGTTCACTGTCCCCCAGGTCGGGCGTCAGGACCGCGGAGCCGTGCGCGAAGGCATCCACACACGGCCCCTCGCCCAACATCAGCTGCAACTCCTCCAGGCGCTCACTGATGGAATCGGTACTGCACAAAGGATGGCTCGCGCTGGTCCGGGACATCGCCGAAAGACCGGCCCCGCCGACCGGAAGCGCGGCCACCGCCGCCGTGCACACGTCCATCACGCCGACCCGGGCACCATGTCGGGCCGCCTCCTCGGCGACCAGTACACGGATCCGGGACGACCGGCTGTGCGGTAAGGACATGACACCTCGTCCCCGAGACTTGCCGACGGAGCCATGGGGTGCGGCGGCCGGACCACCGGCTCCCCTGGGACGCTCCCGGCAAGGGTATACATTCGGCGGAGGCCGCGAACGGACGGTCCGGCAATCTGTCCGACGGGACACGGAACTGCCCCGTTCCCTCCAGGGGATGCAGCGGATGATCGGACGAAGAGGGTCCGTTCCCCGCAGTCATCTGTGGTGAGCAACATCAGGTCCGCCGGGGTCCAGGACGTCCGTACCTCACGATAGTCCCCCATCCCGCCCGAGAGGTGTCCGGAAGCCGCCTGTTCAAGGGCTGGACGTCGGCCAGGCGTCGCCGGACGGATCAGCTGAGCCGGTGGACCAGACCGTGAACAGGCCGGACGACATCAGGCAGAGCTCTGACGGTGCGTCAAGAAGGGCGGCAATTGGACAGCGTGAGACCTGAAAAACCACCCCCGCGGCCCCGCCCCATCGGTGACAGCATCGGCCGCACCTTCCAGAACATGTCCACGAAGGCAGCAGATCGAGGTCCTTCGATGACTGCGAACGGGGAGCGGCTGGACACCTGGTGATGGCCCGTCAGACCTGCCGACCAGCCGCACGGTGCTGAGGGCCTCGCGCCCGGCCGGTCGGGTGGGTCAGGGCCGGTTGTACCACTCGCACTCGAATGCCGTGGTCGTATCAAGGCAGATCCTGACGGACGCCGCCCCGCCGGGCACATTCGCAGGGAGCACGAAATTGAACTGGTATGTCACGTTGCACTGACGGCTGGTGCTCGAGGTGCCGAGTTCGTTGCCAGAGGCACCGTACGTGCTGAACCACACCCTGTTGCAGCCGACGGCCCGGTGTGTTCCAGCGGCCCCGACCGACCGGTCGTGCCAAGTCAGGGTGCCGCGGACGGAGCTGGCACCGATCGTGACGTCGAAAGCGGTGCTCGGGTAGGGGGCTGGTTGCGCGACGGCGGCGGGAGCGCCCAGCAAGGTGCCCGCGGTCAGCACGATGGAACCGAGGGCGGCGGTGAGATGAGTCTTCATGCGATCTCCAGGATGGGGACTACAGGACCCGGCCGCGGTCGCGTGCGGCATCAACCGGTTGAAGTGGAACAGACCGCTGCAGTGCTAGTGCAGGCCGTCGATGCAGTAGCCGGCGCGGTAACAGGTCTGTCCCTTGAGGTAGTTCTGGTTTTCGTCGGTCATGTAGACCCAGATGTTGTCGGACCCACCGACGACGTTCGCGGCAAGGGTGAAGTCCGCCGGCCCGGATCGATTGCACCAAGTGCTGCTGCTCCTGAAGTCCAGTGAGGTGCTGCCGGCGAACGCCCGCGCGTAGACCCGCCGACAATTGCTGGCCTTGAACGATGCGTCGATGCCGACCGACCGGTTGGACCAGCTGGCCGTGCCTTTGTAGTAGCTCGCCCCATACTCGATCGAGACGGTGGCGGCACCGGCGACGGCGGTCGCGGGTGTCGCCGCGAAGGCCATCCCGGCAACCGACGCGGCTGCGGTCACGGCCACGCCGACCTTCCTCGTGCGGCTCTTCACCTTCGATGCGTCCTTCAACCTCACCATGACAACCACTCCCAAGTTCGTCGAGTGCCGGATGCGCAACCTCACCGCCGTGCGGAGGCAACCGCCTCAGATCGGGCAGTGAACGTTGCTGCCGTTGTTCGGCAACACGACTCCACCACGCGGGGACCTCACGCCGGAAAGCATTCGAGCCGGTTCAAATCCATCGCGACGACTGCTAGCGTCGGGGCGGTGCTCACCCTGCGTGTAGACGCCGATACCGTGTCCAGGACACGGTTGGCGCCTTCCCCTGCTGCGGAGTCCATGGCGTGGCTGAGACTCACCGCCGCGTCGGGACGGCACCCGGTCTTCGGGGATCCTGGACCACTCGCCCGAGCATCACTTGCCCATCCCGACGTTGCCCTGCTCGTAGACCTGTTGCCGCAAAACGGCGACACCTACAGACCTGACCTGCTCACCCCTCAGCCGGGAACGGACGCACAGCGCCGTGACCTGATCGACGAGCAGATCGCGCACATCGAGGCCGTGGCGCAGGACGACCTCGAAACCCAGGTCTTCACCCACACCCGGACCCACTGGAACAGGCCGCTGCTGGCCGCCACCCGCCGGATCGCGGAGTCGGGGCGGATGCAGCGCCGTCTCGCCAACGGTCTCGCCCGGTTCTGGCGCGATACCTTGGCCGAGGGCTGGCCCGAACTGCGCTCGATCATCCACCAGGACATCGCCCGCCGCGCGACAGCCATCGCCACCCACGGCGTCGGCCGGACGCTCGGAGCACTCCACCCCGACATGGCCTGGGCAGGCGACGCGATCACCCTCGCCAAGCCGTGGGATGCCGAAATCGATGTCGCCGGCCGGGACCTGGTCCTCACCCCCAGCGTGCTCAGCCGGCCCGACGTCATCATCCAGGTCGACACCCCCGGGCAGTTCGTCTTCTACTACCCCGCCCAGCGGATCGGAGCCGACCGGGATCGCAGGTCCGGAAAGATCGCGCAAGTGGTCGGCAGCGCCCGAGCGGCCTTGCTGACGGACCTTGAAACCGCCCGGTCCACCGCGGAACTCGCCGCCCGAACCGGCTACACCCCGGGCACCGTCTCCTACCACCTCAGCGCCCTGCACCGCGCACGCCTCGTCACCAAGGTCAGAGACGGGCGCTACGTGTTGTACCAGCGGACCGCGCATGCGGCAGGACTCCTGGAAGAAGCCCATTGCGGTACTCGACGCCCCTCGCTCTGACGGTTACCCGCCGCTGAGTTGATGCGGTGGAGATCGAGTGTGTTACCCATACGCAATCCCGAGGGCAGGACAAGAGCCCTGGCCGATGGCAGGATGCACCGCAACCTGCGCAGCACACAGCGCTGTTGATCTCGCTCGCGCCCTGGTTCGAGCCTGCCCTGGAGGTCCTGTGCCCGCTCGTCCCCCGAAGTCCGTTCGTTCCCCGGTGGCTGCCATAGCCCTGACCACAGTCGCCGGCCTGCTGATGGCGGGCTGCACCAGCACCAAGTCCGACAGCGACGGCGACAAGGGCGCCTCGGGGATCAAGCTCGTCTCGTCCGGCAAGATCAAGACCTGCACGCATCTGCCCTATCCGCCGTTCCAGTCGAAGAAGGACGGCAAGATCGTCGGCTTCGACGTGGATCTGGTCGACCTGGTCGCCAAGGAACTGGGGGTCGAGCAGGAGATCGTCAACACACCCTTCGAGGGCATCGAAACCGGCCAGGACTTCAACATCCGCAAGTGCGACCTGGCCGCCGCAGGCATGACGATCACCGACGAGCGCGACAAGGTCATGGACTTCTCGGACCCCTACTTCAACGCCACCCAGGCGCTGATCACCAAGAAGGGGCAGCCCTACAAGACCTTCGAGGATCTCAAGGGCAAGAAGCTCGGCTACCAGAAGGCCACCACCGGCGGCATCTACGCCAAGAAGGAGAGCAAGGGCCTCGACATGGAGCTCGTGGAGTACGAGGACGTCGGCTTGCTGCTCACGGCGGTCAAGGCCGGCAAAGTCGACGCGGGCATCAACGACAACGGCGTGCTCTTCGAATACATCAAGGACAACCCGGACACCGAGGTGACCGCGGAGTTCGACACCGGTGAGAAGTACGGCATCGGCTTCCGCACGGGCAACGACTCACTGCGCACGAAGGTCAACAAGGTCCTCAAGGAGGCCCGGACCGACGGTAGTTACGACAAGATCTACAAGAAGTGGTTCGGTACCACTCCGCAGAGCTGACCTCGAGCATTCAAACAGCTGACCAGAGGAGTTCTGCACGTATGTCCATGTCCCGACGGCGGCGGGCACGGTTGTTCCGCGGCGTCCAGTACGCCGTGCTGTTCATCGCCATAGCCGTGATCGCGCTGGTGGCCGACTGGGGGAAACTCCGCCAGGCGTTCTTCGACGTGGAGATCGCCAAGGCGCTGTTCCCCGAGGTGATCACCACCGCGCTGGTCAACACCGCCTACTACACGCTGCTCGGCTTCGGCTTCGGCCTGGGGCTCGGCATCGTCCTTGCGCTGATGCGGCTGTCCACGGTGCCTCCGTACCGCTGGATCGCGATCGCCTATATCGAGTTCTTCCGCGGCGTTCCCTCCCTCCTTGTGTTCATCGCGCTCGGCTTCGGTGTGCCGCTGGCCTTCGAGGTCGCGCTCGACATGGACATCACGGTGATGCTGTCTCTGGGACTGGTGGGCGCCGCCTATATGGCCGAGACGATCCGCGCGGGCATTCTGGCGGTGCCCAAGGGGCAGACGGAGGCGGCCCGTTCGCTGGGCATGTCAGCGGGGCGTGCGATGGTGTCGATCGTGATGCCGCAGGCGTTCCGGATCGTGCTGCCGCCGCTGACCAACGAGCTGATCCTGCTCACCAAGGACTCCTCGCTGGTGTATCTGCTCGGCCTCTCGCTCGGCCAGTTCGAGCTGGCCAACTTCGGCCGGGACGCGCTGAACGAGCACAAGAGCCTGACCCCGATCCTGATCGCCGGACTGCTGTATCTCGTCATCACCCTCCCGCTGGGCCATCTGGTGCGGCGGCTCGAGGCCCGTACGGCGAAAGCCAGGTGAGCACCATGAAGTTGGACAAGGAACCCGACGCGCCCGCACCTTCGGGGCAGGCGATCGAGGTGCGCGAGCTGCGCAAGTCGTTCGGCGATCTGGAAGTGCTCAAGGGCATCGACCTCACGGTCGGGCGCGGTGACGTGGTCTGTGTCATCGGCCCTTCGGGCTCCGGCAAGTCGACCCTGCTGCGCTGCGTCAATCTCCTGGAAGAGCCCACGTCGGGCAGGGTGACGGTGGCCGGCACGGAGGTCACCGACCCCGATGTGGACATCGATCGCGTACGCCGTCGGATCGGCATGGTCTTCCAGTCCTTCAACCTCTTCCCGCACCTCACGGCGCTGCAGAACCTGACCATCGCGCAGCGCCGTGTGCTGCGGCGCGGCAAGGAGGATGCGGAGCGCATCGCGCGGGCCAACCTCGCGCGGGTGGGCCTCGTCGACAAGGAGCAGTCCTATCCGGCGCAGCTCTCCGGCGGCCAGCAGCAGCGGGTCGCGATCGCTCGGGCGCTGTCCATGGACCCCGAGTTGATGCTCTTCGACGAGCCGACTTCCGCGCTCGACCCCGAACTGGTCGGGGACGTACTCGCGGTGATGCGCTCGCTCGCCCAGGAGGGGATGACGATGCTGGTCGTCACCCATGAGATGAGCTTCGCGCGCGAGGTCGCCGACCGGGTGGTCTTCATGGACGACGGAGTGATCGTCGAGGAGGGCACGCCCGAACGTGTGGTGGGCGACCCGCAGCACGAGCGGACCCGGACGTTCCTGGCGCGCGTACTCGATCCTGCGGCGGCGGAGATGGGCGAGGTCCCGGACACAGGACCGCACGAGAAGCGCGTGGACCGCTGAGTGCACCTCAGAGGCTTGCAGTCGCTTTGACCTGCTGAAACGAAGCCTCTGAGGGCAGGTGGAGAGCCTGCTCGCCGGGGTACACGATGGCGGGGAAGGTCTTCGGGTCGAAGGCGTGCCGATGTACAGTGAGGAACGCCCTTGACCTGCACAAAGCAGGCAGGGAGCCATCCTTCCAGGAGTGCCTCATGCTGCGCACCATGTTCAAGTCCAAGATCCACCGCGCCACGGTCACCCAGGCCGACCTCCACTACGTCGGCTCGGTCACCATCGACGCCGACCTCCTCGACGCCGCCGATCTGCTGCCGGGTGAACTCGTGCACATCGTCGACATCACCAACGGTGCCCGCCTGGAGACGTACACCATCGAGGGCGAGCGCGGCAGCGGTGTCATCGGCATCAACGGCGCGGCGGCGCACCTCGTGCACCCCGGCGACAGGGTGATCATCATCAGCTACGCCCAGGTCGACGACGTAGAGGCACGCACCCTGCGGCCCAAGGTCGTGCACGTCGACGGCGAGGACAACCGCATCGTGGCCCTCGGCGACGACGCGGCCGCGCCGGTGCCGGGTGCTCGCGACATGGCACGTAGCCCGCAGGCCGCGCACGAACTCCAGGAGAGCCGATGACACTCGCCCTGCTGCACACATCGCCCGTGCACGTCCCCGTCTTCGAGGGGCTGCGGGACCAGGACCATCCGGGGTTCGTCCTGCGGCACCTGGTCCACGAGGACCTGCTCGCGCGGGCCCGTGCCGAAGGTCCTGACGCGGTGGCCGACGACATCCAGGAACTGCTCGTACGGGCCGTCGCCGAAGGGGCGAGTGTCGTGCTCTGCACCTGCTCGACGATCGGTGCCGTCGCCGAGGCCCGCGCCGCCGCCGTCGGTGTGCCCCTCGTGCGGGTCGACCGGCCCATGGCGGCCGCGGCCGTGGCCGCGGCGCGGGCTGTGGCCGTCGTCGCCACCCTGGAGAGCACCCTGGGCCCGACCCGCGCCCTCGTCGAGGACGAGGCGGCCCGCGCGGGGCGGCCCGTCGACGTCACGACGGTCCTGGTGGACGGCGCCTGGGAGCGGTTCGAAGCCGGTGACCGGGAAGGCCACGCACGCCTGATCGCGGACGCCGTCGACGCCCTGGACGGCGTCGACTCCGTCGTCCTCGCCCAGGCGTCCATGGCGGAAGCGGCGGATAGCGCCTCGCTCCCCGTGCCCGTCATCTCCAGCCCGCGCCCCGGACTGCGCGCGGCCGTTCTCCGGTGCGTCGCGGACGCCAAGTCGTAGGCTGATCGCGGGAGGTGAACGACAGCTCGCCTCCCGCGTAGCCCTTCGACTTCACAGGAGCGGACATGGCGCAGCAGGACGAAGAAGCCGTGATAAGTCCCACTGGCTGGGTGGCCGACCAGGCCCGGCTGTACGAGGAGTCGGGCGGCACGAAGGGCACCGGGGTGCAGGGTGTCACCTGCCTGCTGCTCGACTACCGCGGACGGCGCACGGGGCAGTTGCGCCGCACCGTACTGATCTACGGCCGCGACGGCGACGACTACCTCGTCGTGGCCTCGAACGGCGGAGCCGACGAGCACCCCCTGTGGTACCGCAACCTCGTCGACGAGCCCGACGTACGGCTCCGCGTAGGCACCGAGGAGCGGTTCGCCGCCCGTGCGGAGACCCTGTCGGCCGAGGACAAGGCCAGGGTCTGGCCGGGCCTCGTCGAACTGTTCGCCCCCTACGCGGACTATCAGGCCAAGACGGATCGCGACATTCCCGTCGTGCGGCTCCGCCGCACCCAGGGCTGAGGTCGGACGGCACCGGGACGCGTTAACTCGGCAGGCGTGGGCACGCGAGGCGGGAGAGAGTGGACACGACCGATCTCCGACTCGATGGAGGAGACATGACCGTCCCGTACCCCGACCCCGTGCCGCCGAGCCCGATCCCCGACCCGGGCGGACCGAGCCCGGTGCCCGACCCCGAGCGCCCCACGCCCGGACCGGGCCCCGGGCCCGTGCCGCGTCCCACGCCGGATCCGCCGCCCACCCCGCTCCCGCCCCCGGGACCGGAGCCCGAGACCGAGCCGAAGCCGGTCTGACGGCGGACGGCAGTCCTACGACAGGCCCTAGGCCCGCACCTCCGAGCGGTCCCCGCCCCACAGGGTGTGGAACGAACCCTCGCGGTCCGTACGCCGATAGGTGTGCGCACCGAAGTAGTCCCGCTGCCCCTGCGTGAGCGCGGCGGGCAGCCGGTCGGCGCGCAGCGCGTCGTAGTACGCGAGGGCCGCCGAGAAGCCCGGCGTGGGGACACCCTGCCGGGTGGCCGCGACCAGGACGGCGCGCCAGTCGTCCTGGGCCGCGCCGATCTCTTGCGCGAACGTCTTGTCCGAGAGCAGGCTCGGCAGATCCGCGCGCGTGTCGTACGCGGCGCGGATGCGGTCGAGGAAGGCGGCGCGGATGATGCAGCCGCCGCGCCAGATGGCGGCGACCGCGCCCAGGTCGATGTCCCAGCCGTACTCCTCGCTGCCCGCGGCGATCTCGTGGAAGCCCTGTGTGTACGACACGATCTTCGAGGCGTACAGCGCCTGCTCGACCTGGTCGGCGAACGCCGCGGCCTCGGACTCGTTCAGCGGACGTGCCGTCGGGCCCGCCAAGTCCTGTGACGCCGCGCGCAGTTCGGAGTGGCCGGAGAGGGAGCGGGCGAACACCGCCTCCGCGATGCCCGACACCGGAACACCCAGGTCGAGGGCGATCTGCACGGTCCAGCGGCCCGTGCCCTTCTGCTCGGCCTGGTCCTGGACGACGTCCACGAACGGCTTGCCCGTCGCGGCGTCCACGTGCTTGAGGACCTCCGCCGTGATCTCGATCAGATACGAGTCCAGGCGGCCGGTGTTCCAGGTGCGGAAGATGTCCGCGATCTGCGCGGGGGAGTAGCCCGCCACATCGCGAAGGAGCTGATACGCCTCGGCGATCAGCTGCATGTCCGCGTACTCGATGCCGTTGTGCACCATCTTCACGAAGTGCCCCGCGCCGTCCGCGCCGACGTGGGTGACGCACGGCGCGCCGTCCTCGGCCTTCGCCGAGATCTTCTCCAGCATCGGACCGAGCGAGGCGTACGACTCGGGGGAGCCGCCCGGCATGATGCTCGGGCCGAGCAGCGCGCCCTCCTCGCCGCCCGAGACGCCCGTGCCGACGAAGTGGATGTCCTGCTCGCGCAGTTCACGCTCACGGCGCCGGGTGTCCGCGAAGTGCGCGTTGCCGCCGTCGACGATCATGTCGCCCGGCTCCAGGAGCGGGGCGAACTCCTTGATGACGGCGTCCGTGGACTCGCCCGCCTTCACCATGATGACGAGGCGGCGCGGGCGCTCGAGGGCCGCGACGAACTCCTCGGCGGTCCCGGCGGAGATGAAATCGCCCTCGTGGCCGAACTCCTCGACCAACGCCTTGGTCTTGGCCGCCGTGCGGTTGTGGACGGCGACGGTGTAGCCGTTGCGGGCGAAGTTGCGGGCCAGATTGCGCCCCATGACCGCGAGGCCCGTGACACCGATCTGGGCTGACGTGCTGCTCATGCCGTGGCTCCTGGAAGTGGAAGTGCCGCCTGTGTTCGCCAGTATTGCCCCGCGGCGTAGCGTGACATTCCGACACTGTGTCCGACGAAGGAGCCGCCCGTGCCCCATTTCGACATGCCGCTCGACGAACTGCGCCGCTACCGGCCTGATGTGAACGAGCCCGAGGATTTCGACGCCTTCTGGGAGAAGACCCTTTCGGCGGCACGTGAGCACGACCTGGACGCGCGCTTCGTTCCCGTCCAGACGCACCTGAGCACGGTCGACGTGTTCGACGTGACGTTCGCGGGGTTCGGCGGTCACCCCGTCAAAGGTTGGCTGATACTGCCCGCCGGGACGACCGAGCCGCTGCCCGCCGTCGTCGAGTACATCGGCTACGGCGGCGGCCGTGGTCTCCCGCACGAGCGTCTGCTGTGGTCGGCGGCCGGCTTCGCGCACTTCGTGATGGACACCCGGGGCCAGGGCAGTGGCGGTTCGGCGGGCGACACCCCCGACCCGGTCGGCAGCGGGCCCGCCTACCCCGGCTACATGACGCGCGGCATCGAGGACCCCCACGAGTACTACTACCGGCGCGTCTTCACCGACGGCGTCCGGGCCGTCGAGGCGGCCCGGACACATCCCCTGGTGGACTCCTCGCGTGTCGCCGCGGTCGGCGGCAGCCAGGGCGGCGGGATCACGCTCGCCGTCGGCGGGCTCGTCCCCGACCTGGCGGCGATCGCGCCCGACGTACCGTTCCTGTGCGACTTCCCGCGCGCCACGACCCTCACCGACCGGCCGCCGTACCGCGAGATCGCCCTCTACATGAAGGCGAAGCGCGGCTGCGAGGAACGCGTCTTTCGTACGCTCTCGTACTTCGACGGCGTGCACTTCGCCGCGCGCGGCACGGCGCCCGCGCTCTTCTCGACGGCTCTCGAGGACCTGACGTGCCCGCCGTCCACCGTGTTCGCGGCCCACAACTCCTATACGGGGTCGGAGCGTTCGATGGAGGTGTACTCCTTCAACGATCATGAAGGCGGTGGCCCCTACCAGCAGAGTGTTCAACTCCGTTGGCTCCCGGAGCACTTGAAGGGCTGACCGGCGCGGGGCCCTCTTGGTCGCGCGCCCTTGTCATGGTTGGGTCGGACGGGCTAACTTGCCGCCTTGTCGTGTGTCTGACGTGACTGAGATGTGTGTGACTGAGGGGGCTCCCATGGCCGTACGCGGTCGGCACCGCCGGTATCAGCCGAACCGGATCAACCGCGCGTCGTTGACCGTCACGGCGGGTGGCGCCGGAATGGCGCTCCCGCTGATCGCCACGGGCACGGCGCACGCGGCCGACGCCGACACCTGGAACAAGGTCGCGGCCTGCGAGTCCACCAGCAACTGGAGCATCAACACCGGAAACGGCTTCTACGGCGGCCTCCAGTTCACGCAGTCCACCTGGGCGGCGTACGGCGGCACCGCCTACGCCCCGCGCGCCGACCGCGCCACCAAGGACCAGCAGATAGCCGTCGCCGAGAAGGTCCTCAAGGCACAGGGCCCCAGGGCCTGGCCGGTCTGCTCGGAGCGGGCGGGTCTGACGCGGGGCGGCGACGCGCCCGACGTCAAGCCGATGGGCGGCCACAAGGCGGAGCCCAAGACCCCCCAGCGCAAGGCCAAGGACGTCAAGCCGGAAGTGACCCCGCAGTCCACCGCGGGCCGCGGCCAGATGTACACGGTCGTCCGCGGCGACACCCTCTCCGGGATCGCCGACGAGCGCCGGGTCAGCGGCGGCTGGCGGCAGTTGTACGAGGCCAACCGCAAGGCCATCGGCGGCGACCCCGACCTGATCACGCCGGGCCAGCGGCTCGCTCTGCAGGCCTCGCAGAAGAAGGCCGACCAGCAGAAGGCCGCGCCCAAGCCGCGGACCGAGGCGAAGCAGCGGGCCGAGCCGAAGCCGAAGGCCGAGCCGAAGAAGGCGAAGGCCGAGCCCGGCAGGGCGAAGCCCGCCCAGGCGTCGCAGGGCTTCTCCGCGCCCGTGGCGGCCTCGCCGAGCACCCCGTACCGCGCGGCGGGCGGATCCTGGTCCAAGGGCTACCACACGGGAGTCGACTTCCCCGTGGCCACCGGAACCTCGGTGAAGTCCGTCGGCGCGGGCACGGTGGTCTCGGCCGGCTGGGGCGGTTCGTACGGCTACGAAGTGGTGATCCGGCACGCCGACGGCAAGTACTCCCAGTACGGCCACCTCTCGGCGCTCACCGTGAAGACCGGGCAGAAGGTGGGCGCGGGGCAGCGCATCGCGCGCTCGGGGTCCACCGGAAACAGCACGGGCCCGCATCTGCACTTCGAGGTGCGGACCGGACCCGGATTCGGCTCCGACGTCGACCCGCTCGCCTATCTGCGGGCCAAGGGCGTCCGGCTCTGAGAGCTCCTGAAAGACCGAAGCCCCTGGGGGATCTCCCCCAGGGGCTTCAGGACGTGCGGGCCGACTCGGTTCAGGAGCCGATGTGCTCGCGGCCGTGGCGGAACGGCACCCGTCGGTGCGACCCGGTCGGGAGCTGGGAGGGGACCGCACGGAGTTCGTCGGCACGCAGTTCGTCGGCGTGCGGCTCGACGGGCACGGCGTCCGGCGCCACCGGACCGCCCTTGGCGACCGGGACCGTCGGTGCCGGAGCGCCCTGCGCCGCGCCGATCCGCTCCGTGGTCAGCAGGATCAGACCGCCCGCAGCGACGACGCCGAAGCCCAGGGCGACGGCTGTACCCGCCGTGCCGTAGCGGAACGATTCTCCGAAGAGCGTGAGGCCCACCGCGGCCGCCACGACCGGATTCACGACCGTCACCGTCGACAGCGGCGCCGCCAGGCCCGCGCCCCGGTACGAGGCCTGCGAGATCAGCACACCGGCCGCGGCCAGGACGGTGATCACGGCGAGGCTGGGGATCTGATGCGTCAGGGACACGTCCGCATCCAGGTCCACCGCCACCGTCTTGGTGAACACCGAGGCGATACCGAAGGCGACGCCCGCCGCACCGGCGAGCAGCACGCTGCGCACCACCGGATGCCGGTGCACCGCGTGCGCCACGACGATGAGCGCCACCACGGCGCCCGCCGTCATCAGACCCACCATGAGCCGCTCTGCGCTGTTCAGGGACTGCGCGTCGGCCGACCGCGTCAGCGAGAGCAGCCCGGCGAGTCCCACGGTCGCCATGATCGCGCCGCGCCAGGCGGTGGCCCCCGCCTTGCGGCGGACGAAGAGGGCGGCCATCGGCAGGGCGAAGACGATGGTCAGGGCGCCGAGCGGCTGCACGAGGCTCAGCGGCCCGTACGCGAGCGCCACCACGTGAAGCAGCGCACCGAGTCCGTTCAGCCCGATGGCGACCCACCACGCGCCGCGACGCAGCGGGGCGTACCGCCGCTCCGGCGTGCTCACGGCGACGCGCTCCTGGAGAATGGCCCCGCCCGCGTACGCCACGGCGGAGACGAGGGAGAGCAGCACGGCGAGCGTGAGGGCACTCATGAGGTGCTCCACGGCTTGCGATGCGCCCCCTGGTGGGCCCGGGGCGTCCGGTGCGGCGAACGGTCGGCTTCCATACCCCCTACGATCTCGCGGATTTCGCTCCACGTCGTCGTACCTCAGCAGGCATTGGGTCCTACTGCCGATGGAGTACTGCCGGGGAGATGTCCTCCCCCGGGTGGGTTACGCAATGGTTCGTTGGATCATCCAGAATTTCGAAAATTCGTGCGTGAGGGCCCTTCAGGACGCCCTCATCCAGGCCACTGGACGCGGCGTGGGCGCGCCCGCGCACCTCTCGTGGACACCCGTCCTTCTACGCCGCTACCGACCCCTCCAGTGCCCGTCTGCGGACTTACGGTAATGCCGTCTGACCTGGGATTTTGTGATACTCGGCAGTATTCTCGACCCTCGTGGAAAGGGGTCCGGATGCACCGGAACATACGCACTGTCGACGACGTCCTGAAGCTCATGGACGGCCTGTTCGCGCCAGAAGCAGACCGGTGGACCTCGGACGCGGCAAGCTGGTGGGACGGTTTCTACACCGATCGCGAGCGGCCGGTCCCGTTCTTCGTGGCGAAACCGGACGAGAACCTCGCCTCGTACGTCGACCGGGGCCTGCTCACCCCGGGCCGGGCCCTCGATCTGGGCTGCGGTCCCGGCCGTAACGCGCTGTATCTGGCCTCCCTGGGGTTCCAGGTGGACGCCGTCGACCTCTCCCCGGCGGCCGTCTCCTGGGCCGAGGAGCGGGCCCGCGAGGCCGGGGCGGACATCCATTTCCACTGCGGCGACGCCTTCGCCCTCGCGGAAGCCGAGCTGAGCGGCCCCTACGACCTGATCCACGACTCGGGCTGCTTCCACCACCTGCCGCCCCACCGCCGTATCAGCTACCTCTCCCTGCTCGACCGCGCCCTCGCCCCCGGCGGCCACCTCGCCCTCACCAGCTTCGCCGCCGGAGACGCGGGCTCCGGCTCCGAGCTGCCCGACGCGGACTTCTACCGCGCGTCCGCACTCCAGGGCGGCCTGGCCTACACACCGGAGTCCCTGCGCTGGATCTTCTCCGACCTCACGGAGGTCGAACTGCGGCGCATGCGCGACGAACCGGCCGACTCCGCGTACTTCGGCGAGCCCTTCCTGTGGACGGCCCTGTTCCGCCGGGACGCCTAGGCTCTGCTGTCGTGAAAGCCCCTCTCGACCTGACAGAAGTCGCGTCCGTCGGCGGATTCTTCGCCCTGCGTACAGGGGCGCCGCCGGGCGGCGCCCGGGTGGCGCCCCTGGCGCGGGTGTACGCGGGGGACGACGGGCCCCTCGCGTTCCGCGTCGACAAGGTCGCCGGCCGCCTCGGCGCACCCGATCTGCGGATCGGGGTCTCCGTGGCGCAGCTGGGGCTCGCGGCGCGGCTGTGGTCCGTGGCGCTCGGTTCGGCCGCGCTGTACGGCGAAGTACCGGACCTCGACGCGGCGTTGCTGCACTGGGACGCGGACGGAAGCACCCCCGACGACCTGTGGCTGACGGACGTGACGACGCGGCCCGGCGATGCCGCGAGCATCCGCGACGTCGTACAGCTCGGTCATCTGGCGCCCCTGGCCGACGCCCTGCGCACGCGGTACCGGATCTCCACACCTCTGCTGTGGGGCAACGCGGGCTCAGCGCTCGCGGGCGCGGCCCGCGAGCTGGACACCTGGGCGCGGCGCACGGGGCGTACCGAAGCGGGGGAGCGCGCCAGGGCGCTGGCAGCCGAACTCTTCGACCACCCCGACCTGCGCGGCACCGGAACCCTGAGCGGCACAGCGTTCCGGCGGCGCAGCTGCTGCCTCTACTACCGATGCCCGGGCGGCGGTCTGTGCGGCGACTGTTGCTTCGAGCGAGCTCCCCGCCGCCGTACGTCAAGCACGTGACAGGACCGAGGTCACACCAAGCCCCCGTTGGCTCGCAGGACCTGGCCGTTCACCCAGTGCCCTGCCGTGCTGGTGAGGAAGGCGACCACCTGGGCGATGTCCTCCGGGGTGCCGAGACGCTCCAGGGGCGGGGTCTTGGCGAGCTGGTCGATCTGCTCGGGAGTCTTGCCCTCCATGAACAGGTCCGTGGCTGTGGGGCCGGGGGCGACGGTGTTGACGGTGATGTCCCGCCCGCGCAGCTCGCGGGCGAGGATCAGCGTGAGCGACTCGACGGCTGCCTTGCTCGACGCGTACGCACCGTAGGCAGGGAACTGCGTGCCGACCACGGAGGTCGAGAACCCCACGAACGAGCCGCCCGCGCGCAGTCGCCGTGCGGCCTGCTGGGCGACGACGAAGGTGCCGCGGATGTTGGTGCGGTGCAGGGAGTCGAGCACCGCCAGGTCGAGGTCGGCGACGGTCGACAGAGCGAGTCGGCCGGCGCAGTTCACCACGGCGTCCACGCCGCCGAACTCCTGCTCCGCCCGGTCGAACAACGCGGCGACCGCGTGCTCGTCCGCCACGTCCGCCCGCACTGAGACCGCCCGCCCGCCGGTGGCGGTGATCGCCGCCACCGTCTCGTCGGCGGCAGCCGCGTCGCGGGCGTAGTTCACCACGACGGCAAGGCCGTGCCGGGCGAGCTCGAGTGAGACCGCCCGGCCGATGCCGCGTGATCCGCCGGTGACGACGGCGACCCGCTCGGCCGCCGGAGAGGGGGTGGTGGTGTGGTGGTTCGTAGTCATGTCCTCCACGGTGCGCCGCACCGGACGGCGGAGCCAGGGGATGTCATCCCCTGTGTCGGTGACCAGGCCGGACGCAGAATGGCAGGCATGAGTTCTGCGAAATACACCGAGCTGGGAGCTTTCCTGCGTTCGCGGCGTGCACGCATCCGCCCGGCCGATGTCGGATTCGTCCAGGGGCCCCGGCGCCGGGTGCCCGGGCTGCGCCGCGATGAGGTGGCCCAGCTCGCCGGCGCGTCGGTGGACTACTACAACGAACTCGAACGCGGCGCCGGATCCCAGCCCTCCGAGCAGATGATCGCCGCCCTTGCGAGGGCGCTGCGCCTGACCGCTGACGAGCGCGACTACCTCTATCACCTGGCCGACCGCCCGGTGCCCGCGCACGGCGGTCCGGCCTCGCACGTCCACCCCGGCATGCTCGACCTGCTCACCCGTCTGACATCGACACCCGCACAGGTCATCACCGACCTGCACGTCACCCTGGTACAGAACCCGCTGGCGGTGGCGCTGCTCGGGGACCACTCCGGCCTCCGGGGCGCTCGGGCCAGCTTCGTCCACCGGTGGTTCACCGACCCCGACGCCCGGCAGTTGTATCCCGAAGCCGACCATGAGGGTCAGTCCCGGGCCTTCGTCGCCGACCTGCGGGCGGCTGCCGCCAGACGCGATGCCAAAGACACCGAAGCAGGCTCGATGATCAGCTCGCTGCTCGACGCCTCACCCGAATTCGCCGCCCTGTGGGCCGACCACGACGTGGCGTTCCGGCGCGACGACCGCAAACGCCTCAACCACCCCGCAGTGGGCCTGATCGAGGTCAACTGCCTCAACCTGTTCAGCGAGGACGGGCGGCAGCGGCTGCTCTGGTTCACCCCCGCCGTCGGCACCGAAAACGCCGGTCTCCTCGACCTGCTCGCCGTCCTCGGGACCCAAGAAGTCACCGGACCGACAGGCTGACGAGGAAGCAGGCCGGTCCAGCGGACGGCACAAGAGAAAGGGCAAGAAGATCTCTCTCCTTACCCTTCTCAACGTATAGCGCACCGGGGGGCTTGCGGCAAGACCCGGGTGGTGGCGCAAAATCCTCGACCTGGGCCACAACCTGCGGAAATGAGGTGCCGGTGATTCGATCGGCCAGTGCAGCGCAACGGGACACGCAACGGGACACGACTGCCTCGGAGGCATCGCGATGATCGAGCAGTACGTGTGGGAACTTCAGGAGGCCGACGAGACGCAGGTCGCGGTCGTCGGCGGCAAGGGCGCGCACCTGGGCGGCCTTTCGCGGATCGAAGGCATCCGCGTACCGACCGGTTTCTGCGTGACGACGGACGCCTTCCGGCGGATCATGGCGCAAGAGCCGTCGATCGACGACCGGCTCGATCAGCTGTCGCGCCTTGACCCGGACGACCGGGAGGCGGTCCGCACGCTCAGCGCGCAGATCCGCCGGACCATCGAGACGATCGCCGTCCCGGGCGACATCGCGGCGTCGATCACCCGCGCGCTGGCCAGGATCGGCGAGCAGGCCGCCTACGCCGTCCGGTCCAGCGCGACGGCGGAGGACCTGCCGACGGCTTCCTTCGCAGGCCAGCAGGACACGTACCTGAACGTCGTGGGGCCGACGGCAGTGCTTGAGCACGTCAGGCGGTGCTGGGCCTCGCTGTTCACCGAGCGGGCCGTGACCTACCGCGAGAGGAACGGCATCGACCACCGTACGGTCCACATGGCCGTGGTCGTGCAGCAGATGGCCTTCCCGCATGCGGCCGGCATCCTCTTCACGGCCGACCCCGTCACGGGCAACCGGAAGGTCGCCACCGTGGACGCCGGCTTCGGCCTCGGCGAGGCGCTGGTCTCCGGCCTGGTGAACCCGGACGTCTTCAAGGTGCGACACGGCGAAGTCGTCGCCAAGACGATCGCCGCCAAACAGCGTGCCGTGCACGCCCTGCCGACCGGCGGTACGCGGGAAGTGGCGATCGACGCGCGGCGGCAGGAGGAGCCGGCGCTGACGGATGAGCAGGTCGTACGGCTCGTGCGGCTCGGGCGGCGCATCGAAGCGCACTTCGGCCGCCCGCAGGACATCGAATGGTGTCTGGTCGATGACGACTTCCAGATCGTTCAGAGTCGGCCGATCACGACGCTGTTCCCCGTCCCCGAGATCGGCGATCAGGAGAATCACGTCTACCTGTCCGTCGGTCATCAGCAGATGATGACCGACCCCATGAAGCCCCTGGGGATCTCCATGTGGCAGCTGACGGCCATGGCGCCGATGCTCGAGGCCGGTGGGAGGCTGTTCGTCGACGCCACCCGGCGCCTGGCCGCGCCCGCGAGCCGCGCCGGCTTCCTGGACCTCGTAGGGAGATCCGATCCGCTGATCAGGGACGCGCTGGAGACCGTCATCGACCGCGACGACTTCGTCCCGTCGCTCCCGGACGCGGGTCCCGGCGGGCCACCGGTCCGCGGCGCTTCCGCTCCGGTCGAGACCGATCCGGCCGTCGTCACCGAGCTGATCGAGCGCAGCCAGAAGTCCGTCGCCGCTCTGGAGCGCGACATCCGGACGAAGACCGGACCGGCGCTGTTCGACTTCCTCACCGAGGCCTTCGAGGAGCACAAGCGAGTCCTCGGCGATCCGCTGAACATGCAGGCGATCATGGCGGGGATGGAGGCCACGTGGTGGCTCAACGACAAGCTCCAGGAGTGGCTCGGCGAGAAGAACGCGGCTGACACGCTCACTCTGTCCGCCCCCGGCAACATCACGTCGGAGATGGGCCTCGCGCTGCTCGACGTCGCGGACGTGGTCCGCCCGAAGGCGGAGGTGGTGGCGTTCCTGCGGGGTGTCGAGTCCGTCGAGGACACGACCTTCCTGGACGAGCTGGCGAAGGTCGCGGGCGGGACCGAGGCGCGCGATGCCATCGAGGCCTACCTCGATCGGTACGGCATGCGCTGCGCGGGCGAGATCGACATCACGAGGCCGCGTTGGCGCGAGCACCCCACCACACTCGTACCCGCGATCCTCGACAACGTGCGGAACTTCGAGCCGGGCGCCGCCGAGCGGCGCTTCGAGGAAGGGCGGCGGAAGGCGCAGAAGAAGGAACAGGACGTGCTGTCGCGCTTGCGGGACCTGCCGGACGGGGAGCGGAAAGCCGAAGATACCCAGCGGATGATCGACCGGGTCCGCACCTTCATCGGCTACCGGGAATACCCGAAGTACGGCATCGTCAGCCGCTACTTCGTCTACAAGCAGGCCCTGTTGGCGGAGGCCGAGCGCCTCGTGCGGGCCGACGTGCTTCCTGAGAAGGAGGACATCTTCTACCTCACGTTCCAGGAGCTGCACGACATCGCGCGCTCGAACCAGGTGGATGACGGGCTCATTCAGCGGCGCAAGGACGCGTTCCGTTCGTACCACGCGCTCACGCCGCCCCGGGTCCTCACATCGGACGGCGAGGCCGTCACCGGGGCGTACCGGCGTGACGACGTACCCGCCGGGGCCCTGGTCGGCCTCCCGGTCTCCGCCGGGACCATCGAGGGGAGGGCCCGCGTCGTCCTCGACATGGCGGAGGCCGATCTCGAATCGGGCGACATCCTGGTCACGACCTTCACGGACCCCAGCTGGTCGACGCTGTTCGTCGGCATCGCGGGCCTGGTGACGGAGGTGGGCGGCCTGATGACCCATGGCGCGGTGATCGCCCGGGAGTACGGCTTGCCGGCCGTCGTGGGCGTGGACCAGGCCACTCGTCTCATCCGGGACGGGCAGCGGATCCGTGTGCACGGAACCGACGGGTATGTCGAGATTCTGTCTTGACCGAACGCGCCGAGAAGGTCCTTCGGCGGCGTCCGGCCAGAGGTCGGTGCGGGGCTCTTCCCCGCCGGGCGCTTCTGGGTGACCATGTGGGGGCGGGCGACCGACCGCTGGGGTGGACGGACGGGAGGTTCTGCGTGCGGGTAGGACTGCTCACTCGGGAGTATCCGCCGGATGTCTATGGCGGAGCCGGAGTCCATGTCGAGTTCCTCGCAAGGGAGTTGGGGTCTCTCGTCGACGTCGACGTGCACTGCTGGGGAAATCAGGAGGCCGCCGAAGGTCTCGTACGCCACCAGGCCTGGGACGCCCTGGACGGCGCCAATGACGCGCTGCGGACCTTCTCCGTGGACCTGTCCATGGCGGCCGCTCTGGCGGGCTGCGACCTCGTCCATTCCCATACCTGGTACGCCAACCTCGCGGGCCACTTCGGCAAGCTCCTGCACGGCATTCCGCACGTCATGACCTCGCACTCCCTGGAGCCCCTGCGCCCCTGGAAGGCCGAGCAGCTGGGCGGCGGATACGCCCTCTCCAGCTGGGCCGAGCGCACCGCCGTCGAGGCCGCTGACGCCGTGATCGCCGTCTCGCGCGGCATGCGGGACGACATCCTCGGCTGCTACCCGGCCATCGACCCGGCGAAAGTGCACGTCGTCCACAACGGCATCGACACCGGCCTGTACCGCCCCGACCCCGGCACGGACGTCCTGGAGCACCTGGGGATCGACCCCGAGCGGCCCTACGTCCTGTTCGTCGGACGCATCACCCGGCAGAAGGGCGTTCCTCATCTGCTGCGAGCGGCAAAGGAATTGGACCCCGCCGCCCAGCTCGTGCTCTGCGCCGGAGCCCCCGACACCCCGCAGATCGACGCCGAGTTCCGTGTTCTCTTCGAGGAGCTGAGCCTGGCCCGCGGGGGAGTCCACTGGATCCCGGAGATGCTTCCGCGCCCGGAGATCGTCCAACTCCTCACGCACGCGAGGGTGTTCGTCTGCCCCTCCGTCTACGAACCGCTCGGCATCGTCAACCTGGAGGCGATGGCCTGCGGCACCCCGGTCGTGGCGTCGGACGTCGGCGGCATCCCCGAGGTCGTCGCCGACAAGAGCACAGGGCTCCTCGTCCCGTACGAGGAGCAGGAGCCGACGGCCTTCGAGGCGCGGCTCGCGCAGGCCCTGAACGAACTGGTCGCCGATCCGGGCGCCGCGACCCGCATGGGCGCCGCAGGACGGGACCGCGCCGTCAGGGAGTTCGGCTGGGACGCGGTCGCGCGACGCACGACCGACGTGTACACGGAGTTACTCGAGTCCAAGTGATCCCAGTTAAGGGGGCGGCGCGATGCGCGGTGGACCTTCGGTGCTCGGAATCGTCCTGGCGGGCGGTGAGGGGAAGCGTCTGCAGCCCCTCACGGCCGACCGGGCCAAACCAGCGGTCACGTTCGGCGGCACGTACCGCCTCGTCGACTTCGTGCTCTCCAATCTCGTCAACGGCGACATCCTGCGGATCTGCGTACTGACCCAGTACAAGTCGCACTCCCTGGACCGGCACGTCACCACCACCTGGCGGATGTCCAGCCTCCTGGGCAACTACGTCACACCGGTCCCGGCGCAGCAACGCCTGGGCCCGCGCTGGTACTTGGGCAGCGCGGACGCCATCCTGCAGTCGCTCAACCTCGTCCACGACGAACAGCCCGACTACATCGCGGTGTTCGGCGCCGACCACGTCTACCGCATGGACCCCCGGCAGATGCTGGGCCAGCACTTCGAGAGCGGCGCGGGGGTGACGGTCGCGGGGATCCGCGTGCCGCGCTCGGAGGCTTCGTCCTTCGGCGTCATCACGCCCGCGCGGGACGGCACACGCGTCGAGGGCTTCCTGGAGAAGCCCACCGACCCGCCAGGACTGCCCGGATCGCCGCATGAGGTGTTCGCCTCCATGGGCAACTACGTCTTCACGACGAAGACCCTCGTCGACGCGATCCAGCAGGACGCCGAGGACGACAACTCCAAGCACGACATGGGCGGTTCGATCCTGCCCATGCTCACCGAGCGCGGCCTGGCCCAGGTGTACGACTTCGACGACAATCACGTGCCCGGGGAGACCGCGCGCGACCACGGCTACTGGCGTGACGTCGGCACGCTCGACGCGTACTACGAAGCGCACATGGACCTGATCTCCGACCATCCGGTCTTCAACCTGGACAACCGGCGCTGGCCCATCTACACCCACCCGGGCGGCCTTCCACCCGCCAAGTTCTGCGCGGCCGGTATCGCGAGCGAGTCCATCGTCAGCCCGGGGTGCGTCATCCGGGGGCAGGTCACGCGCTCCGTGCTCTCGCCGGGTGTGACGATCGAGGACGGTGCGGTCGTGCAGGGCTCGGTGCTGCACGACAACGTCCGTGTGGGCAGGGGGGCTGTGGTGCGGGGCGCCGTGCTCGACAAGAACGTGGACGTCCCGCCCGGGGCGACGATCGGGGTCAACCCTGAGCGGGACGAAGAGCTCTACACGGTGTCGAAGGGGGGCGTGATCGCGCTGGGCAAGGGACAGGTCGTACCTCTGTAGCCCCTGTCGTGCCTCTGTAGCCCTAGAGAACCCGGCGTCTGCGGCCGAGCCAGGTCTGCGCGATCACGACGAGTGCCAAGAAGGCGCCGCTGACGACCTGTTGGTAGGCGGAGTCGAGCGAGCCGATCTGGTTGATGACGTTCTGAATGACCTTCAGGAGCAGTACGCCGACGAGTGATCCGCTGATGAACCCGAACCCGCCGGTCAGCAGCGTGCCCCCGATGACGACCGCGGAGATCGCCTCCAGCTCCATGCCCGAGCCGAGGATGGTGACTCCCGAGACGAGCCAGGCCGCGTTGAGCGCGCCCGCGAGGCCCGCGCAGAGGCCGGAGAGGGTGTAGACGGTGACCTTGGTGCGGGCCACGGGGGCGCCCATGAGGGCCGCCGCGTCCTCGTTGCCGCCGACCGCGTACACGTACTGCCCGAAGCGGCTGCGGCGCAGGACCACGGCGCCCGCGACGAAGAGGGCGAGGGTGATCCAGACCGGGGCTCCGATGCCCAGGATCTTCCCCTGGCCGAGCGTCGCGAAGAACGAGTCCTTGTCGACCAGGTAGGTCTTGGAACCCTCGTCGGTGATGGACAGGAGGATGCCGCGTGCGCCCAGCATCGCGGCCAGCGTCACGATGAAGGGGGCCAGGCGGGAGCGGGCGATCAGGAGGCCGTTGACGAAGCCGATGAGCCCGCAGACGGCCAAGGGCAGGAGGAGCGCCACCGCCGTCCCGTACTGCGAGCCCCAGGCCGCGAGTACGCCGCCGAGTGCGAAGAGCGAGCCGACCGAGAGGTCGATGCCGCCCGTGATGATCACGAACGTCATGCCGAGGGCGACGACCGCGAGGAAGGCGGAAGACACCGCCATGTTCTCCAGGTTGTCGCCGGTCAGGAACGTGTCGAAGCTGAGCGATGCCGCGATGACGGCGACCACCAGGGTGACCAGGGCGCCGTGCTGCTGGGCGAGTGCGCTGAGGCGGTCGGAGCGGCTCGCTCCGGTCTCCGCGTCCTCGGGGTCCTCGGGCTTCTTCATGGGCTTGGCCTCGGATACGACGGTGCCGGTCACCGCTTGCCCCTCTCCCGTGCCGCGTAGACGGCGAGAATGATCACTACGGCCTGGGCGATCTGTGTCCAGGAGGGCGGCAGATCGTGCTTGATGAGCGTGGCGGTGAGCAGCTGGATCAGTACGGCGCCCGCTACGGTGCCGCCGATCCGTACGCGCCCGCCGCTGAGCGGTGTGCCGCCGACCACGACGGCCGTGATCGCGGACAGTTCCATGAGGTTGCCGAGCGAGGTGGGATCGCTTGCGGTGAGGCGGGCCGTCGCCAGGACGCCCGCGATGGCGGCGAGCGCCCCGGAGCAGACGTACACGAGGATCAGGACGCGTCGTACGGGGAGCCCCGCGAGGCGGGCCGCCGGGCGGCTGTCGCCGATGGCGAGGAGCTGGCGTCCGAAGGTGGTGCGGCGGACGACGAAGGCCACGAGGAGTGCGAGGGCCGCGGCGATCAGGACGAGGTAGGGGATGCCCAGGACGTCGCCCGAGCCGAGCGACGCCATGGTCGGGTCGCGTACGTCCTTGAGCTGGGGGAGGAGTACGAGGGCGAGGCCGCGGCCCGCGACCATCAACGCCAGGGTGGCGACGATGGGCTGGACGCCGATGAACGCGATGAGGGAGCCGTTCGCGACGCCGATGGCCGCGCCGCCGATGATCGCGACGATGAGGGCGATCCATGTCCCGTAGCCCAGATAGAGGGAGAGGAGGGACGTGGAGAGCGCCATGACCGAGCCGACGGAGAGGTCCACGCCCTCGCTGCCGATGGCCAGGGCCATGCCCAGCGCGACGATGAGGACCGGGGCTACCTGGACCGCCTGGGTGCGGAAGTTCTCGGCGGAGAGGAAGTGCGGGGTGAGGGCGATGTTGAGGATCAGGAGGACGGCTACGCCCAGGTAGACGCCGTAGTTCTGGAGGTATCGGAGGACGCGCTCGCGGTCGGCGGGTGCTTTGCCTCCCAGGGCGAGGTCAGTCATGGGAACTCCGGGTGAGCCGGGTGCGAGTGCGGGTGCCGGTGCGGGTGCGCCTCGGGGCGTCTGTGGGGCGCGGGCTAGACACCAGGGCTCCCGGGAGCGGTCGGCGTGGTGGCTATCGCTCGCATGAGGGCGTCCTCTGTGACCTGGGAACCGGTGAGTTCCTCTATCACCGTGCCGTCCTTGAGGACCACCACTCGGTCCGAGCCCTCGATCAGCTCCTCCATGTCGGAGGAGATGAGGAGTACGGCCAGGCCGTCGTTGGCCAACTCGTCTATGAGTTTCTGGACTTCGGCCTTCGCGCCGATGTCTATGCCTCGGGTGGGCTCGTCCAGGAGGAGGACCTTGGGGTTCATCGCCAGCCAGCGGGCCAGGAGGACCTTCTGCTGGTTTCCGCCCGACAGTTCGCCGACCTTCTGGTGGGGGCTCGATGCCTTGATACGCAGGCGCTTCATGAAGGTGTCGACGATCTTGTCGATCGCCGTCTCGTCCACCAGGCCGAAGCGCGAGAGGCCGGGGAGTGCGGCGAGTGCGATGTTCTCGCGGACCGAGAGGCCGGGGACGATTCCCTCGGCCTTGCGGTCCTCGGGGAGGAGGCTGATGCCGGCGCGGATGGCCGCCGGGGGTGAGCCGGTGCGGACCGGAGTTCCGGCGATCAGTACGTTGCCGGAGTCGGTCGAAAGTGCGCCCGCTATCGCCTTGGCCGTCTCGCTGCGGCCCGAGCCGAGCAGGCCGCCGAGGCCCACCACCTCGCCGGGGCGGATCTCGACGGAGACCCCGTGCAAGTGGTGACGCATCGTCAGGTTCGTTGCCTGGAGAATGGGTTGGGTGTCCGGGTCGTGGTCTCCCGAGAACTTGGTGACGCCCTCTTCCCGCACCTCTCCGACCTCGCGGCCCAGCATGAGAGACACCAGGCGGAGGCGGTCGAGCTCCGCGATCGGACCGGTGTGCACCAGTTTGCCGTCGCGCAGGACGGTGACCGCGTCGCACACCTCGTAGAGCTCCTCCAGGCGGTGGCTGACGTAGATCACCGCGATCCCGCGGTCCCGGAGCATGCGGATCACGCCGAACAGGGTCTGGACCTCGCGGGGTTCGAGTGACGACGTCGGCTCGTCCATGATGACGACCTGCGCGTCGACCGAGACCGCTCGGGCCAGAGCCACCATCTGCTGGGCGCCCACGCCGAGTTCGCGTAGCGGGCGGCGCACGTCCACACGTACGCCGAGCCGCGCCAGGGCCTCGTCCGCCTCGCGGTGCATCCGGCGGAAGTCGATGAGGCCGAGCCGGCCGCGTGGCTCGCGGCCGAGAAAGAGGTTGCGGGCCACGCTCATCAGGGGGACGAGGTTGACCTCCTGGTAGATCGTGGAGATGCCCGCGTGCTGGGCATCGAGCGGGGTGGCGAAGGAGACCTGTCTGTCGTTGTACGTCAGCTCGCCCGCGTCCGGTGCGTACACGCCTGTCAGGACTTTGATCAGCGTGGACTTGCCCGCGCCGTTCTCGCCTATCAGGGCGTGCACCTCACCGGCGCGCGCGGTGAAGTCGACCCCGTCCAGGGCGCGTACGCCCGGGAACGTCTTGCTGAGGTGGGTGACCGAGAGGACGTCGGACATCTCAGAACGCCTTGCCGAGGTCCGCCTTGGCGTTGTCCTTCGTGTACGCGCTGTCCTTGATGACGATGTCCTGCGAGACCTTCGTGCCCTTGGTGAAGGTGTCCAGGGTCTGGAAGGCGAGCGGACCGAAGCGCGGGTTCGACTCGATGACGCCGTCGATCCAGCCGTCGACGATGCCCTGCACGGCGTTGCGCGTGCCGTCGACCGTCACGATCTTCACGTCGCCGGCCTTCTTGCCCGCGCCCTTGAGGGCGTTGACGGCGCCGAGGCCCATCTCGTCGTTCTCGGCGTAGATACCGTTGATGTCCGGCTTGGACTGGATGAGCTGCTCGGTGACCTGCTGGCCCTTCTCGCGGGCGAACTCGCCCGTCTGCTTGAAGACGACCTTCAGGTCGGGGGCCTTCTCCTTGATGCGGTCCTGGAAGCCCTTGGTGCGCTCGGTGGTCACGTTGTTGCCCGCCGCGCCGAGCAGGATCGCGACCTCGCCCTTGCCGCCCGTCGACTTGATCATCTGGTCGGCCGCGCGCTTGCCCTGCTCGACGAAGTCGGAGCCGATGAAGCTCACGTAGTCCTTGCAGGCCTCGGCGTTGATCTTGCGGTCGACGGTGACGATCGGGATGTGCTTGGCGGAGGCCGCGCGGAGCACCGGCTCCCAGCCGTCGGAGTTCAGCGGTGCGATGACCAGGAGGTCGGCGCCCTTGGCGATGAGGTCCTGGACGTCACTGATCTGCTTGGAGAACTGCGACTGGGCGTTGGCGGTGAGCAGCTTGACCCCACGCTTCTTCGCCTCGGCCTTGATGGACGCCGTCTCCGCGATGCGGAAGGGGTTGGCCTCCTTCTCCGACTGGGAGAAGCCGACGGTGGCGGACTTGAGGTCGAGCTTCTTGCCGCCGTAGGCGTCTATCGCACAGGTCTCGCCGCTGCCCGCGCTCGGTTCCGAGACGACCTGGCCCGAATCGCCCTTGTCCTGCGCGCTGGACCCCTTGTCGTCGTCGTCCTCGGACTTGGCGCATCCGGTGGCGAGCGCGAGGCTCGCGGCGAGACCGGCGGCAAGGAGAGTCCTGGCTGAGATGCGGCTAAGGCGTGTGGTCGGCTTCATGGAGTCCCCAAAACGGCACGGCCCCGGCGCGGAGAGCGCTCACGGGAGGATCGGCAACTACGGTCAACTCGGCGGTACGGGGAGCTTTTTACATCGTTGAAAGGACGCTGTAAACCCTCCGCGCAAGGGGAGCCCTCCGGTGGCTCAGCGTCGGCCCAGGGTGCTTTCGCGCTCCACCAGGCGGAATTCCGCGGTGAGTTCACGGCCTTCGGTCTCACCCGCGCCCTCCAGGCTCCGCAGCAGCGAGGCCACCGCGAGCCGGGCGATGGCCTGCTTGTCCGGCGAGACCGTGGTCAGCGTGACCGCCCCGAACTGCCCCTCCGCGATGTCGTCGAAGCCGACCACCGCGACGTCCCACGGCACGCGCAGACCGCGCTCGTGAAGGACGCGCATGGCGCCGATCGCCACCAGGTCGTTGTACGCGAACACCGCGTCGGGCCGCACCCCCGCGTCCAGCATCCGCGCCATCGCCTTCGCCCCGTCCCAGCGGTTCCAGCCGCCCACCGGGCCCACCAGACTGTCCGGCGCGGCAAGGCCCGCCTGCGTCAACTCCTCGCGCCAGCCCTGGAGTCGCAGGTTCGCGGGTTGGTTGGCGGAGTCCGTACGGGCGCCGAGATACGCGATGCGGGTGCGGCCGCGGCCGATGAGGTGACGTACCGCCGTGTGCGCCGCCGCCACGTTGTCGATCGCGATGTGGTCGTACGGCAGGGCGTACTGGCGCTCGCCGAGCAGCACGAGCGGAACGTCGTCCTCGCGGCCGAGCAGGTCGTCCGACTCCAGCTCCAGGGGGCTCAGGATCAGGCCGTCGATCACCCGGGCGCGGAACCCCTGGCTGACCAGGACCTCCTGCTCGCGCTCGCCACGGGTGTGGTCGAGCAGGACCGTGAAATCGTGCTCGGCCGCCGCGTCGATGACCGCGCCCGCCAGCTCGGCGAAGTAGGGGTTACCCAGCTCGGGAACGGCGAGCGCGATGATTCCCGTACGGCCCTTGCGCAGGTGACGTGCCGTCAAATTGGGTCGGTAGCCCAGCTCGTCGATCGCCTCCTGCACACGCGCCCGCATCGCCGGGGTGACGTGCTGATATTTGTTCACCACGTTCGAGACGGTCTTGATGGAGACGCCCGCGCGCTCTGCGACGTCTTTGAGGCTAACCCGCACGTGCAGCTCCCTGCGTCGAGGTGCACCCCTGTCCCGGGGTGTTTGTCATGGCCCTGGACAGCGCGCCGGAGAGCGTGCTGTCATTCCAACTGCCGTTCCTTCCAACGTTGTACAGATTCGTTGTACAGACTGCGGCGGCGAGCCGCCACCCCCTTCCACAGCCTTCAAGCACCGCTTCAAGCAATGGAGGATCCGTGCGCCCCACCCGACACAGACGAGTCAGGCAGCGACTGATACTGCTGCTCACCGTTGCCCTCGCCTTCGCCGGACTCACAGCCGTGCCGGCCGCGACGGCAGCCGACGAACCACCCGAAGTACACGGCCTGAAGGGCGAGTACTACACCCAGTCGGCCCCCGGCGCCTTCGACTTCCACGAGCTCAAGGCCACCGGCTTCGACCAGCGCATCGACTTCGACAACCTCGACCCGCGCCTGTCCTTCGCCACCGGAAAGGCCGACGACGCCACCGTCCGCTGGACGGGCAAGGTCGTCCCGGAGAAGACCGGCTCCCACGCCTTCTCCATGATCGGTGACAACGGCTTCCGGCTCTGGGTCGACGGCAAGCTCAGCATCGACCACTGGGTCGACGACTGGGACAAGGAACAGACCGCGAAGCCGGTCGAGTTGGAGGCCGGCAAGGCCTACGACATCAAGGTCGAGTACTTCGAGCACTACGGCGGCTCCAACCTCCACCTGCGCTGGACCGAGCCCGGCGGGAGCAAGGTGGCGATCCCGCAGTCCGCCTTCCGCCTCCCCGACGGCTTCGACTACGACGGCGCCACCGCCGCCACGGTCCTCAAGGACGGCCGCACCCTCAAGCTCGACTTCGCCCAGAAGCTCGCGGCGCCCCCGAACGGCCTCGCGGACCACATCGAGGCGGTCATCGGCGGAGCCAAGTGGCCCATCGGCGCGGTCAAGGCCGACCCCAAGGACCCGCGCGCCCTCCTCGTGGCCCTCAAGGAGCCCGTGGTCGGCAACAAGAAGGGCAACGCGAAGGGCACCGCCGACCTGCGATACGACGGCAAGGGCGGCCTGAACGGCGACGACGGCAAGGCGGTCGCCCAGTTCTGGAGCAGCGGCCCCAACCACTCCGAGCACCAGCTGCGCACCAAGTTCGCCGATGACGTGAGCCCGGACAACGCGCTGCCCGAGTACCCGCGCCCCCAGCTGACCCGTGACGCCTGGCGCAACCTCAACGGCTCCTGGCAGTTCGCGTCGGCCAAGGCCGGCGAGAAGCCCCCGGTCGGCAAGAAGCTCGCCGAGAAGATCCTCGTCCCCTACCCCGTGGAGTCGCAGCTCTCCGGCCTGGAACGGCACGAGGACCGCATGTGGTACCGCAGGACCTTCACGGTCCCGCAGGGCTGGAAGGTCGGCGACGGCAAGCGCCTCAAGCTCAACTTCGGCGCGGTCGACTGGCAGTCCGAGGTGTTCGTCAACGGCAAGAAGGTCACCGAGCACAAGGGCGGCTACGACAAGTTCAGCGTCGACATCACGGACGCCCTGAAGCCGGGCAAGACGCAGGAACTGATCGTCGGCGTCTACGACCCGACCGACGGCAAGGACGGCGAGAACCCGCCCGTCGGCAAGCAGCGCCTGGACCCGAGCGGCATCTGGTACACCCCGTCGTCCGGCATCTGGCAGACGGTGTGGATGGAGCCGGTCGCGGCCGACCACGCCGACTCGCTCAAGATCACGCCCGACGTGGCCACCAAGCAGGTCACCGTCGAGCCGAAGGGCGTGCGCGACGGAGTGCGGGTCAAGGCAGTCGCGTACGCGGGAAAGAAGAAGGTCGCGGAGGCGAGTGGACGCACGGGCACACCGCTCAAGCTGAAGATCGCCAAGCCGCACCTCTGGTCGCCGGACGATCCCTTCCTCTACGACCTGAAGGTGACCGTCGGCCGCGACCAGGTCAAGAGCTACTTCGGGATGCGCTCCATCTCCGTGGAGAAGGTCAATGGCACCCCGCGCACGATGCTCAACGGCAAGCCGCAGTTCCTGATGGCCACGCTCGACCAGGGCTTCTGGCCGGACGGACTGCACACGGCGCCGACCGATGAGGCTCTCGCGTACGACCTCAAGATGCACAAGGAGATGGGCTTCAACTCCGTCCGCAAGCACATCAAGGTGGAGCCGGACCGCTGGTTCTACTGGGCGGACAAGCTGGGCCTGATGGTCTGGCAGGACATGCCGTCGATGAGTGCAGGGCGCAACCCGGGCACGGCGGCCCGCGCCCAGTACGAGTCAGAGATGAAGCAGATGATCGACGAGCACGCGAACCACCCGTCGATCGTCATGTGGGTCACCTTCAACGAGGGCTGGGGTCAGTACGACGAGGGCCGCATCGCCACCCAGGCCAAGTCCTGGGACCCGACCCGCCTGGTCAACGGCATGTCGGGCCTCAACCTCGGGCGCGACGGCGGCACCGGCGACATCATGGACGAGCACGGCTATCCGAGCCCGGCGCTGCCGCCCAAGCCCGACGGCGTAAGGGCGCAGCTCAACGGCGAGTACGGCGGTCTCGGACTCGCGGTGCCCGGCCACGCCTGGTCCGTGCAGCAGAGTTACGTCGACGTGGACCCGGCGACGTACACGGACGACTACCTCACCAAGCTCGACGAGGTGCACAAGCTCGCCTGCAAGGGCGGCAACGGCGCCGTCTACACCCAGATCTCGGATGTGGAGGGCGAGTTGAACGGTCTGCTCACCTACGACCGCAGGGTCGTCAAGCCCGACGTGAAGCGGCTCAAGGCGGCACATGAAGCCTTGATCAGCGACGCGTCGCGGCCGGACCCGGCGGGGTGCTCGGGTTCCTGACCCGGGTACGTGGCGCTCCGGCCCGGTCGGCGGGCCGGAGCGCTCTGCCGTGGATGGCTGTCCCCGGACGCATATTCCGTGGACGCGGACCCGATCACTTGGCACGATCAGCCCGTGAACATCGAGAACGAGTGGGCAGGGGCCGCGGCCCGCAACAACGCCGAGTGGTGCGACGAGGTCTGCCGCGCGCACGGCGTGTCGGGGGAGTTCGGTCCTGGGGTGTGGAGCAGCGCGCGACGGACGCCGCCGCTGTATCCGGACGCCGTCTCGCTCACCCCCGAGGCGTCGGCGGCCGATCTGGTGGCGCGGATCGACATGGAGTCACCGGGCTGCTCGGTCAAGGACAGCTTCGCCTGCCTCGACCTGGAGCCGATGGGCTTCGAGGTGCTCTTCGAGGCGCAGTGGATCCACCGCCCCGCGGGCGCGGCGCCCGTGGGACCGCCCGGCGTCAGCTGGGAGCCGCTCAAGAGCGCCGATTCGCTGCCCGCGTGGGAGACCGCCTGGAACGACGGAGAGGAGGGCGAGGGTCTGTTCCGGCCCGAGCTGCTCGCCGGGGACTCGACGTTCCTGGCCGGAACCTCCTTGGACGGCACGATCGTCGCGGGCGCCATCGCGAGCCGCGGCGGTTCCGTGATCGGCGTCTCCAACTTGTTCGCGGCGGGCGACGCGCCGGGCGCGGAGGAGGCGGCCTGGGCCGGTTGCCTGACGGAGGTCGCGAGGCTCTGGCCCGGCCTGCCCGTCGTCGGATACGAGAGCGGCGAGAGCCTCGACGCGGCAGTCGGCCAGGGGTTCATCCCGGTCGGACCGCTGCGGATCTGGCTGCACACCGCCTGAGAGCCGCAGCCCCTCTCCTCTCCCTGGCTCCCACCCCTTGACGCACGCGACGCGACCATCGAAGAATGATCGCGTTCCGCGCTTTGACAACGTTGTCCAAGGAGGCGTTCCCACCCATGAGATGGACTCGACAGCTACGCGGTACGGGTGTGGCGGTGGCCGCGGCCGCGCTCCTCGGTGGCGCACTCGCCATACCGGCGGCGCAGGCCGCCCCGGCGCGGGACGGTCGACTGACCGATCTGGTCAACCCGTTCATCGGGACCGAGAACGAGGGGAACACCTATCCCGGCGCGGCCGTGCCCTTCGGCATGGTCCAGTTCTCGCCCGACACCGGGCACAACACCGGTTACGACCACTCCGACACCCATATCCGCGGCTTCTCGACCGTCCATCTCTCGGGCGTGGGCTGCGGGTTGGGCGGCGATCTGCCGGTCCTTCCCACCACGGGTGACGTCAAGGAGACGGACTACGCCAAGTACGCGGCGGAGTTCAGTCATGACGACGAGAAGGCGAGCCCCGGCTCGTACAAGGTGGGTCTCAAGTCCGGCATCGACGCCGAGCTGACCGCCACCGAGCGCACCGGCGTGCAGCGCTACACCTTCCCCGCCACCGACAAGGCCAACGTCCTTCTCAACGCGGGCCAGTCGTTGCACAAGACGGGCAGCACCAAGGTCGAGATCCTCGACAGCCGCACGGTCCGCACGGCGATCACCGGCAGCGGCTTCTGCCAGGACACGAAGCCGTACACGGTCTACACGATCACCCGCTTCGACCGGCCCTTCACCACATCGGGCACCTGGAAGGGCGACACCGTCACCGCGGGCTCCAAGAAGTCGTCGGCGGGCGAGGAGCGCAACGGCGCGTACGTCCGCTTCGACACGTCCAAGGACCGCACCGTCGAGGCGACGACAGCTCTCTCGTACGTCGACGCCAAGGGCGCGGCGCTCAACCTCCGTACGGAGGGCGGACGTTCGTACGACCGAGTGGAGAAGGCAGCCCAGCGGGCATGGGAGGACCGGCTCGACGACGTGCAGGCGCAGGGCGGCAGCGAGACCGTGCGCCGCACCTTCTACTCGTCCCTCTACCGCTCCTTCCTCGCGCCGAACATCGGCAGCGACGTCGACGGCCGTTACACGGGCTGGGACCAGAAGACCCACCGGGCTAAGGGGTTCACGTACTACCAGAACTGGTCGCTCTGGGACACCTACCGCACCCAGGCGCAGCTCCTGTCCCTGCTCGCGCCGCACGAGTCCCGCGACATGGCCCTCTCCGTCCTCAAGATCGACGAGGAGAGCGGCTGGCTGCCCAAGTGGGGCTACGGCACGGTCGAGACGAACATCATGACGGGCGACCCGGTCACCCCCTTCCTCACCAACGCCTACCAGCAGGGTCTGCTCAAGGGTCATGAGGAGGAGGCGTACCGCGCGCTGAAGAAGAACGCGGACGGCGTACCGCCCACCGACTCGGCACCCGTGGGCCGCGAGGCCAACAAGGAGTACCTGAGCGACGGTTTCGCGCCGTACATCAAGGGCCGCCCGCACGCCAAGCCCGGCGACTCCGACTACGACCACGGTGCCTCCGCGACCCTGGAGTACGCCCTCTCGGACGCGATGCTCGGTCAGATGGCCGGTGAGCTCGGGCACGAGGCCGACGCCAAGCGGTACGCGGACCGTGCGCAGAACTACCGGAAGATCTTCGACGACTCGACAGGGTTCTTCCGGGCGCGCGACGCGGAGGGGGCCTTCACCGGGCCCGCCGACCCCGCCAAGAGCGAAGGCTTCCACGAGGGCACGTCCTGGCAGTACCAGTGGCTCGTCCCGCAGGACCTGCCCGGCATGGTCGACCTCATCGGCGGCAAGCAGGCCGCCAACGACCGCCTCGACTCCTTCTTCGCCTACGAGGAGCTCCTGAAGGACCCGGCGAAGACCGCGCGCGAGGTGTGGGTCAACGGTCCTTACGACTACTACAACGCGGACAAGTACAACCCGCAGAACGAGCCCGACCTCATCGCCCCGTACACCTATCTCTCGACGGGCCAGCCGTGGAAGACCACCGACGTGGTGCACGCCGCGCTCACGCTCTTCACGGACACCCCGACCGGCATGACCGGGAACGACGACCTCGGCACCATGTCCGCATGGAACGTGCTGTCCTCGATCGGTGTCTTCCCGGTCCAGCCCGGCACGGACACGTGGGGCCTGTCGACGCCCGTCTTCGAGCGCGTCGACCTCACTCTCGACCGCCGCTACTACCCGAAGGGGCGCCTCACGGTGAAGGCGCACGGCACATCGGACACCGACCGGTACATCCAGTCGGCCCGCGCGGACGGCGCCGACTACGGCAAGACGTACCTGACGACCGAGGACATCCGCGACACCCGCGAACTCTCCTTCACGGTGGGCGACAAGCCCTCCCAGTGGGGTACGTCGACGAGCGCGGCCCCGCCCGCTCTGAAGTCCGCTCTGAAGTGACGTAAGACATACGCCACTTGCGCACCATCAGGCCCGCCTCTCCCAGAGGGGCGGGCCTTAACCTGTTGTTAACTGTGCGTAGCTTGATCGTACTTGACCGTAGTCGCGCATCGGCGATTGACTGCTCCTTCACGTCAGTCATCCCCCGCATCGTCCTCGACGCGAGAGCAGCCCGTTGAATACTCCGACCGCTGAGCCATCCGACCTGCTCGCACCCCTCGACCTCGCCTTCTGGAACCTCGAGTCCGCGGAACACCCGATGCACCTGGGGGCACTTGGAGTCTTTGACGCCGACTCGCCGGGCGCGGCCGAGCACGCCGCCCAGCTCCTCGCCTCACGTGCGGCGGCCGTGCCCGGACTGCGACTTCGGATCCGTTCGATCCTGCTGCCGGTCGGCGCGGCCGTCCGGGCGCCCGCGCCCGCCTTCGACCCGCTGCACCACGTCCGTCTCGCCGATCCGGTGCCGGACTTCCACGACGCGGCGGGCGTGCTCATGCAGTGCCCCCTGGAGCGCGAGAGGCCGCCGTGGGAGGCGCATGTCCTGCCGGGGCAGGACGGCACATCCTTCGCCGTCCTCTTCAAGTTCCACCACGCGCTCGCGGACGGTCTTCGCGCCCTGATGCTCGCCGCGGCGATCATGGACCCCGTGGACCTGCCCGCCCCGCGCCCGGCGCCCGTGGAGCCCGAGGCCTCCCGCTGGTCCTGGCTGCCCGACCCGCGCAAGCTGCCCGGCCTTGTCCGCGACACCGTCGCCGATGTGGGGCAGGCCCTGGACATCGGCTCGGCCGTCGCCCGCGCGACCCTGGGCGCCCGGTCATCGGCCGCCCTCACGTCTCAGGCCACCGGCACGCGGCGCACCGCGGGGGTGCTGCTGGACCTGGACGACGTGCACCGCGTGCGCAAGACCGTGGGCGGCACCGTCAACGACGTACTGATCGCCGTGGTCGCGGGAGCCCTGCGCCGCTGGCTCGACGAGCGTGGCGACGGCAGCGAGGGCGTGGAGCCGCGCGCCCTGGTGCCCGTCTCCCGGCGCAGGCCGCGCGGCGCGCAGCCGCCCGGCAACCGGCTCTCCGGGTATCTGGTCCGGCTGCCCGTCGGCGACCCGGACCCGGTCGCGCGGCTGCGGGCGGTGCGGGCCGCCATGGACCGCAACAAGGACGCGGGCCCGAACCGGGGCGCGGGCGCGGTCGCACTGCTCGCCGATCATGTGCCGCCGATCGGCCACCGCATCGGCGGTCCCGTGGTCGCGCAGGCCGCCAGGCTGCTCTTCGACATCCTCGTCACCAGCGTCCCGCTGCCCAGCCTCGGCCTGAGACTCGGCGGCTGCCCGCTCGTCGCCGTGTACCCCTTCGCGCCGCTCGCCCAGGGGCAGGCGCTCGCCGTCGCGGTGTCGACGTACCGGGGCCGGGTGCACTTCGGTCTGGTCGCGGACGCGGTGGCCGTACCCGACCTGGATGTCCTCGCGCGCAGCGTCCGGGAGGAGCTCGCGGGGCTCGTCGAGGCGTGCGTGGACCGTCCGAGTTTGGTAGAGGGGTCCTTCGCTACGTAAAGTTCTCTTCTTTGGAGCTTCCGCGGTCACTCAGACGAGCCGCGGCATGAGTGACGCGAGGACAGCGGCGATGACGGTGACAGAGGACAGCCCGGAGGCTGCCGGTCCGGCCGAAGAGGCCGTCGAATTCGGCCCCGGCATCGACCCCGACCGGCTCGCCGTCTGCCTCAGCGTGCTCGACGAGCTCGACAAGCTGGACGTCGACCACCCCGACGCGATCGCGGTGCGCCGCGCCACGGCCGGGATCTACCGGACCGTGAAGCAGCGCCGCCGCCAGGACCGCCGGGCCGCCAAGACCGCGCACGACAAGGCCGTCACCGAGGCCACCGCCACCGGCTCCGCCGAGCGGATCGACGACGAGACCGAGGGTCTGCTGCCGTCCTCGCAGACCGAGGAGGGCAGGATCGCGGGGATACTCCAGCGCCCGCGCTCCTGCTACACCTGCAAGACCCGGTTCGTGGAAGTCGACTATTTCTACCACCAGCTGTGTCAGGACTGTGCCCGCCTCAACCGCTCCAAGCGAGACGCACGTACCGACCTCACCGGCAAGCGCGCGCTGCTCACCGGCGGCCGCGCCAAGATTGGCATGTACATCGCGCTGCGCCTCCTGCGTGACGGCGCCCACACCACCATCACGACGCGCTTCCCCAAGGACGCCATCCGCCGCTTCAAGGCGATGGACGACTCGGCGGACTGGCTGCACCGCCTGGAGGTCGTCGGCATCGACCTGCGCGACCCGGCCCAGTCCGTCGCGCTCGCCGAGCGGGTCGCCGCGGCAGGACCGCTCGACATCCTGATCAACAACGCGACGCAGACCGTGCGCCGCCTGCCCTCCGCGTACGCCGCCCTGGTCGACGGCGAGGGCGCGCCGCTGCCCGCCGGGGAGCTGCCCGCCCACTCCGTCATCGGCGCCTTCAACTCCGGAGCGGTCGACGGCCTGGCCGCGCTGCCCCTCGGCACCAGTGGCCTGGAAGCACAGCAGGTCGCCGACCTCGCCCTCGTCGCGGGCAACGCCAGCGTCGCCCGGCACCTCGACGGCACCGCCATCGACGCGGGCGGCCTGGTCCCGGACGTCGTCGAGAGCAACACCTGGGTGCAGACCATCGAGCAGATCTCCCCGGTGGAGCTCCTCGAGACCCAGCTGTGCAACTACACCTCGCCGTTCATCCTGATCAGCGCGCTGCGTCCGGCGATGGCCGACGCCGCGGGCAAGGCGTCGAGCGGCCGCTCCTACGTCGTCAACGTCTCCGCGATGGAGGGCGTCTTCGGCCGCGGTTACAAGGGCGCCGGCCACCCGAACACGAACGCCGCCAAGGCCGCGATGAACATGGTGACGCGGACCAGCGCCCAGGAGATGTTCCAGAGCGACGGCATCCTCATGACCTCGATCGACACCGGCTGGATCACCGACGAGCGCCCGCACTACGACAAGCTGCGCCTGGCCGACGAGGGCTTCCACGCCCCGCTCGACCTGATCGACGGCGCGGCACGGGTCTACGACCCGGTCGTGCGGGGCGAGGCGGGCGAGGACCTGTTCGGTGTCTTCCTCAAGGACTACGCACCCGGCAAGTGGTAGGGGAGGGGCGGTCGCCCTCCCGTACTTGAACGTACGTCCTGTACGGCCTGTCAGGCCTCGCCTTGTACGGCGTGTCAGGCCTCGCCGGTCGTCGCGCGCAGCCGCTCGTGCACGGCGTACGAGGATGCCTTGTCGGCGGCGGCCGCCCGCACCCGCGTACCGCCGTCCACGAGCACATCCGCGCCGGTCACCCATTCGGCCGCATCCGAGATCAGCCAAGCCACCGCCCGCGCCACGTCCTCCGGCTCGCCGATGCGGCCGAGCGGCAGGCTCGCGGCGAGCTGCTCCTCGGCACCGTCCCACACGAAGCGGGCCATCTCGGTGCGGATGAGTCCGGGGGACACGGAGTTGACCCGTACCGAGGGCGCCAGTTCGCCCGCCAGCTGGGCGGTCAGGTGCAGGAGCGCCGCCTTACTGGTGCCGTACGCGCCCACGTTCGGCCCCACATGGGACGCGCCCTCGGTGCAGATGTTCACCACCGCGCCGCCGTGCTCGCCCATCCAGGCCCGCCAGGCGAGCTGCGTCAGGCGCAGCGCGGCCTCGACGTTCACGGTGAAGGCGGCGCGCCACCGGGTGAGGTCGACGTCCATCAGCGCGCCGTAAGGGGCGTTCGTCGCCGCGTTGTTCACCAGCACGTCAAGGCGCCCGAACTCGCTCATCGCGAGGGCCACGCACGCCTGCGCCCGAGCGGAATCAGCCACGCCGCCCGCGCATCCGACGGCCTCCGCGCCGTCCGCACGCAGTTCGGCCACCGCAGCCTGAAGGGCGTCCGGCGCGCGGGCGGTGATGACAAGGCGATGTCCGGACTCCGCGAGGCCTCGCGCCACAGCGAGCCCGATCCCTCGCGAGGCTCCGGTCACCAGAGCCACCGCGCCCTCCCGTGCCTGCGCAGAAGTCATCCCCGTACGGTCCCATGGAGATACGGAAAGGCCCATGGGGTCGACCCGTTGGGGTGTTTCCGGCCCATCGGCCACCCCCACACCATCACCAACTGTCTGAAATCCACCCCTTCGGCCGAACCCATAGAGCGTGAGCGCGCTCATTTGGTTAATCTGAGGCGAACGGACGGCCTCCAGGGGATCCACAAGCACCCCTCAGCCGCCCCGGGACAGGCTCGCAACCGTGGCCGCGATCCCGCCCTGCCAACGGCGCCACCGCGACCGAACTGCCCTTGTCCTTCCGTTACGCGACACAGAGGAGTGCGCGGTGACACCAGATTTGACGAAGCAGGAAAAGCGACCGGCGGAACGCGGCGGCGAGCGGGCCGTCAGGCCACGCAAGCTCAGCAACCTGGACTCGTGGGCCAAAGCGGCCCCGATCCGTCTTGCCGGCTACGAGGACGACCTCGCGGAGCCGCACATCCTCCCCGGTATCGACTGATCCCTCCGCTTCGCCGCGTGCCCCCTGCCGACACCGGCAGGGGGCACGCGGCGTGCGGTGCCGTGCGATGCCGGTCCGAACCGTGCATGGCCGGGCCGTAGCGGGTTACTCCGGGAAGTATGAACGGGACATCGGATGCCGAGTACGGCGCGGACCGCGCGCCGGTCGAACCGACGCAGTTGCCGAAGCGGTCATGGCGGGCGGTCGTCACCGGCGTGGTCCGGGAGTTCAAGGACGATGAGCTGGCCGACCGGGCGGCGGCGCTGACCTACTACGGGGTGCTCTCGCTGTTTCCGACACTCCTGGTCCTCGTCTCCCTCCTCGGCGTCGTGGGGGAGTCGGCCATCGACTCCCTCATGGAGAATCTCAAGAAGCTCGCGCCCGGTTCGGCGAGGGACATCATCAGCGACGCCGTGCAGCAGTTGCGGGGCCAGGGCGGCATCGGCTCCGTCATGGCGGTGGTCGGCCTCGTGCTTGCCGTGTGGGCGTCATCCGGGTACGTGGGGGCGTTCATCCGCACCGCCAACGCCGTGTACGACATCCCGGAGGGGCGGCCCGTGTGGAAGGTTCTGCCGGTCCGGGTGGGGGTGACGGTGGTGCTCCTGACGCTGGCCGTCATCAGCGCGCTCATCGTGGTGTTCACCGGCGGTCTCGCCCACGCCGTGGGTTCGGCCCTGGGGGTCGGTGACGCGGCGCTGACCGCTTGGTCGATCGCGAAGTGGCCGGTCCTCGTCGTCCTGGTGACCTTCATGATCGGCCTGCTGTTCTGGGCGACGCCGAACGTGAAGGGCCGCGGTTTCAGGTGGGTCAGTCCCGGCAGCGTGATCGCCCTGCTGGTCTGGCTGGTCGCCTCGGCCGGATTCGCCTTCTACGTGGGGAACTTCAGTTCCTACAACAAGACCTACGGCGCCCTGGCCGGAGTGATCATCTTCCTCGTGTGGCTGTGGCTCAGCAACATCGCCATCCTGCTCGGCCTGGAGTTCGACGCGGAGCTGTCCCGTCAGCGTGCCATCGCCGGTGGTCTTCCTCCTGAGGAGGAGCCCTACGTACCGCCCCGCGACACCCGCGCGTGGGACGACCAGGACCGGCGGCGCATGGAGGAGTGACACCGCCCGACACGCCCGCCCGACATGATCGCGGCCCTCGACGATGTGCCGATCGCGGAGATCGGGGTACTCGGCCGCGGAACAGAACAGGAGGTTGATGACGATGGCCCAGACAGACCCGCACACCACAGGCCGTGACACCGGCGGACGGACCGTCCCCCGCAGCGAGCCGGTGGGCGATCTTGTGCAGCGCGCGTCACAGCAACTGACGGAGCTGGTGCGCGGCGAGATGCGTCTGGCCCAGGCGGAGATGAAGGAGAAGACCAGGCGCTACGGCAAGGGCGGCGGGTTGTTCGGTGGAGCCGGTCTCGTCGGCTTCCTCACCCTGCAGGCTCTCGTCGCCACCGCGATCGCGGGCCTCGCCGTGCCGCTTCCGGTGTGGGCCGCGGGTCTCATCGTCACCGCCGTCCTCGGTCTGATCGCCGCGGTACTGGCATTGACCGGCAAGAAGGAAGTCGGCAAGGCCGCCCCGCCGATCCCCGAGCAGGCCATCGGCGGCGTGAAGGCCGATGTCGCAGAGATCAAGGAGAGTGCACAGCGATGACCCAGTCCCACGACAAGCACACCGCCGGCGCCGGGGAACTGCGCGCGAAGGTCGAGCGAACCCGGCACGATCTGGGAGAGACGGTCGAGGCGCTGGCGGCCAAGGCGGACGTCAAGGCCCGGGCGCAGGACAAGGCGGTCGCGATCAAGGGCCAGACGGCCACCAAGGCGGCGGAGCTGAGCGGGCAGGCGGTCGCGAAGGCCGCCGAGGCTGCCCACGTGCTCCAGGACAAGGTGCCCGACCAGGTCAAGGACAAGGCGGCCACGGCCACCGGACAGGTGAAGGCCGTGGCCGAGCAGGCCACTGAGGTGTGGCAGGACAAGGCGCCGGAGCAGGTCCGCAACCGCCGCACGGCCTTTCTCGCGGCCAGTGGCGCGACGCTCTTCGTCACGTACGTACTGGTGCGGCGCAAGCGGAAGCAGGGGAGCGCGGTGTGAAGGCATCGAAGATCGCGTACAAGCCGGTCGGACTCGCGCTCGGCGCGCTCGCCGGTGTGGCCGCGGGCGGACTCTTCAAACAGGCGTGGAAGGTGGTCGGCCACGATGAGGACGCACCCGACGCCACCGACAAGGACCGTGGCTGGGGCGAGATCCTGCTGGCGGCCACCTTGCAGGGCGCGATCTTCGCCGTGGTCAAGGCGGCCGTCGACCGAGGCGGCGCCGTCGCCGCGCACCGGTTGACGGGCACTTGGCCGGGCTGACGAGGTGCGGACCGCGGACGGGGCCCACAATTCATCCGATGGATCGATGTGGGTCGGCGTAAATGTCCAAGTCCCCGCTGAGGGCAATGCATTGACACCCTGATGAGGCGCTTGAATCATCGGATGTCATGACTGACATGCGCATGATGTTGGCGCCGCCCCGTGCGCGGCTCCGCCGACTCGGAGGAGTCGTCGCGGTGGCCCTGCTGACGCTCGCGGCACCGTTCCCGGCGGCCCAGGCCGCCGGGACCCCGCAGCCCGTCACGGACCCGCCCCGCACCGTCCCCGCCCTAGCCGACTGGACGCCGGGGAAGGGGAGTTACCTCTACGGTCCTGCCACCCGCCTCGTCGCGCACGGGCAGGCGGCGCGGGAAGTCGCCCGCACCCTCGCAGACGATCTGCGCGCCGCGGGCGAGGGCCGGGTGCCGGTCACGACAGGCGCCCCGCGCGACGGCGACATCGTGATCGACGTCGCTCCCGCACGGAAGCCGCTCGGCGCCGAAGGGTACGAACTCCGCGCGGGTAAACGCCTGGAGATCACCGGCGCGACCGGCGCCGGAGCCTTCTACGGCACCCGCACGCTCCTCCAGCTCCTCGCGCGGAGCGACCGCCTACCGGCAGGGCGCACGGTCGACGTGCCCCGGTACACAGAGCGCGGAGTGGGCGTCTGCGCCTGCTACATCCACATCTCGACGCCCTGGCTCGAGAACCTCGTGCGCGACATGGCGTACAACAAGCAGAACCAGCTGCTCCTCGAACTCAAGGTGAAGAGCGAGAAGCACCCCGAGGCCAACAGCTGGGGCTACTACTCCAAGAGCGAGATACGCCGCCTCGTCGCCCTCGGCGAGAAGTACCACGTCACGATCATCCCGGAGATCAACTCCCCGGGCCACATGGACCCTTGGCTGGAGAAGCGCACCGACCTCCAGCTCACCGACTCCGACGGCGAGCCGCAGCCGTCGCGCCTCGACGTCACCAAGGACGAGGCCTTCGCGTACTACACGAGCCTCATCGACGAGTACGCCGAGGTGTTCCCCGCGAAGTCCTGGCACATGGGCGCCGACGAGTACATGCTCGGCTCGGACTTCGCCAAGTACCCCCACATCCTCGAATACGCGAAGAAGAAGTACGGCGAGAACGCGACCCCGCAGGACGCCTTCGTCGACTTCGTGAACCGCGTGCACGCGTACGCGGCGGGCAAGGGAAAGCAGCTGCGCATCTGGAACGACGGCCTGACCGGAGCGAACACGGTGCCGGTCGCGGCGGGGACGAGCGTGGAGCACTGGCTCGACGTGAAGACGAAGCCGAGCCAACTCATCGCCCAGGGACACCCGTTGCAGAACGCCGCATACTCCCTCTACCTCGTCCGTGGCGGATTCCACACCGACACCAAGGCGCTGTACGACAAGGAGTGGGACCCGCGCAGCTTCGAGGGCGAGAAGCTGGCCTCGCGGGACGGCATCACCGGCGCGAAAATCAGCCTGTGGCCCGACAACGGCCGGGGCGAGACCGAGAACGAGGTCGCGGCGTCCATGGCGATGCCGCTCAGTCATGTCGCCCAGGTCACCTGGGGGTCACCGCACCCGGACCCGACGTACGCCGACTTCACCGCACGCGCCAAGTCGGTCGGTCACGCGCCGGGTTGGCAGGACCTGACGAAGACGCCGGTGGCGGACGGAACGTACACCCTGCGCGACACCAAGGGGCAGGCGGAGCCCGCCGCCTACGAGATCAAGCGCACCGCCGACGGCTACGCGACGCTGAAGTCCACGGCGGACGGCACCTGCCTGGAGACGCGGAGCGGCAAGCTCACGCTCAACGTGCCGCTGGAGCCGGGTAGTTCGGTCACGCGGGAGACGTGCAGCGCGGCGAACACCTTGCAGCGGTGGCAGCTGGTGAAGGTGTCGGACGGCTTCCGGCTGACGAACGCGATCACCCGCATGTCCGTGTACGTCGCCGATGACGGGCGGCTCCAGCAGTACCCGGCGGATCAACGCACCCCGGCCGCCTGGACCTTGACCACGGGCTGATCCCCCTTGATCCCCTGCCCTCCGCTGCCCCCGCTGATCCCATCGCCAGAGACCCGACAGGGAGACCCGCACCCCCATGACTGTCAGCAGACGTCTTTTCGTGAGTGCCGCCGTCACCACGGCCGTCGCCGCGTCGAGCAGTTCCCTCGCTCTCGCGGCGCCCGGCTCCGTGGGCACTGCCGCCAAGGCTGCCCCGGAACCGCCCTACCGCATCCCGATCAACCCCAAGGACTCCCCGGACGAGGTCGTCACCAAGGCGTCCCACGTCCGGCCCACCGAACGGCAGATCGCCTGGCAGCGCCTTGAGCAGACCGCGTTCCTGCACTTCGGCGTCAACACCTTCACCGGCCTCGAATGGGGCACGGGCGATGAGAACCCCGATGTCTTCCAGCCGTCAGGACTCGACACCGACCAGTGGGCGCGGGCCCTGCGCGACGGCGGCTTCAAGCTCGCCATCCTCACGGTCAAGCACCATGACGGCTTCGTGCTCTACCCCTCGCGCTACACCAAGCACAGTGTGATCAGCAGTAGTTGGCAGAGCGGAAAGGGTGACGTACTGCGCTCGTTCGCCGACTCGCTGCGTCGGTACGGCATCAAGGTGGGCGTCTACATCTCGCCCGCCGACGAGAACCAGTACCTGCACGGCGTCTACGCCAACGGCAGCGCGCGCTCGCGGCGCACCATTCCCACGCCGGTGGACGGTGACGACCGGACGGGCGAAGCCGCCGCGCGGTCGTTCACCCTGGACGCGACCGACTACGGCGCGCACATGCTCAACCAGCTGTACGAGGTGCTCACCGAGTACGGGCCCATCGACGAGGTGTGGTTCGACGGGGCGCAGGGTCGCATCCCGCCGGAGAAGGTCGAGACGTACGACTGGGACAGCTGGTACGCGGTCATCCGCGCCCTGGCCCCGGACGCGACGGTCGCCGTGCGCGGCCCCGACGTCCGGTGGGTCGGCAACGAGGGCGGACTCGCGCGCGAGAACGAGTGGAGCGTCGTCCCCGTCAAGGACTCGGGGAACGGGAGCATCGACTACGCCCTGAAGTACGACGCGCCCGACCAGGGGAGCCGGGAGGCACTGGCCGAGGCGAGGGCCGTCGCCCAGTACGTGCAGTGGTGGCCGGCGGAGTGTGACGTCTCGATCAGGCCGGGGTGGTTCTACCACGAGGACGAACAGCCCAAGTCGGTCGAGCAGTTGACGGACATCTGGTTCCGGTCGGTGGGCCGGAACTCCGTGCTGCTCCTGAACATCCCGCCGGACAAGCGGGGGCTGCTCCCCGAGGCGGACGTGGCGCGGCTGCGGGAGTTCCGCGAGCGGATCGGGCGCGAGCTGCCGCAGGACCTCGCGCGGGGCACGCGGGTGCGCGGCGACGGTCGCCGCGCGTCGTACGCGGTCGACGGCGACCCGGACACGGCGTGGGCGTGCCCGGCGCCCTCCCGGGGGACGCTCACGGTCGACCTGGGCAAGGCGCGCGAGGTCGACCGGATCCGGCTCGGGGAGGAGATCCGGCATGGTCAGCAACTTGAGCACGCGGTGATCGAGGCGCGGGTGTCCGCCGGGGCAGGGTGGTCCCGAGTGACGGAGGTGGACACGGTGGGGGCGAGCCGGGTCCTCACGCTGGCCGCGCCGGTACAGGCGCGGGAGTGGCGGCTTCGGGTGACGGGATCGCGCGGGGCGGTGCGGCTTGCGGAGTTCGGCCTGTACCGGTCGCGGGTGTAGGGGACGGTCTCTCGGGGGTCGCGCTCGTGGATGAGGGGCGGTCTCTTGGGGGCGCGCCCAAGGACGACGACGTCCATGAGCGCGACCTCCGTCCACGTGCCTCACGAGGGCCAGTCGACCCCGCCGCTGCGCACCGTCAGAGGGCTGGTCTCATCCTCCTCGTAGAACCTGGTCCAGCCGACGCGGATGGAGCCGTCGAACCGCTCGTGGTGGCCCTCGGCCTTGGTCGCAAGCCACGTGAGCAGTTCGCCGACGCGATCGAAGTCGTCCGGGTGGATCTCCTGCCGAGCCGTCAGCGCCCAGCCTGCCTTGCGCCGGAGCAGCACGGTGGTGAGAGCTCCGTTCACCTTGAAGGCCGCGTCATGGCATCCCAGGAGCGGCGCGGGTTCGTCCTCCGTGACGAGTTCGCCCCTGTCGTCCTCCACCACGACAGGGAATGCGCGCACCACGGTCAGCGTCACCGGCCGAGGGCCCAGGCCGAGATGCCACCGGAGCTCGGCGATCTGCTCCTCGGAGAGATCGTCACGCAGGTCCAGCGCGATCGAGAGTTCGTAGATGTCCGCCATACCGGCACCGTAACGGCGGGGTACGACAGACCTGTCGCCGGACCGGGCAGGACAGCTCAGCCCCCGCTCACCGGCCCTGTGCTCTCCCGCTCGATGAGCGTGGGCAGCGGTACCTGGACCGTGGCCGCGGGGCCGTCGTCCAGGAGGGACAGGAGCTCGCGGGCGGCTGTCCGGCCGAAGGACGTCGTGTCGCGCGACAGCGCCGTCAGCCAGGGGTGCACCATCCGGCACAGCGCCGAGTCCTCCCAGGCGATCACCGACACGTCCCCCGGTACGCCGAACCCGAGCGAGGCCGCCGCGGCGACCCCGGCGACCGCCATGACGTCGTTGTCGTACACGAGCGCCGTCGGCGGTGACGCGGCCAAGAGCACGCGCCGTGTCACCGCGGCTCCCTCCGCGTCCGAGTAGTCCGTGGTCACCGAGCGGACCTCGGACAGGCCGCGCCGCCGCGCCTCGGCCCGCAGCGTGCGGATCCGCCGCTCCGTGTGGGCGAGTCCCGGCAGACCCGCGATGTGCACGATGCGGCGGTGTCCGAGGGCGTGCAAGTGGTCCACGATCGATGCCATCGCGCCCGCGTCGTCCGCCCAGACGGTGGAGAGGCCCGGATGGTGCACGTCCGGGTCCGGCACGCCGCCCGTGACCACGGCGGGCAGCCCGAGCTCGTCGAGGAGTGCGGGACGGGGGTCGTCCGTGCGCGGGTCCACGACCAGGACACCGTCCACCCGACGCTCGGCCCACCACCGCTGGTAGACCGCGCACTCGGCGGTCACGTCCTCCGCCACCTGGAAGAGCAGGCCCAGCTGACGCTCCGCCAGGACCTCTTGGATGCCCGAGATCAGCTGTAGGAAGAACGAGTCGACGCCCAGCGTCCCCGCGGGCCTCGCCACCACGAGGCCCACCGTCGCCGAGCCCTCACCGGACAGCGCGCGCGCCGCCGTGCTCGGGTGCCAGCCCAGTTGCTCGGCGACCCTGCGGACCCGGTCGCGGGTGATCTCGGAGACTCCTGGCCGGTCGTTGAGCGCGAAGGACACGGCGCTCTCGGAGACTCCGGCACGGCGCGCGATGTCCTTCATGGTCGGCCGGCGTGCCGGGGACCGCTTGCCTTGCACCGGTGATGCCCCTTTCCTGTGGCGCGCAGACTAATGCGCTTGAGCCAGCACACTCTAAAGCGCATTAGTCGATCCCTGCAAGAAGTCGAACAGACCGCTCTGACCTGCATAGTTGATGAGGATGGCAAGGATTGTTCAACGAATCCATTGACTTTTTACCGTAGTTCCATGCAGGGTCTGCCTCACGCTGGGCCGAGCAAAGGAGCCGTTTCACCGTGCGTATCTCCCACCACCCCCGCATCACCAGAAGGGCAGCCGCCGCTGCCGCCGCCCTCGCCGTGCTCCTGCCGTTGAGCGCCTGCGGCGGAGGAGGTGGCAGCGGCGGCTCGACGGACGCGTCCGGCAAGATCGAGGGCGAGATCACCTTCCAGACCTGGAACCTGAAGGCGAACTTCAAGCCGTACTTCGAAGGCGTCGTCAAGGGCTTCGAGAAGAAGTACCCGGGCACGAAGGTGCACTGGGTCGACCAGCCCGGCGAGGGCTACGCCGACAAGATCAGCGCCGACGCGGCGGCCGGCACCCTCCCCGACGTCGTCAACGTCTCGCCCGACCTGGTGGCCCCGCTCGCCAAGGCCGGACTCGCGCTCGACCTCGACAAGGCCGCGGGTAAGTACGAGAAGGAGTACCTGCCGGGGGCGTGGAAGAGCCACCAGATACCGGGTACGGAAGGGACGTACGCCTTCCCCTGGTACCTGAACACCGGGCCGCTCTTCTACAACAAGCGGCTCTTCGAGGGTGCGGGGCTCGACGCCGAGAAGCCCCCGACGACGTTCGACGACCTCTTCGACGATGCCATGCAGCTGTCGAAGAAGAGCAAGGGCAAGACCGCCACGCTCGCCAACATCCCCACCATCGAGGACTTCGGCCGCTACGGCGTACCGCTGATGGACAAGGACGGGACCAAGTTCACCTTCAACAGCGCCAAGGGGGTCGAACTCCTCAAGAAGTACAAGGAGTTGTACGACGCCAAGGCGCTGGACGGTCAGGCGCTCAACGCGACACCCGAGTCGACGGGCAAGAAGTTCCTCACCGAGGCCGTCGCCATGAACCCCGGAAGCGCCCTGGACCTCGGCAAGTTCAAGAAGGAGGCGCCCTCCCTCTACAAGAACATCGGGATCACCCCGCAGATCACCAACACGGGCAAGGACAACATGTACGTCATGGGGGTGATGGTCAACACGCGCACCAAGCAGACCCCCGCCGCCGTGGCCTTCGCCCACTACGTGACGGATGCCGAGCACCAGATGTCCTTCGCCAAGAAGGTCGCGATCTTCCCCAGCACGGAGGGCTCGCTCGACGACCCGTACTTCACCAAGGACGACGGGACGGACGACACGCGCGTGCGCATCGCCGCCGCCAAGTCCATCAAGACCGCGGTGAACTACACGCCCGTGCTGTTCAGCGAGCAGATGAAGATCGAGCTGCGCAACAGCGTGGGCAAGGCCCTGCAGGGCAAGGAGAGCCCCAAGGAAGCGCTTGACAACGCTGTCAAGAACTGCGACCGGCTGCTGAAGCAGAGCTGAGAAGACGACACAGGACCACCACTATGAAAAGCTCCAGCGCCGTCACCGTTCCCCGTGCCGCCGCCGACGGCGGTCCACGGCGCCGCATCAGGCGTCAACTGCCGTCGAGCCCCTGGTTGTTCGCCGCGCCCGGACTGCTGATCGTCGGCATCTTCATCCTCTATCCGTTCGTCAGCACGCTTATCAACTCCTTCACCGACAAGCGGACCCTGATACCGGGGGAGTACGTCGGCCTGGACAACTTCCGCGAGCTGCTGCACGACGACATGTTCTGGATCGGCCTGCGCAACTCGGCGCTCTACGTCGTCGGGGTCGTCCCCGCGCTCGTCCTGCTGCCGCTGCTGCTCGCGATGCTCGTCCAGAAGCACATACCCGGCATCACCTTCTTCCGGTCCGCCTTCTACACGCCGGTGGTCGCGTCCATCGTCGTGGTGGGCTTGATCTGGGTGTGGATGCTGGATGAACGGGGTCTGGTCAACGCGCTGCTCGAGGCGGTGGGCGTCGGCTCGGTCGGCTTCCTCAGCGACCAGTGGCTGCTTCTGCTGAGCGCCATGACGGTCACGGTCTGGAAGGGCCTGGGCTACTACATGATCATTTACCTGGCCGCCCTCGCCAACGTGCCGCGAGAGCTGCACGAGGCGGCGTCGGTGGACGGCGCGGGTTCCGTACGCCGCTTCTTCACCGTCACCGTGCCCGCCGTGCGTTCCACGATGGTCCTGGTCGCCGCACTGTCCTCGGTCGCCGCCTTCAAGGTGTTCTCCGAGGTCTATCTGATGGCCGGACCCAACGGCGGTCCGGCGGGCGAGGACACCACGCTCGTGATGCTGGTGCAGCGCGTCGGCACGGGCCTGACCGGCCGCGTCGGGTACGCGTCGGCCATCTCGGTCGTCGTCTTCGTCGTCACCGTCGCGCTGATGCTGCTCGTGCTGCGCGCGGACCGGAAGGAGGACGCATGAGCATCGCGACGGACACACCGAAGGCCGAGCGGGCGGAGAAGAAGGCGGCGGGGAAGGTCCGGAAGGACGGCGCCCGCAAGCGCGGGCGGATCACCGACGAGAACGGCCGCCGGATGTCCGTGTGGGAGATCGTCCTGCGCTACGGACTCCTGCTCGCCGTACTGGCGTTGATGGTCGGCCCCTTCCTGTGGCAGCTGTCCACATCCCTGAAGGGGCCGCACGAGAACATCTTCAGCTCCCCGCCCAAGTTCCTTCCTGGCAGCCCGACCCTCCACAACTACGAGCGGGTCGCCGACACCATCCCCGTCTGGGACTACGCGCTCAACTCCCTGAAGGTGGCCGCCGCCAACGTGGTGACCAACTGCGTGGGCGCCACTCTCGCCGGCTACGCCCTCGCGCGCCTGCGCTACCGGGGCCGCAGGGCCGCCACGGTGGTCTTCATCCTCGCCATGCTGGTGCCCGTGGAGGGCATCATCATCGCCCAGTTCACGACCATGCGGGAGCTGGGCCTGAACAACACCCTCATCGGTGTGCTGCTGCCCGGGTGCGTCTCCGCGCTCAACGTCCTGCTGATGCGCAACGCCTTCCTGAACCTGCCGTACGAGATCGAGGAAGCGGCCTACGTCGACGGCGCGAACGTATGGCAGCGGTTCCTGCGGATCGCCCTGCCCGCGGTCAAGGGCACCCTCGCCGTGGTGGCGATCTTCGCCTTCATGGGCGCGTGGGACGACTTCCTTTGGCCGCTGATCGTGCTGAGCGACCCGGACAGGTTCACCCTGACCATCGGCCTGAACTATCTGCACGGCACCTTCGCCAACGACGAACGGCTCGTCGCCGCGGGCACGGTCATCGCCGTGCTTCCGCTGATCGTGCTCTTCGCCTGTCTGCAGCGGTACTTCTTCCGCGGGGTGGGCGAGGGCGCCGTGAAGGGCTGAGCGCAGCCGCCGCATTTCCGTACCCCGGGCCCCGCACCGGGCCCCCACACCCCCGAGAACCAGGACTCGCATGCCCAGCACCACTCGTGTGCCTTCCGCCGACGCACCGCCCGCATCGTCGGAACAGCCCGCACCGTCCGCGCCGTCGGAACAGCCCGTACCGTCGGCGCCGCGCTTCGGCGCGAACTACACGCCCAGCCAGGGCTGGTTCCACCACTGGCTCGACTTCGACATCGACGCCGTGCGCGCCGATCTCGACGCGATCGCCGATCTCGGGCTCGATCACATCCGGGTCTTCCCGATCTGGCCGTACTTCCAGCCCAATCGCACCCTGATCAGGCCCCGTGCAGTGGAGCAGCTCGTCGCCCTCGCGGACGCCGCGGCCGAGCGCGGGCTCGACGTCAACGTCGACGGACTGCAGGGGCACCTGTCGAGCTTCGACTTCCTGCCCGCGTGGACGCAGACGTGGCACCGGCGGAACATCTTCACCGACCCCGATGTGGTGGAGGGGGAGGTCACGTACTTGCGCACGCTCGCCGCCGCCCTTGCCGACCGGCCGAACTTCATCGGCATGACCATCGGCAACGAGGTCAACCAGTTCTCGGCGGGACCGCACCCCGATCCGGACCGCATCACGCAGGAGCAGGCGGGGGAGTGGCTGCGGCGGGTCCTCGCCGCGTGCGAGGAGGGCGCCCCCGGCAAGCTCCATCTGCACGCCGAGTACGACGCCGCCTGGTACCAGGACGACCAGCCCTTCACCCCGGCCCAGGCCGCGCGGCTCGGCGGCGCGACCGCCGTGCACTCCTGGGTGTTCAACGGCACGGCCCAGCGGCACGGGCGTGACGGGATCGCCACCGCGCACCACGCGGCGTACATGATCGAGCTGTCCAAGGCATGGGCGGACGATCCGCACCGACCCGTCTGGCTCCAGGAGGTGGGCGCGCCCGCTCCCCTCATCCCCGCCGAGCGCGCGGCGTCCTTCACCGAGGCGACGGTGGAGGCGGCGCTCGACTGCGCGGACGTGTGGGGGGTGACGTGGTGGTGCTCGCACGATGTGTCGCGTTCGCTGGCGGACTTCCCCGAACTCGAATACGGCCTGGGCCTGTTCACCAATGACGGCCGGGTCAAGCCCGGGGGTGAGGCGTTGGCCCGGATCGCCAAGGAGTGGCGGGGGCGCAAGTACGCGCCCGCGGTGCGGGGGACCGCTCTGGTGGTCGACGACGATCCCGCGGGGCGGTCCGCGTGTGCGCCCGGGGGCGCGGTGTTCGAGACGTTCGCCCGCCTGGTCGCGGACGGGGTCCGGCCCACTACCGTCCTGGCGAGCAGGGCGGGTGACTCCGCGCATCTGGCTGCGCGGGGTATCACGGAGGTCGTGCGGGCGGGGGAGGTCGGCTAGGTCGAAGAAGGGGTTCTTTCCCCGACCCCGCCCCTTCCCGGCTGTATCTATTGGCGGCTCCGCCCCCTCCGCCGCGCAGGGGGCTCCGCCCCCAGACCCCCGCTCCTCAAACGCCGGAGGGTTGAAGGAATCAGCCTGTCCGGCGTTTGAGGACGAACTCGGCGCAGCCGGTGATCAACGGTACGCGGGCCGGGGAAATGAACCGCCCCCCCTCACCCGCACCCCACACACAAACGGAGAGCACCATGCACGACGACCGCACCCTCGTAGAAGCCCGCCTCAAGCGTGTCCTCGACGAGCGCATCCGCCCCGCCGTCTACCCCGAGTCCATCCCCCTGGACATCGCCGTATGGACCGCCCCCGGCGAGCCCGTGCCGGTCGAAGAGGGCCTCGCCGCCACGCCCGAGCCGACTAAGGCAGGCGCCGCCTGGGGCGCCCCCTGGTCCACCAGCTGGTTCCAGGTGACGGGCACCGTGCCCACGGAATGGGCGGGGAAGACCGTCGAGGCCATCCTCGACCTCGGCTTCGACGAGAACATGCCCGGCTTCCAGTGCGAAGGCCTGGTCTACCGCCCCGACGGCACCCCGGTGAAGGGCCTCAACCCCCGCAACCAGTGGGTGCGGATCGCCGCCCCGGCAACCGGCGGCGAAGACGTCAAGCTGCACATCGAGGCCGCGTCCAACCCCGTCATCCTCGACTACCACCCCTTCCTGCCCACGCAGCTCGGCGACAAGGAGACGGCAGGCAGTGAGCCCCAGTACAAGCTCGCCCGCATGGACCTCGCCGTCTTCGACGAGACCGTGTGGCAGCTGGTCATCGACCTCGAAGTGCTCGGCGAGCTCATGCTGGAGCTGCCCGAGGACTCCGGGCGCCGCTACGCCGTCGTACGTGCCATCGGCCGCGCCCTGGACGCCGTGGACCTCCAGGACGTGAACGGTTCGGCGCCCGCGGCCCGCGCCGAGCTCGAAGGCGTCCTGACCACCCCCGCCGAACCCTCGGCCCACCGCATCAGCGCCGTGGGCCACGCGCACATCGACTCGGCGTGGCTGTGGCCGCTGCGCGAGACGGTGCGCAAGGTCGCGCGTACGACGTCGAACATGACCGCGCTCATCGAGGACGAGCCGGACTTCGTCTTCGCGATGTCGCAGGCGCAGCAGTGGGCGTGGGTCAAGGAGCACAGGCCCGAGGTGTGGGCGAAGGTCAAGAAGGCGGTCGCGGACGGGCGGTTCGTGCCCGCGGGCGGCATGTGGGTCGAGTCGGACACGAACATGCCGGGTTCGGAGGCGATGGCCCGCCAGTTCGTGCACGGCAAGCGGTTCTTCCTGGACGAGTTCGGCATCGAGAACGACGAGGCGTGGCTGCCCGACACCTTCGGCTTCGCCGCCGGTCTTCCGCAGATCATCAAGGCGGCAGGATCCAAGTGGCTGTTGACGCAGAAGATCTCCTGGTCGCAGACCAACCGCTTCCCGCACCACACCTTCAACTGGGAAGGCATCGACGGCACCCGGATCTTCACGCACTTCCCGCCCGTCGACACCTACAACTGCTCGATGAAGGGCAGCGAGATCGCCCACGCGGCGAAGAACTTCAAGGACAAGGGAGTCGCCCGGCACTCCCTGGCGCCGACCGGCTGGGGCGACGGAGGCGGCGGCACCACCCGCGAGATGATCGCGAAGGCGGGACGCCTCCGTGACCTGGAGGGTTCCGCGACCGTCGAGTGGGAGACCCCCGCCGCCTTCTTCGAGAAGGCCGAGGCGGAGTACCCGAACGCCCCCGTCTGGGTGGGCGAGCTGTACCTGGAGCTCCACCGCGCCACCCTCACCAGCCAGGCGGGCACCAAGCAGGGCAACCGCCGCAGCGAGCACCTGCTGCGGGAGGCGGAGCTCTGGGCGGCCACGGCGGCGGTCCGGGCGCCGGAGTTCGCCTACCCCTACGAGGAGTTGGACCGCGTCTGGAAGACGGTCCTGCTCCACCAGTTCCACGACATCCTGCCCGGTTCGTCCATCGCCTGGGTGCACAGGGAGGCGCGTGCGACGTACGCGGCGGTCGCCGACGAGCTGAACGGCATCATCGAAGCGGCCCAGCGCGCGCTGGCGGGCGACGGCGGCAGCACGGGCACCCTCGTCTTCAACTCCACCCCGCACACCCGCGACGGCGTGCCCGCGGGCGGCGCCCGCCCCGCCGCCATCGACGGCCAGTCGGCGATCGCCTCGCGCGCCGACGGCGGTTACGTCCTCGACAACGGCCTGCTGCGGGTGGAGATCGACGCGCGCGGCCTGATCGTCTCGGCGTACGACATCGCGGCCGACCGGGAGACCGTCGCACCCGGCCAGGCGGCGAACCTGCCGCAGATCCACGCCGACTTCCCGAACATGTGGGACGCGTGGGACGTCGACGAGTTCTACCGGAACACGGTCACCGATCTGACGGAGGCGGACGAGGTCGAGGCGGGCGAGGACGGCGCGTCGGTCCGTGTCGTGCGGACCTTCGGCGACTCGCGGCTCACGCAAGTGCTCTCCCTGACGCCCGGTTCCACCCGCCTGGACATCGACACGGAGGTCGACTGGCACGAGACGGAGAAGTTCCTGAAGCTGGCGTTCCCGCTGGACATCCACGCGGAGCGGTACGCATCGGAGACGCAGTTCGGCCACTTCTACCGGGCCACGCACACCAACACGAGCTGGGAGGCCGCCAAGTTCGAGGCGTGCAACCACCGCTTCGTGCACATGGAGGAGCCGGGGTGGGGTGTCGCCCTTGTGAACGACTCTACGTACGGCCATGACGTGACACGTACGGTGCGCGCGTCGGACGCCGGTACGACCACGACGGTGCGCGCCTCGCTCCTTCGCGCCCCGCGCTTCCCCGACCCCGAGACGGACCAGGGAGTCCACCGCTTCCGGCACGCGCTCGTTCCGGGGGCGGGGATCGGCGACGCGGTGCGGGAGGGCTACCGGATCAACCTCCCCGAGCGGCGGATCACCGGCGGCGCGGAGGTGGCCCCGCTGGTGACGGTCGACAACGACGCCGTGGTCGTCACGGCGATCAAGCTCGCCGACGACGGCAGCGGTGACGTGGTCGTCCGTTTCCACGAGTCGCGCGGCGGCCGGGCCAAGGCGACGCTGACCGCGGGCTTCCCGGTCGGCTCCGTAGAGGTGACGGACCTCCTTGAGCGGCCCCTCGCGGACGCCGCGGCGCCGGTGCGCTCGGGTGACGGTGTCGCGCTGACGCTGCGGCCGTTCGAGCTGGTGACGCTGCGGCTGACGCGGGCGTGATGTCTCGCTGAAGAGAGGCTGAGCCGAGGTCGCAGCGCTCAGGCGCGGGGGGGGGGGGGGGGGGGGGGGGGGGGCCCCCCCCCCCCGCCTGCGTCGTCGCGCCCCGGGACATCACCGGGGCACACACGGTCGGCCAGGACGCCCTACCCGTCCAGCTGCGCCCGCATCCACTCCTCCACCTCACCCACATGCGCCGCCGCCGCGGCCCGCGCCGCCTCCGGATCGCGGGCCACCAGCGCCCGGTGGATGCGCGCGTGTTCCCGTCGCGTCCGCTCGAAGGCGTCCTCCTCCTGGTAGCCGCGCCATACCCGTGCGCGGAACGTGCGTGAGGACAGGCCCTCCAGGATCGCCGCCATCGTGTCGTTGCCCGCGGCGAAGGCGATCGTGCGGTGGAACGCCAGGTCGTGGGAGAGGATCTCCTCCGGGTCCTCCGTGGCGTTCATCGCCTCCAAGTGCTTTTCCACATCCGCCAGTTGATCGGCCGAGATGCGGGCCGCCGCCAGCGCCGTCGCCGTGGATTCGAGGACCCGGCGTACCTCCAGGAGTTCCACGAGCCGGGGTCCGCGTGACAGGTCGGCCACGACGCCGAAGGTCTCCAGGAGGTCGCCGGCCTCCAGTTGAGTGACGTAGATGCCCGAGCCGTGGCGGGCCTCCAGGACGCCCATCACCGTGAGCGCGCGAATCGCCTCCCGCATCGAACTCCGCGAGATGCCGAGCTGCGTGGCCAAGTCCCGTTCCGTCGGCAGCCGTTCGCCCGGTTCGAGTCGGCCCTCTCCGATCATCGCCTTGATCTGCTCGATGGCCCGCCCGGTCACGGTGCCCTTCTGCGGGGCGGTCTGGTCCACGTAACGCTCCTCCACTAGCCGGCTGCGCCGCAGTCTAATCAGAGATGTGGTCGGACCACTACGGCCTGAAACGAGGAAAACTTGGCGTCGAGGGGTGTTGTGAGCGCCAAGTGGTCTGATAAATATTCGCCCATCAGTCGCTGGGGCTCACTGAGTCTCGCCAGTACGCAACTAGGACTTCGCCCGATTCACGCTCGATGAGGAGCCGTCAGATGACCGGCAGAACAGTGCGCAACAGGTCCAGCAGGGCAGGGATTTCGCGGGCGGCGCGGATCGCCGCCGCGGCGGCCTGCGCGTCCCTCGTGCTCACGGCATGCGGCAGTACGAAGGACAGCGCGGCGCCCGCGGGCGGCGAAGGCGGCGGGGAGGGCAAGGTCGGGGTGATCCTGCCCCTGCTGACCTCGCCGTTCTGGCAGTCGTACAACGACTACGTGCCCAAGATGGCGAAGTCCGAGGACGTCGACGCGCTGAAGACGGTCAACTCCAACAGTGATCCCTCGCAGCAGATCACCGACATCAACAACCAGCTCAACCAGGGGGTCAAGGGTCTGGTCGTCGCGCCCCTCGACAGCGCCGCGATCTCCGCCGGGCTCGACCAGGCCGAACGCAAGGGCGTGCCCGTGGTCGCCGTCGACGTGGCCCCCGAGAAGGGCAAGGTCGCGATGGTGGTGCGGGCCAACAACGTCTCGTACGGCGAGAAGGCCTGTGACTACCTCGGCGAGCAGGTCAAGACCGGCAAGGTCGTCCAGATCATGGGAGACCTCGCCTCCGTCAACGGCCGCGAGCGCTCCGAGGCGTTCCGCACCTGCGTGAAGAAGAAGTACCCGGGACTCAAGGTCCTGGAGATCCCCGCCAAGTGGGAGTCCGACACGGCCGCATCGAAGCTGGACACGCTGCTCAACTCCAACCCCGACATCAAGGGCATCTACATGCAGGCGGGCGGCGTCTACCTCGCGCCCACCGTGCAGACCCTGAAGTCCAAGGGAATGCTGAAGAAGGCGGGCCAGAAGGGGCACATCACCGTCATCTCCAACGACGGCATCCCGCAGGAGTTCGACGCCATCCGCAAGGGCCAGATCGACGCCACGGTGTCGCAGCCCGCCGACGCGTACGCCAAGTACGGGATGTTCTACATCAAGGCCGCCATGAACGGGAAGAAGTTCAAGCCAGGACCGACCGACCACGACTCCACCATCGTGAAGCTGCCCAGCGGCATTCTCGAGGACCAGCTGCCCGCTCCGCTGGTCACCAAGGAGAACGTGGACGACTCCAAGCTGTGGGGCAACACGGTCAAATGAGTACGCCGATGACCAAGCCCCCCGCGCCGGGGCCGAAAGGGCCGACCGCGCTCGTCGAAGCCACCGGCATAGCCAAGCGGTACGGACCCACCGTCGCGCTGCAGGACGGACAGCTGACCGTCCTGCCCGGTGAGTCCCACGCCCTCGTCGGCCGCAACGGCGCGGGCAAGTCCACCCTCGTCACCATCCTCACCGGACTCCAGGCCCCGGACGCGGGCACCGTCCTCTTCGACGGCGAGCCCGCACCACCGCTCACCGACCGCGACGCCTGGCGCCGCAAAGTGGCCTGCGTCTACCAGAAGCCCACCGTGGTGCCCGACCTCACCGTCGCCGAGAACCTCTTCATCAACCGGCAGCCGGAAGGGCGCGGCGGCTTCATCAGCTGGCGCAAGCTGCGCACGCAGGCCGCGGAGGTGCTCGACACCTGGGACGTGCGGGTCGACCCGGAGGCGCGCACCGCCGACCTCAAGGTCGAGGACCGCCAAATGGTGGAGATCGCGAGGGCGTTGAGCTTCGGGGCCCGGTTCATCGTCCTGGACGAGCCCACCGCGCAGCTCGACAACCGTGAGATCGAGCGGCTCTTCACGCGCATGCGGGCGCTCCAGGAGTCCGGCGTCACCTTCCTCTTCATCTCGCACCACCTCCAAGAGGTGTACGAGGTGTGCCAGACCGTCACTGTCCTGCGCGACGCCCGCTGGATCACCACCGCGCCCGTCGCCGAACTGCCGCGTGCCGCTCTCGTCGAGGCCATGGCGGGCGAGGCGGCGCTGAGGGATCAGGCAGCGGCCGAGGAGTCCGTCGTGCGGACCGATGTCCCCGCCGACGCCCCGGTGATGCTCGACGTCAAGGGCCTCAGCAGCGAGTCGTACGCGGACATCGACCTGACCGTCCGCAAGGGCGAGGTCGTCGGCCTCGCCGGATCCAGCGGCAGCGGCAAGATCAACCTCGCCGAGACCATCGCGGGGCTGCACACGCCGGTCGGCGGCAGCGCTCAACTCGACGGCAAGCAGCTTCCCTTCGGAGACGTGACCGCGGCTCTGCGGGCCGGCGTCGGCTGCGTGCCGCGCGACCGCCACGACCAGGGCCTGGTCTTCGGGATGACGATCGGCGACAACGCCACGATGACCGTGCTCGACCGGCTCGGCAAATACGGCTTGGTCGGCACCGAACGCAAGCGCGGCTTCGCCCAGGAGCTCATCGACCGCCTCGACATCCACGCCGAGGGGCCCGATCAGCCCGTGTCCGACCTCTCCGGAGGCAATGCCCAGAAGGTCGTCATGGCGCGAGCGCTCGCCTCCGACCCGCGACTCCTCGTCCTCATCAACCCCACCGCGGGCGTGGATGTGAAGTCCAAGGAGTCGTTGCTCGCCCGCATGGACAACGCCCGCGAGGACGGCACCGCCGTCCTCGTCGTCTCCGACGAGCTCGACGACCTGCGGCGCTGCGACCGCGTCCTGGTCCTCTTCCACGGCCGGGTCGTCGCCGAGCACGCGGCGGGCTTCAACGACCACGACCTGATCGCATCAATCGAGGGGGTCGACCGGACGAGCCCCGAAGGGGACGCGGGGAACGGCGCGACAAGCCCCCACCGGCCCGCGGCCGAGGCACAAGGAGACCACCATGGCTGACATCAAGGCCCCAGCCGCGCAGGCTGCCCCCGCACCGACGCGCACCACCGAGAGCCGCGCCGCGAAGAGCATCCTCCTTCGCCGCGCACGCGAACTGGCGCTCGTACCAGCCCTGTTGCTCCTGATGCTGCTCGGTACCCTGGTCAACGACTCGTTCCTCACGGAGCGCAACCTCATCTCCATCCTCGGCGCCTCCGCCGCCCTCGCGATGGTCGTGCTCGCCGAGTCCCTCGTCCTGATCACGGGCAAGTTCGACCTGTCCCTCGAATCGGTCGTCGGCATCGCGCCCGCCGTCGGCGCGCTGCTCGTACTGCCCGCCGCACAGGCGGGATTCGGCACCGAGATGCCCGCCGCCGTGGCGTTGCTCGCGATCCTCGTCGTCGGCGCGGTCATCGGCGCCTTCAACGGCATCCTCGTGGTGAAGCTCAAGCTCAACGCGTTCATCGTCACGCTCGCCATGCTGATCGTGCTGCGCGGACTGCTCGTCGGCGCGACCGAGGGCAAGACGCTCTTCGGCATGCCCGACGCCTTCTACACCCTCGCCACCTCGACGTTCCTGACCATCCCGCTCTCGGTGTGGCTGGCCGCGGTCTCCTTCGGCATCGCGGGCTTCGTCCTCAAGTACCACCGCGTGGGGCGCGCCCTGTACGCGATCGGCGGCAACGCGGACGCGGCACGCGCCGCCGGTATCCGCGTCGAGCGCGTGATGCTCGGCGTGTTCGTCGTCGCCGGTGTCCTCGCCGCCGTCGGCGGACTCATGCAGACCGGCTACGTCGGCGCCATCAACGCCAACCAGGGTCAGAACATGATCTTCACCGTGTTCGCGGCCGCGGTTATCGGCGGCATCAGCCTCGACGGCGGCAAGGGCACCATGTTCGGCGCCCTCACCGGCGTCCTGCTGCTCGGCGTCGTACAGAACCTGCTCACTCTCGCCCAGGTGCCGTCCTTCTGGATCCAGGCCATCTACGGCGGAATCATCCTGGTCGCCCTGATGATCGCGCGCGTCACCACCGGCCGCGCACAGGACTGACCCCGCTCTGGGTTCCCCGCCTCCTTGCCCCTTTCCGGAAAGGCCTCCCGTGTCCCCGACTCCAGCCCGCATCACCGCGGTTGACACCTACGACGTACGGTTCCCGACCTCACGGGAGCTGGACGGATCCGACGCGATGAACCCGGACCCCGACTACTCCGCCGCCTATGTGGTCCTTCGCACCGACGCCGACGACGGCCTGGAGGGGCACGGCTTCACCTTCACCATCGGGCGCGGCAACGACGTCCAGGTCGCCGCGATCCAGTCCCTGCGCCACCACGTGCTCGGCCGGTCCGTCGAGGAACTCTGCGCCGATCCGGGGACGTTGAACCGCGACCTGATCGGGGACAGCCAGCTGCGCTGGCTCGGGCCCGAGAAGGGCGTGATGCACATGGCCATCGGGGCCGTCGTCAACGCGCTGTGGGACCTGGCGGCCAAGCGCGCGCGCAAGCCGCTGTGGCGGTTCCTGGCCGACGCCGAGCCCCAGTGGCTCGTCTCCCAGATCGACTTCCGCTACATCACCGACGCCCTTACGCCCCAAGAGGCCCTGGACATGCTTCAGTTGGGGCATTCGGGAGCCGCCGAGCGTGAAGCCCTGCTGCGGGAGCGAGGCTTCCCCGGCTACACGACCTCACCCGGCTGGCTCGGCTACAGCGACGAGAAGCTGACCCGCCTCGCCCGCCAGGCCGTGGCGGACGGCTTCACCCAGATCAAGCTGAAGGTGGGTGCGGACCTGGCGGACGACGTACGCCGCTGCCGTACCGCCCGCGAGGCGATCGGGCCCGGCATCCGGATGGCGATCGACGCCAACCAGCGCTGGAACATCGACGAAGCCGTCCAATGGACGCGCGCCCTGGCCGAGTTCGACCCGTACTGGGTCGAGGAGCCCACGAGCCCCGACGACGTCCTCGGCCACGCGGCGATCCGCGAGGCGGTCGCCCCGGTCAAGGTCGCCACCGGCGAGCACGTACAGAACCGCATCGTCTTCAAACAGCTTCTCCAGGCGGGCGCGATCGACATCCTGCAGATCGACGCGGCCCGCGTCGGCGGAGTGAACGAGAACCTGGCGATCCTGCTGCTCGCGGCGAAGTTCGGTGTCCCTGTCTGCCCGCACGCGGGTGGCGTGGGCCTGTGCGAACTCGTCCAGCATCTGTCGATGTTCGACTACGTGGCGCTCGCCGGAACCACCGAGAACCGCGTCATCGAGTATGTCGACCACCTCCACGACCACTTCATCGACCCGGTCGTGCTGCGCGATGGCCACTACCTGGCACCCACCGCGCCGGGCTTCTCGGCCACCATGCGGGCCGAGTCGCTCGCCGAGTTCACCTATCCGGACGGCGCCTTCTGGGCCGCCGACCTCGCACACGACAACCCCGCACACGGCAACCCCGCACACGGCAAAGGAGCAGCCGCATGACCGACGTCCAGGACTTTGAGGGCCTGAAGGCCCTGGTCACCGGCGGAGCCTCCGGCATCGGACGGGCCACGGCCGAACTGCTCGCCGCGCGCGGCGCCCAGGTGGCGGTGCTCGACCTCGACCCGGCCGGTGTGGAGAAGCCGCTCACCGGCTACCGCGCCGACGTCTCGGACGACGCCTCGGTGCGCGAAGCCGTCGCCGCCGCCGTGGCCGACCTCGGCGGACTCGACGTACTGATCAACAACGCGGGGATCGGCGCGCAGGGCACCGTCGAGGACAATGACGACACCCAGTGGCACGAGGTGCTCGACGTGAACGTCCTCGGCATCGTACGCACCACCCGCGCCGCTCTGCCGCACCTGCGTGTCTCCACCCACGCGGCGATCGTCAACACCTGCTCGATCGCCGCGACCGCGGGCCTGCCGCAGCGCGCCCTGTACTCGGCGTCGAAGGGCGCGGTGCTCTCCCTCACGCTCGCCATGGCCGCGGATCACGTACGTGAGGGGGTGCGCGTCAACTGCGTCAACCCCGGCACCGTGGACACCCCGTGGGTCGGCCGCCTCCTGGACGCCGCGCCCGACCCGGCGGCCGAGCGTGCCGCTCTCGCTGCCCGGCAGCCGACAGGGCGCCTCGTCCGTGCGGACGAGGTCGCGGGCGCCATCGCCTACCTGGCCAGCCCTCTCTCCGGCGCCACCACCGGCACCGCGCTCGCCGTGGACGGCGGAATGCAGGGCTTGCGGCTGCGGCCGGCGGGCCAGTGAGCGGCATGGCCCGGCGCGCCCTGGGGCGCGCCGGCGTCGAGGTGAGCGAGCTGTCCTTCGGCGCCGCCGGCCTCGGCAACCTCTACACGCCGATCACCGACGAGGAGGCGGCCGCGACGCTCGACGCGGCATGGGACGAGGGCATCCGCTACTTCGACACGGCACCGCACTACGGCATCGGCCTCTCCGAGCGCAGGCTGGGCGAGGCGCTGCGGGCGCGCCCCCGGGAGACGTACACGCTCTCGACCAAGGCGGGCCGACTCCTCGAAGAGCGCCTCCCCGAAGCGGTTCCGGGGCCCGTGGCCGACGACCTCGACCACGGCTTCGCCGTACCCGCGACGCACCGCCGCGTCTGGGACTTCAGCGCGGACGGTATCCGCCGCTCCCTGGAGGCGAGCCTGACCCGCCTGGGCCTCGACCGCGTCGACATCGTCTACCTCCACGACACGGACGACCACGCGGAACAGGCCTTCCGCGAGGGGTACCCGGCCCTGGAGCGGCTGCGCTCCGAAGGTGTCGTCGGCGCGATCGGCGCGGGCATGAACCAGACGGCGATGCTCACCCGCTTCGTCCGGGACACGGACGTCGACGCCGTGCTGTGCGCGGGCCGCTACACGCTCCTGGACCAGAGCGCCCTGAACGACCTGCTCCCGGCGGCGCAGGAGCGCGGCAGGGCGGTGGTGATCGGCGGTGTCTTCAACTCGGGTCTGCTCGCCGACCCGAGACCCGGTGCGACCTACGACTACACGACCGCACCCCGCGCCCTCCTGGACCGCGCCCGCCACCTGAAGGCGATGGCGGAGCGGCACGGCACCACGTTGCGCGCGGCGGCCCTGGCCTTCCCCCTGGCCCACCCCGCGGTGGCCACCGTCCTCGTCGGCGCCCGCTCGCCGTACGAGGTCCGGGACGCGGCAGCGCAGTTCGCGGCCGCCGTCCCCGCCGACTTCTGGAAAGAAGCCCGCGCCGAGGGGCTGCTGCCCGCCGACGTACCCGTACCTGGAGAGGACCCCAAGTGAGAATCGCCCTGCACACCAAGGTCCGGGCCGACCGCCTCGCCGAGTACGACGCCGCGCACCGCGAGGTGCCCGCCGAACTGGTCGCCGCCATCCGGGCGGCGGGCGCCACATCCTGGACGATCTGGCGCAGCGGCACCGATCTCTTCCACGTCCTGGAGTGCGAGGACTACGCCCGTATGCTCGCCGAGCTGGACAAGTTGCCGGTCAACATCGCCTGGCAGGCGCGCATGGCCGAACTCCTCGACGTCGTGCACGACTACTCGGCCGAGGGCGCGGGGGCAGGGCTCCCCGTCGTATGGGAGCTGCCGTGACGTCGAATGCCGGGACACCGCACCTCGTCGACTCGCACCACCATGTGTGGGACCTCGCCGTACGCGACCAGGAATGGATCACCGGCGAGGCGCTCGCGCCGATCCGCCGGAACTTCTCCCTCGCCGACCTGCTGCCCCAGGCCCGCGCCGCGGGCGTGGCCGCGACCGTGCTCGTCCAGACGGTCACCGTCGCCGAGGAGACCCCCGAATTCCTCGCTCTGGCGGCGGACAGCGACCTCGTGGCGGGCGTCGTCGGGTGGACCGACCTCACCCGCCCGGATGCCGCCGATACGCTCGCGGAGCTACGTCAACTGCCGGGCGGGCAGCACCTCGTAGGGATTCGGCACCAGGTCCAGGGCGAGCCCGACCCGAAGTGGCTGCTGCGGCCCGACGTACGCCGTGGCCTGGCCGCCGTCGGCGCGGCGGGTCTCGCCTACGACCTCGTCGTCCTGCCCCACCAGCTCCACGCCTGCGTCAAGGCCGCCCAGGAGCACCCCGGACTCACCTTCGTCCTGGACCACCTGGGCAAGCCGCCCGTCGCATCCGGCGCCCTCGAACCCTGGGCCACTGCCGTCCGCTCGCTCGCCGCGCTCCCCAACACCGTCTGCAAGCTCTCCGGTCTGGTCACCGAGGCGGACTCCAAGACCTGGACGGTCGACGACCTGCGTCCCTACGCGGACACGGTCCTGGACGCCTTCGGTCCTGACCGGCTCATGTTCGGCTCGGACTGGCCCGTCTGCACCCTGGCCGCCACGTACGCCGAAGTCGTCGACTCCGCACGGCAGTTGACCGGGTCGCTGAGCGGCAGCGAGCGCGCCGCCCTCTTCGCCGGGACCGCTGCCCGCGTCTACCGCCTCTGACTCTCAGCGAGGTGCGTCGACCCGCGTCGGCGGCAGGAACTCCCGCACGTACGTCCGCTCCCAGCAGGCGCCCGTCTCGCGCAGCTCACGCCAGGTCGTGTAGCGGTAGCGGTACAGGCGGGCGCGGATGTACGCGGGAGGCGCGTCCGGCGGGAACGGGACGTGGCGCAGCAGCCGCAAGGTGTCCCGGTCACCGTCCAGGAGCCGCTCGATCAGCGGGCCGAACCATGGCCTCGCGTACGCCGGGGAGAGCGCGGCGAACCACATCATCCAGTCGAGCCGCAGGTGGTACGGCGCGAACTGCCGCGGCCAGCGGCGCACATCACCCGGCTTCCCCTTGAACTCGTACTCCCGCCACTCGGAGTCCTGACGGGGTGTCGCATCCGCCGTGCCCTCGATGACCACTTCCTGGCGTACGCGGCTGACGCTGCCGAACGCTCCGTACGCGTTGACGAGATGGAGCGGGTCGAAGGAGTAGTTCATGATCTGCCGTCGCGAGAACAGGTTGCGCGTGGGCCGGTAACTCAAGCCCAGGAGCAGGACCGTCACCGCGATGACCACCACCTCGTACCAGAGCGGCGGGGGAGCGGGGGAGTCCGACGGCGCTCCCGCGCCCCCGAAGTCCAGGACGGACACGGCGAGCACGATCGTCATCCAGTTGAGCCATGAGAAGTTCCCCGAGAGGACCAGCCACAACTGAGTGGCGATCATGACGCATGCCGCCGCTGTCGCGATCGGCTGCGGTGTGAAGAGCAGGACAGGCACGACGAGTTGGGTGAAGTGGTTCGAGGCGACCTCCACCCGGTGGGCGGGCTTGGGCAGATGGTGGAAGAACCAGCTCAACGGGCCCGGCATCGGCTGTGTCTCGTGGTGGAAGTCCAGGCAGGTGAGCTTCCGCCAGCACGCGTCGCCGCGCATCTTGATCAGCCCGGCCCCGAATTCGACGCGGAACAGCACCCAGCGCAGCAGGAAGAGGACGAGTACCGGCGGTGCCGTCTCGTCGTTGCCGAGGAAGACGGCGAGGAAGCCCACCTCCAGGAGCAGCGACTCCCAGCCGAAGCCGTACCAGCTCTGCCCGACGTTCACGATCGAGAGATACAGGGCCCACGGCACGAGCCAGAGCAGCATGCCGCCCCACAGGGGGAGGAGGCTGTCGGCGCCCGCGAGCAGCGCAAGGGCGCAAGCGCAGCCCGTCCACGCGACGAGGGCGAAGAAGCGGTCCGAGTAGTGGAGCTGGAAGAGGCTCGGCGCTTTACGGAACGGCACGCGCTCGACGTGGCGCGGCACCGGAAGCATGCCGCGTTCCCCGATCAGCGCACGGAACTGCAGCACCGCGCCCAGGAACGCGACGAGGTAGACCGCGGCGAGCGCCCGCTGGAAGACGAGGCGGCCGAGCCAGTACTGATCTGCGGTGAACCACTCCACAGGCCCATCTTGGGCCCAAAGCGGCCCGGAGCCCCAGGGCGCACCCCTCGCCCGTCACCCGTTCGCCACAGTCCCCGCCGGTCGGCGCTCCCTCGCCCGGCGTGCGCGCTCGCGCCCGACGGCGAAGAATCAGGAAGTGTCATGACGCCCACGTCACTGCCGGACGACTGGCCAGCGGATCCACGGTCGATCCTGGCGTTCAACCGCACAGGCTGCTTCGACTGGGACCTCGACAGCCGCCTGCTGCATTTCGACGCCTCGGCACTGGACGTCTTCGACATACGGGCCGACGAGTTCGACGGCCGCCCGGAGACCCTCGCGATCCGGGTCTCCACGGCCGAGTCGCACCGCCTCGACGCCCTTGTCTCGCAGGCGCTGAAGGACGGCAGCGAGACCTACGGCGTCTACTTCCGCGTACAGCTGCGCGAGGGCGGCCTGCGCTGGACCCATACCCAGGGGTTCATCCACCGTGACGGGACGGGCCGTCCGTACCGCATCGTGGGCGTCGTCCGCGACGCCACGCAGGAACTGGGCGACAGCACGGCCCGGCACCAGCGCGCCGACGAGGAGGAGGACCGGCGCCGCCGCACGAGCATCGTGCAGGGCACCACGGCGGCCCTCGCGCACGCCCGTACCGTCCGGGACGTCATCGACGTACTCAAGGACACCCACGGCCTGGCGCACCTGGGAGCCTCGAACCTGGTCATGGCCCTGGTCGAGGCCGGGCGGATCCGTCTGGTCGCGGAGGGACCCGAGGGCAGCTTCGTGCCGGGCACCAAGTTCACGCGGATCGACGAGCGGTATCCGATGAGCGACGCCGTGCGCACGCTCTCGCCGCGCTTCATCGAGACGGACGCGGAGTTCGCCGCCTCGTACCCGGAGCTCTGGCCGCACATCGACAAGCTGGGCATCAGATCGGCCGCGTACCTGCCGCTGATCGCGCAGGCCAGGCCGATCGGCGTGCTCGGCCTGCTCTACCAGGACAAGACCGGCTTCACCGAGGAGGAGCGCGACGTCCTGGTCGCGCTGAGCAGCGGTATCGCGCAGAGCCTGCAGCGCGCCATGTTCTACGAGCAGGAGAAGGATCTCGCCCAGGGCCTCCAGCAGGCGATGCTGCCGCGCACCATCCCCGGTGTGCCCGGCGCCGACATCGCGGTCCGTTACCGCTCGGCGGCGCTCGGCCGGGACATCGGCGGCGACTGGTACGACGTGATCCCGCTGCCCGGCGGACGTGTAGGGGCGGTCATCGGAGACGTACAGGGCCATGACACGCACGCGGCGGCCGTCATGGGCCAGCTGCGCATCGTGCTGCGCGCCTACGCCGCCGAGGGGCACCCGCCCGCCACCGTCATGGCCCGCGCCTCGGGGTTCCTGCACGAGCTGGACACCGATCGCTTCGCCACCTGCCTCTACGCGGAGGCCGACCTGACGACGGGGGTCGTCCAGCTGGTGCGGGCAGGACACATCGACCCACTCGTGCGGCAGGCCGACGGGAGCTGCCGCAGGGTGCCGGTCGACGGCGGTCTGCCGCTGGGCCTCTCGGCCGAGTTCGGCAGCCTCGACTACCCGGTCACCACCTTGGAGCTCGACGCGGGCCAGACCCTGCTGCTCTTCACCGACGGCCTCATCGAGGAGCCGGGCGTCGACCTGGGCGACGGGATGCGGGCTCTGGGCGAGCTCGCCCGCACGGGCCCTCGCGATCTGCAGCAGCTCGCCGACCGCCTCTGCTCGATCGTCGACGAGCGGGGCGGTGAGGACGACGCGGCGCTGCTGCTCCTGCGCCGCAGCATGGTCGACGCGCCCCGGTCCGGCGGACGCCTCCAGCAGCATGTCGGCCCCGGGGATCCGGAGGCGCTCGCCGAGGCACGGCACATGATCCGCGCGGCGGTACGCGCCTGGGGCGCCCGGGAGCGCGCCGACGAGATCGAGCTGGTGGCGGACGAGGTGATCACCAACGCCCTGATGCACACCGACGGCGCCGCGATCGTGACCCTGCGGGGCATCAGCGGCAGCGACCGGCGCCTGCGCGTCGAGGTCGAGGACTCCTCCAGCGCACTGCCGCGGCGCAGGGAGGCGGGGGAATCGGGGGTGTCGGGGCGGGGGCTGCTGTTGGTGGACATGCTGGCGGACGTGTGGGGTGTCGAGTCGCGAGGCAGCGGCAAGTGCGTGTGGTGCGAGTTCGTCGTGCCCGCGCGGGGAAGCCGGGGGCAGGGGGAAGGCAAGCCTCAGGACACGCGGACGGCGCAGCCGGAACAGCAGGGTCAGGAGTGAGCGGATGCCGGAACTTCCCGAGGTCGAGGCGCTGCGTGCCTTCCTCACCGACCACATCGTCGGGCACGAGATCGTCCGGGTGCTGCCCGTGGCGATCAGCGTCCTGAAGACGTACGAGCCACCGCTCGCCGCCCTCGAAGGCCGCACCGTCACCGCCGTGGCGCGCCACGGCAAGTTCCTCGACCTCGACGCGGACGGCCTGCATCTGGTGACCCACCTCGCCCGCGCGGGCTGGCTGCACTGGAAGGACCGCCTCCCCGACGGCCCGCCACGCCCCGGCAAGGGCCCCCTCGCGCTGCGAGTCGCCCTGGAGACGGGCGAGGGCTTCGATCTGACGGAGGCGGGCACGCAGAAACGCCTCGCGGTGTACGTGACCGACGCCCCGTCAGAGATCCTGGGCATCGCCCGCCTCGGCCCCGACCCGCTGACGCCGGACTTCGACGAGGACCGCTTCGCCGGGCTGCTTGCGGGCGAACGCCGCCAGATCAAGGGCGCGTTGAGGGACCAGACCCTGATCGCGGGCGTCGGTAACGCGTACAGCGATGAGGTCTTGCACGCGGCCCGCATGTCCCCGTTCAAGCTCACGTCGAGCCTCACGAAGGAGGAAGTCCACGGGCTGTACGTGGCGCTGCGGGCCACGCTGACCGAGGCGGTGGAGCGCTCGCGCGGGGTAGCGGCGGGCCGCCTCAAGGCGGAGAAGAAGAGCGGCCTGCGGGTCCACGGCCGCACCGGCGAGACGTGCTTCGTGTGCGGGGACACCATCCGCGAGGTCTCCTTCAGCGATTCCTCGCTGCAGTACTGCCCCACGTGCCAGACGGGCGGGAAGCCGTTGGCGGACCGGAGGATGTCACGGTTGCTGAAGTAGGCCTTTGCCGTGCGGAGTTCAGGGGCGGCGCAGGGTCAACAAGTGCTCTCCGTCGGTCGAGCGCACTTCGTAGCGGGCGATGTCCTCGCGGGGCATGGCCGCGCCGCCGCGTGTCGACAGACCCGCGGAGGGCTCGCCCGCTGGTGTGGCGGCGGGCGCCTTCCACGTCGTCACCGTCTGCTCGGAGCCGTCGTCGGCCACGGCGACGAGTTCGCAGGCGCGGGCGCTGTACGGGTCGCGGATACGGAGCCCGATGTCCGTGCCCCAGTCGCGGCCGCGCGCGGTCAGGGTCGCCGAGACGCCGGTGCGGCCGTCGCGGGCGGTGATCTGTTCCGGGCCCGGCCCGTGGGCCCTCAGGACCGCCGTGACAGGGGCCGCGAGGGCGATCACGATGCTTGCCGCGAGCGCGCACAGCCACCGTCTGCGACCGGTTCTGCGCAGCCGTCCGGTCTCGGTGAGGAGCCGGTCGACCAGGCCGGGTCCTGGAACGGCCAGCGGTTCGACGTGGGGTGGCGTGAGGCGGTCGTAGGCGGCCAACTGCTGTGCCGCCGGAGTGAGGTCGTCCACCAGGGCCTGACATGTGGGGCAGTCCATGAGGTGATCGTCGAAGCGGAAGGTGTCCGCCGCGTCGAGTACGCCGAGCGCGTAGGCGCCGGCGTCGCGATGCCGCTCCAGGGGCCTCATGGCGTTCCTTGCGTGACGAGTTGGGCAGGGGGTGCTTCCTGCCCTCCCGTACGCAATGGACCGACGAATCACTCAAGACGCGGGACGCGAACACTCGTACGTGGCACCAGAGTGTCGCTGTCGTGGCATCAGGACAGATGGTCGGAACAAGTGGTCGGAACAAGTGGTCGGAACAGGTGGTCAGAACAGATGGATCGCCAGGTGCCCCAGTGGCAGCCCCAGGCGCCACGCCGCAGTCCACACCTTGGGCCCGTCGTCCTCGCTGCCGGGACCGCCGCCCGGCACCGAGTCCAGATCGGGGGCGAGCAGCTCCGTCTCCTCCAGCCACCGCCACGCCAGGTCGGCCAGCTCAAGGTCGGGCGCCGGTTCGCCCGAGGTGATCGCGTCGGCCCAGAGCACGGCCATCCGCTCGCCGACCCAGTCCTGCCACGGCTGGTCGTACGCCGTCAGGGACAGCCAGGTCTCCAGCTGGGAGACCACGCGGATGCCCGACAGTTCGTTCTTCGTGTCGGAGAGGAAAATAGTCAGGGCCAGGGCATCACGCCCTGCGCGGTATTCGAAAGATGCCGGCGGCATCAAATCGCCGGTGCGCAGTAATTCGTCCGCGATGTACTCGGCGTACAGCCATGCCATCGGCACCGCCAGTTCGCCACCGCTTGGGCCCTCCGTGTTTCCCCGGCTCTCGTGCAGCATCCCGTCTCGCCTTCCTCCGATCCGTGCGCGTCGCCGGCCTCTGGCACCCCAATCCGGAACACGGATGAGGACAGCCGATTACCCGAAGGGGGCCCTGAGCAAGGCACTTTGCGAAGGCTTGACTTGACCCTCGGTTTCGTCGCAGGTGGGGAGCCCTCTGTTCTTCGTGTCACATGGCCCGGCGATTTGACTCTGTTTCAGGGACTATGACGGCATTGTTACTTGACTCGACCTTGTGTCCGAATGTGGATTCATTTCGCCGAATATCCCCCCTTCACGGAGACTGGTCGATGACGCAGCGCACATCACAGGGAGCAGCTGTTCTGGCGGCGGTAATGATCGGAGCCGCTCTCGCCGCGACCGCCGCCTGTACGGCGAATGAAAAGCCCGTGCGGGAGCCGAATCCGAAGAGACAGAGCGAAAAGCCCCCGGGTGGCGCACGAGGGGACGGCCGGGATGCTCCGCCACCCGCGCCGTCGGCGGCAGGCGGTGGTCAGGACGCCCCGCGCGCCTTCACGCTCGTCGCCTCCGGGGACGTGCTCCCGCACTCCTCGATCATCAGCAGGGCCAACACCGACGCGGGCGGCGACGGCTACGACTTCGTGCCGATGCTCAAGGGGGTCGAACCCGTCGTGTCCAAGGCCGATCTGGCGATCTGTCACATGGAGACGGTCTACGGCGCGAACGGCGACTACTCCGGCTACCCCAGCTTCAAGTCCCCGCCCCAGATCGCCCGCGCCCTGAGGACCACCGGCTACGACGCCTGCTCCACGGCCTCCAACCACACGCTCGACGACGGCGCCGCGGGGGTGCGCCGGACGCTCGGCGCGCTCGACAAGGCGGGCGTCAAGCACGCGGGTTCGGGCCGCACGGCCGCCGAGGGCAGATCCCCCGCCTGGCTGCGGGCGGGCGGCGCGAAGGTGGCGCAGCTCGCGTACACGTACGGCACGAACGGAAATCCGCTGCCCAAGGGCAAACCCTGGACGGTCAACCTCATGGAGCGCGACCGGATCATCTCGGACGCGCGCGCCGCCCGGAAGGCGGGCGCGGACGTGGTCGTGGTCTCCGTCCACTGGGGCACGGAGTGGCAGAACACCCCGGACCGCCGTCAGCTGAGCCTCGGCAGACAGCTCACGGCGTCCCGCACGCGGGGCCGAGCCGACATCGACCTGATCCTGGGCACCCACGCGCACGTCCCTCAGGCGTACGAGAAGGTCAACAAGACCTGGGTCATCTACGGCATGGGCGACCAGATCGCGGGCGAGATGATCAATCACGACGGCGAGAACGACCCGCGGGGCAACCAGGGCACCCTCGGCCGCTTCACGTTCGCCCCGCCCGCTGCCCCCGGCGGACGCTGGGAGGTCAAGAAGGCCGAGTTCATCCCCCAGTGGTTCAACACCGGCACGGGGCGCGCGACCAACCTGAACGCGGCGCTGGCTCGCGGCGCGGACGTCGCCGACATCCGCGACCGGATCCGCCGCGTCGTCCTGAGCCGGGGCGCGGGGAAGGACGGCCTGGTGATGGGCAAGTAACCGGGGCGCGGCCCGAAAGGCCCCTCCCGGGCGCACCTCGACGGCGCGGCGAACGCTGCCACCCTGGCCGTGAAGCAGAACGGGCGGAGTGCGTCCGACACCGCCGAGACCCGGCCCGTCGGGAGACCTCCCCGGCGGAGCCCCGGTCGGCCAAGGCCTTCCGGTCGGCCGCGGTCACCCGGCCCCGATCGGCGTGCTGCGGTCGGCGCCGGGTCCGGCGGGAGGCGTACGTCGGGCCGTGCTTCCCCGAGCCGCTCTCTCCAGGCCCCCGACGCCCGGCTGACCTCCCGTCACCTCCCGTCCATGAACGGGGTCATGGAGCAACGGCGGCCTCCGCGGGTTTCGCCCGCAGCGCGACCGACGTCGGGAGCAGGATCGTCGCGAACGTCAGCGCCACCGCGGCCCCGACGATCGTCAGGTAGATCCACGCGGGCCCGCTCGGCAGCACCGAACCGTCCAGGGCCAGCCCGAAGGGGACCAGCGACCCGGCGGCGATCCCGGTGCCGAGCACGATCCCGACCAGCGCCGTCACCAACGCCTCGACCGACATCATCCACAGCACCTGGCCGCGGGTCGAGCCGATCAGGCGTTGCAGCGCGAACTCGCCGCGCCGCTCGGCGGTCGCCACGATCAGCGAGTTGATCAGGGCGATCACCGCATAGCCGACCACCACCGCGGCCAGCAGGAAGCTCGCCACCCGTCCGCTCTCATCGCTCTGCGCGTGGGCCGCCGTGGCTTCCGCGCGGTCCACGACAACGACTCCGGACACATCGCTCGCCGCCTTGCGTACCGCCGCCTTCAGGTCCGCGGACGACACCCCCGGCTCCGCCTTCACCAGGATCTGCGGCAGGACGCCGGTCGTGGTGCGGGGCAGCAGTTCGGTCGCGGGCACCATCGCGTAGGCGAACCCGCGCGGCGGGGTGAACGATCCGACGACCGTCATCGTGGTCGCCTCCCCGTTGCCCCAGCGCAGCCTCACGCGGTCGCCGATGCCTTTGCCGCGGTCGGCAAGCACATCCGTGGGCAGCACGATGCTGTCGCCGGTCAGGCGCCTGTAGTCGCCCCGCACCGTCGGGTACCCGATCGTCTGCCGAGCGCCGGACGCCGTGATCCCTTGCAGGTCGACCCGGCTCGGCTCGACCCGACGGTCCGCCACCGTGTCGTTGTCGTCCTCGCCCGGGCCCAGGACGGTCTCCAGGCGTGCCTCGCCGGACACCGAAGCGGACGCGCCGGCGACCTGCGGCAGGCGGGAGAGCGTGTCTACGAGCGACGGCGGAAGAGCACCGCTCCGCGAGCTGACCACAGTGTCCGCCTTCAGGCCATCGGTGAACATCCGGCTGTTGGCGTCGTCCTGACTGGTCTGCAGGTAGATGAGTGCTGTGGCGAGACCGGTCGCCAGCATGATGGGGATGACCGCCGAAGCCAGCCGGACCTTGCGTACCGACGCGTTCTGCATCGCAAGACGCCCCGAAAGGCCGGTGAACCAGCCGACCGGCCAACGCAGCAGAGCCGCAAGCCAGCGGCACAGACCCGGGGAGACCAAGGCGACCCCGACCGCCCAGAGCATCGCGGCGGGCCCGGCCGTGCTCGCCGCGATCGGCCCGGTCATCACCGACGCCGTCACGATCGCGAGCGCGGTCGCACCGCCCAGGAACAGGAACGCCAGGATCATGCGGATGGGGCTGATCCAGCGGGTCTGCAGCGTCGCGTCGGCCATCGCCTCGGTGGGCCGGACCTTCGACACCCGGCGGGAGGCGATGAACGCGGCGGCCAGCGCCGCGAACAGCGTGGCTCCGAAGCCGGCCAGCTTCGGGATGACCCCCTGGCTGAAGATCATCTCGCCCGGGATCAAGTCCTGCCCGACCAGGACGTCGTACATGAAGCGACCGAACACGGGCCCTGGTACGAGCGACAGGCCGGCCGCCAGCAACGCGATCACGAACGTCTCCGCCATCACCATGCGGCGCAACTGCCCCGGCGTGACCCCGGTCGTGCGCAGCAGCGCCATCTCCCTGCGGCGCTGCTGCATCAACATGCCCACGGTGCTGCCCACCACGAAGATCGCGACCATGGTGGACAGGCCGCCGAACGCACCCGCGACCGGAATCAGGTTCTGCTTCCCGCTGATCGCGTCGGGGAACTCGGCAACTCCCCGATCGTCGCCGCGGAGCACCTGGGCACCGCGGTCCCCGACGACCTCATCGATCGCGTCGGCGAGCTTGGCCGGGTCGGCGCCCGGGGCGGCGAGCACCCCGATGTCGTCGATCTTTCCGGCCCTGTCGTACAGCCGGGTCGCCTCGCCGTCGGAGAACAGCAGCGCGGACCGGGTGGCGACGCGGCTCTCGGCGATTCCGCTGACCCGGAACACGTGCGGGACGCCGCGCACCGACGCCTTCAGCCGCTCGCCCGGCCGTACCCCCATTCTTCTCGCGGTGGCGCTGTCCACCACGACCTCACCGGACGCGGTCGGCTCGGAGCCAGCGACCAGCTTGTACGGCGAGAGCGACGCGCTGGACCAGCCGTGCCCGGACGCGGAGACCGGCCGATCGGCCAGCGCGGTGATCGGTACGGAGACGTCCGGCACAGCCTCGGCCACACCGGGCACCTTGGCCACGGCGTCCGCCAGGTTCTCGTCCAGCAGCACTCGCTCGGTCATCGGATCGGTCGCGGAGCCGACCGCGTGACCGGGATAGTCCTGGCTGCCGGTCACCACGACGGGCGCCCCGGCCAGCCGCTCGGCCTTGACGTCAGCGCGGATGCCGGTCTCCAGCAGGCCGCCGCAGCCCTGTACGACGACGGCACCGACGAACAGCGCGATCAGCGACGCGAGGAACCCGCCTTTGCGGTACCGCAAGGTCTTGAGCGCGAGACGCAGCACTAGATCACCCGTTCCGCGCCCACGGGCTGCTGCTTCCGGCCCCACGCGCCGAGTCGGGTCATCTGCCCCGCCACCTGCTGGACGGAGGGCCGTTCGAGTTCGGCGCTCACCCGTCCGTCCACGAGGAAGACCACGCGGTCGGCGTGCGACGCGGCCACCGGGTCGTGCGTCACGATCACCGCGGTCTGCTCGCCGCTGTCCACCGCCTCGCGCAGCAGTCCCAGGACCTCCAGCGCGGTCTCGGTGTCCAGGGCGCCTGTCGGCTCGTCCCCGAACAGCAGGACCGGGCGTGTGACCAGGGCGCGGGCGATCGCCACGCGCTGCTGCTGACCGCCGGACAGCTCACCCGGGCGGTGCTTGCGGCGGGGCGTGAGGCCGGTGCGCTCGATGACGTCGTCCACAAGGCCGCGGTCGGGCCGCTTGCCCGCAAGACGCAGCGGCAGCGTGACGTTGTCCACCACGTTCAGCGCGGGCAGCAGATTGAAGCTCTGGAAGACGAATCCGATGCGGTTCCTGCGCAGCTTGGTCAAAGCGCGCTCGTTCATCGTCGTCAGGTCCTGACCGTCCAGGAAGACGCTGCCGGACGTCGGCCGGTCCAGGAGGGCCGCGCAGTGCAGGAAGGTGCTCTTGCCGGAACCGGAGGGGCCCATCACAGCGGTGAAGGTGTGGCGCCGAAAGCCGAGCGAGACCCCCGACAGCGCCGCCACACTGTTGCGCGACCGCCCGTACACCTTGTGGACGTCCTGTAAGCGCAGCAACTCGGCCGTGCTCGACCGCTCTTGCTCCGAACGCATGGAGATCTCCTAGCTCTCAGGGAAGCCCATCGGGCTCGGCGGCGCATCCGTCGAGCCCTGGGGCCCAGACCCTGACGCAGCAGGAATCCTCCGTGCGGCGCTCCCGAATTCTGAGTGCTGACGGATACACAGGCTGTAGCCCGAAATCGGTGTGGAGTTGATGAAACTAGTGGCACTCCGCCACCCGTGAACATGGGGCTAGCCATAGGTGTGATCCGGGGGAAAGCCCGCTGACAACACGTCAGCCGCACACGCGATGATGGTCAGTGAGGCCTGTGCCAACGGGGCACCCGACCCGCACCAGCCACCCTCGTCCGGGCTCCACCCGCATCGCCTCGCCCGCGGCGAACCTCCGCTCCGGCTGGAATCCCTCGATCGCGGGAGCGCGGGCGGCGACGGCGCCGGAGTCCGTGGCGAGGACGACGTCCACCGGCTCCCCGGCCCAGGAGGCGAGCGCCGTCACGGTTCCGCCGGGGCCCTCCCACGTGGTGGCAAGGACATCGTCCCGGCCGGTCCGCACCGGTGACGGGCCGGTCGCCCACCACCCCGTCATCTCCGCCTCCGGCAGCCGGAGTTGGTCGAAGGCCCGCCACAGGGGCCGTACGTCCGTCATGGGTGCCCGCGCCGTCATCCCGAAGACGAGGCCGCGCCAGGGATTTCCGCCGCCCTCCAGCATCTCGCCCATCAGGCCGAAGGGAATGCCCGAGATCTCGACGAGCCAGTACGCGGGATCGCCCCCTGAGCCGTCCGCACTGTCGGAACCGTCGTAGTCGAAGAGCTCTCCCAGCCAGAGCCGGTCGACGTACGGCAGCAGCTCCGCGTACAGATTGGCGCTGGAGGCGAACCCGTCCGGCTCGCGGAACTGGTTGCACGAGTGCAGATCGACCAGCGGCGGCGCCTCACCGGAAGCGGACAGGGCCTTGCGGACCCGCTTCATGGTCGTCCGGTCGTACGCCACGTCGTCGAGATAGAGCCCGTCGATCCCGACGACTTGCCGCAGCCGCTCGATCCCGCTCACATAGGAGTTGTGCCACCGCGAGTCACCGGACGTGACGACCGCGACGTCCCCCACGTCGGGCGCCACCCACCCGGGCACGTAGTCCCCGCCCAGATGCTCCCGCAGCCATGCGTGCCCGCCCCCGGGCCCCGGCGCGAAGATCTCGTCACCCAGGGACGCGAGGACCGGCAACTCCGGCGTGTGGCGCGTCAGTTCGCGGACCGTGTCGTACACCTTCACCTGGATCCCGAGCCGGTGCGCCTCCTCGGTGTAGGAGTGCAGGGCGTCGGCACCCAGGAGCGGGTCGTTGATGTACGGATTGGGTGGCGTCGCATGGTGCAGGTTGGCGACGTTCGCGCCGTACTCCGCGATCTCCGCGGGCGACGCGTACGCGTGGAAGTAGCGCTCGGAGAGCTGCCGTCCCGGTTCGAGCGGCTTGAACGGGGTCAGGAGCAGCCGGAACTCGAAGCACCGGCTCTCGCCGGCGCGCAGCGCGAGCGGCCCGCTGAAGGCGCAGAGGCGGCGCACTCCCTCGCTCGTCCGCAGCCGCACCCCGCCCGCCCCGTCGCCCGCCCAGGACCGCGGTGTGCGCAGCGGCTTCTCCCGGTAGTAGTTGGTGTTGAGCGGCCGCGCGTAGTGCTCGTCACGCAGGCTGAGCTGGAGCCCCGCCGCCGGGTCGCCGAACCAGAACGCGTCCTGGTTGCGGGTGGGCGTGTCCCAGCTCCAGTCGTACGTCGCCGGGCACACCCGGCCCGTCAGGCCGAGCCCCATCGCGTACCGCGCCACCTCCTCGTGGACCGGCACGTCCAGCGTCACATCGAGTTCGGTGTCGGCGGTCGCCTCGACCGTGGCGCGCACCACGAGGAAGCCGTCGGCCTCCAACTCGCCCTCGGTACGCAGGAGTACGTCCTGTCCGGCGGCCCGAGCCGACCAGCGCACCCGCGCCGGGCCAAGCCGGTCGAGGCTGATCGGCCCCCGTTCGACGGGGCGGCCGATGTCCAGCGTGACGGGTGCGGCGAGCAGGTCGCGGGGCGGTCCGTCGACGCGTGTGACCGTCGGTGTGAAGGTGGAGACGAGCCGCCGGGGGAGCGCGTCAGGGCCGAGCTCGATCGTGCGCCCGAGTATCGAAAGGCGCAGGCCGTCGTCCTCCTCCGCCGCCTCGACCGGGGTGAACGGCGCCACTGTCTCGTCGTCCTGCGCGAGCGCCGAGTCGAGCCATCCGAGCCGCGCGAGCCGCCACGGCTCTCCGGTGCCGCCGTCGGAGACGACGTCCTGGCCGACCGTGAGGCGCAGCGGCAGTACGCGCTCAGGGGCGCCGGGTGCGCTGACGGCCAACTCCCCCTCATACAGGCCGGGTCGAGCGTCCTGGGGAACCTCCACGCCGAACCACAGGGCCCCCGCACGCCCGGCGCCGATCGCGACACGCCGCTCGAATGCCTGGCCGCGTGCGTCGATGCCGCCCGTGCTGAGACACCGCACGGAGAAGGGAAGCCCGCGAGCCTCGGCCCGTACGTCCGTCAACTCCTGGAGCGCGTACACGCCGACCTGCACCGCGTAAAACTCCCCGCGGTCCGCCGTGACGTCGAGCGGTGCGTGAGGGATGGCCAGTGCCCAGCGCGCGGGCAGCCGTTCATAGCGGCCGAGAGGGTGGGCGCGGTCCTCGCCGAAGAGGAGGAACTGCTCGTCCGCGTAGGCCTGATGGAGGCTCGTGCGCTCGTCCTCGGTCGCCGCGAAGCCGAGCGGCGCGAAGGAGTCGACCGCGCTCGCCGCCTCGTAGCCGAAGGCCTCGGCGCGCGGCAGCTTCTCCCAGCCTGTGGCGTGGTGCAGGCCGCAGCGGTGCACCCAGCCGGGGTCCGCCGTCTGTGTCGGCGGCCGGTAGGCGGCCTGTGGATAGTAGGGCTTGCCCGTGTGCGCGTACGGGAGGTAGTGCACGGCGTAGGTTCCGGGGCCGTCCACCGGCTCGAAGGCGATGCGCCCCGCCTCGGCGGTGACCTTCACGGCCACGGTGTTGCGCACGCGTTCCCCGGAAGGACCGACCACGATCACGTCCACCGCCCCGGGGTCCGGATCCTGGCGCCGCCACGGCAGTTCGGCCGCGACAGCCGGGGCCGCGGTGTCTCGGATGTCGGCGGTGTCGGCACGTACGAGAAGCCGGTGGTTACCGTAGACGTCGCTGTCCCAGGAGCCGATCCCGCATGCCAGCTCCGGATGACCAGTCTCACCCATCTGTGCTCCCCCAAGGGCGCTATTTATTAGGTAAGTTTCTCAATCGCTCCGGGTCACCCTGGAGATCAACCGATCGCGCTGTCAAGGGGGACGCCTTGAATCGGGCAGACCGGGAGGGGAGTCCATGAAGAAGGAACCCACGAGTCCCAGCAGTTCCACGAGTGTCACGAACGCCATGAACGCCATGAATGCCATGAGCGGGGACCCGTCGCTGCTGCGCCGGCTCAACACGGCAGCCGCCCTGCGCGTGCTGCGCGAGCGGGACGAGATCACCGTGCCCGAACTCGCCACGCTCATCGGGGTGTCACGCCCCACGGCTCAGGACCTCACGGCCCAGCTCCTGCGCGAGGGCCACCTGGTGGAGCTGACGCCGGGCAGCGGAAGTGTGGGCAGGCCCGCCCGGAGATTTCGGTTCCGGGCCGAGGCCGCGCACGTCCTCGGCGTGGACATCGGCGCGCACAAGATCCTGGTGCACGCCGCCGACCTGCTCGGCCGGACAGTGGCCACCCAGCGCGTCGCCGTCACGCCCGAACTCCCCGCCGAGCAGCGCCTCGACGCCGTCCGCGAGGCGATCGCGGGCTGCCTGGCCCAGCCCGCGGCGGCGGATGTGCGCCCGCTGGCGACCGGCGTCGGCACCAGCGGCATGGTGGACGCGGCGGGCCGGGTGGTGGAGAGCGACTCGCTGCCGCAGTGGACGGGCCTCGACCTCACCCGCGAACTCGCCGACCCGGGCCACGGCCCCGTCGTCGTGGGCAACGACATCCAGCTCGCGACCCTCGCCGAGTGCACCGGGGGAGTGTCGGTGGGCGCGGACGACTGCGTGTACCTGTACGTCGGCAACCGGCTCGGCATCGGCCTCTGGCTCCGGGGTGAACTGCACCGCGGACACCGTGGCGCGGCGGGGGAGATGGTCGCGGGAGACGGCTGGGAGCGGTGCTACCAGCGGCTCCTCGACTGGTTCGCGGGGCACCAGGGCGCGGACAGGCCGACGCGCGAGAACGCCGCCCGCGCGGTGGTGACCGCCGCGGCGGCGGGCGACGGCGGGGCCGAGTACACCCTGCGCGCCTTCGCCGAGGCGCTCGCCGACAGTCTGGCCCGCCACGTCGCCGTACTCGACCCGCAGTCCGTGGTGCTGGGCGGCGGGATCTCGCGTGCGGGCGCCCTGCTCAGCGAGCCTTTCGCGGCACGGCTCGGCGCGCTCTGCCCCTACCGGCCGACGGTCCAAACCTCCGTACTCGGCGAGGAATCCACCGCAATCGGGGCAGCTCGTCTCGCACTGGAACACATCGATCACGCCGCGCAGAAAAATCCAACTCTCTAGGACCGGAAGGTGGTTGACGGGCGGGAGTCACGCTTCGATGATGTGGCTCTCTTTAGGCAAGTTGGCTTCTTAATTGGCCGACTCTCGACGGCCGTTCCGGGCTGTCGGCTGCCACTTTTCTGTTCCGTCGTGCCGCCAGGCCAGGGAGTACGTGTGACATCCCCAGCAACGCAACGCAGGCCACGCGCCGCGTCGCCGCCACCATCCGGGTCGGATCCGAAGTCGTGTCCACAGTCCCAGGACCCGCCGCGCCACCGCCGTGTCCCGCTCCGCGTCCGACTGCGGAACAACTGGGTGATGCTCGCCCTCATGGCCCCGGGCCTGCTCTTCTTCCTGCTCTTCTTCTACGTGCCGATGCTCGGCAACGTCATCGCCTTCCAGGACTACCAGCCCTTCATCGGCTTCAAGGACAGCCCTCTGGTGGGCCTCGCCAACTTCCAGGAGCTCTTCGCCGACCCGGCGTTCTGGGAGGCGGTCCGCAACACCCTGGCGTTCGCCGCGCTCCAGCTGATCTTCTTCTTCCCGGCGCCGCTCGCCCTCGCCCTGCTGATCAACAGCCTGGTCAGCCCGCGGATCAAGAAGTTCGTGCAGAGCGTCGTCTATCTGCCCCACTTCATCTCCTGGGTCCTGGTCGTCGCGCTCTTCCAGCAGGTCCTCGGCGGCGCGGGCCTCTTCAGCAACTACCTGAGCGACCACGGCATGTCCGCCCTGGACGTGATGACCGACCCCGACACCTTCTCCCTCCTCATCACCGGACAGGTGATCTGGAAGGACATCGGCTGGGGCATGATCATTTACCTGGCGGCGCTCGCGAGCGTCGACCAGAGCCTGTACGAGTCGGCGGCCGTCGACGGCGCCGGACGCTGGCGCCGCATGTGGCACGTCACCCTGCCCGCCGTCCGCGGTGTCACGATCATGCTGCTCGTGCTCCGCCTCGGCGACGTCCTCTCCGTCGGCTTCGAGCAGTTCCTGCTCCAGCGCGACGCGGTCGGGGCCCGCGCATCGGAAGTCCTCGACACGTACATCTACTACCACGGCGTCGTCTACGGCGACTGGGGCGTCGGCGCCGCCGCGGGCCTGGTCAAGGGCGTCATCGGGGCCTTGATGATCTACGGCGCCAACAAGGTCGCCCACGCCTTCGGAGAGCACGGGGTGTACAGCAAATGAGCAGCTTCGGATTCCCCCTGCGATCGCCGCGGGCCCGCGAGGAGCGGCCCGCCTGGGAAGAGCCGCCCACGAAGATCGGCTCGACCGCCAAGGCCGTCGTCATCACGGTCATCTGCGCCGTGATGATCCTGCCCTTCGTCACGGTGCTCTCCACCAGCCTCGCCTCCCGCAAGGAGATCACCGAGGCGGGCGGCTTCGTCCTCTTCCCCACGGACCCGACCCTGGAGGCGTACCGGACGATCCTCTCCGGAGGCATCGTCTCCCGTGCCGTCGTCGTCAGCGTCCTGATCACGCTCGTCGGCACGGCACTCTCGCTCCTGACGACGATCGCGCTCGCCTACGGCCTCAGCAAGCGCGGCGTCCCCGGCAGCAAGCCGATCCTCCTGATGGTGCTCTTCACGCTCCTCTTCGTGCCGGGCATGGTGCCGATGTACGTGGTGGTCAAGGAGCTCGGACTCCTCGACTCCTACTGGTCGTTGATCCTGCCCGTCATGATCAACGCCTTCAATCTCGTGGTCCTGCGGGCGTTCTTCATGAACATCCCCGAGGAGCTCTACCAGGCCGCGCGGATCGACGGCGCGGGCGACTGGCGGATCCTGACCCGCATCGTCCTTCCGCTCTCCAAGGGAGTCGTCGCCGTCGTCGGCCTCTTCTACGCGGTGACGTACTGGAACGCGTTCTTCAACGCGATGCTCTACCTGAACGACTCCGGCAAGTGGCCCATCCAGCTGGTCCTGCGGACCTACGTCGTCCAGGGCAAGTCCATCTCGGGCGACCAGCTCGGCGTCAGCCACATGCCGCCCCAGCAGTCGATCTCCATGGCCGTCGTCATGATCGCGCTCATCCCGATCCTGCTGCTCTTCCCGTTCCTGCAGAAGTACTTCACCAAGGGCGTGCTCACGGGCGCCATCAAGGGCTGAACTTCCCTCCCCCAGAACCCTCTTGCCCCCTGAAACCCTTTGCGGAGATTCCCATGACAGGCATGTCCCGACGCACCTTCCTCAGCCTCTCCACGGCCGTAGCGGCTGGTGCGGCCGCCACCTCGCTGACGGGCTGCGGCTCGGGCGCGAAGAAGACGGGCGAGGCGGCATCGTCGAAGGTGAAGCTGCCTTCGTACGTCCCCTTCAGCAAGGTCAAGCCCGATCTGCCGCCGAATGCGAAGGGCCTCTCGGCGGGGTTCCTGTCGTACCCGAAGGACTTGGTGCGCAGCGTCCAGAAGACCCCCGGCGACGGCTCGAAGATCACGATGCTCACGGAGATCTGGACGCAGCCGCCTGCCCCAGCAGGCTCCAACGCCCACTGGAAGAAGGTGAACAAGGAGCTCGGCGTGGACCTGGAGGCGGTCCTTGGCACCGACCCCGGCTACGAAGAGAAGTTCTCCGCCGTCATCGCGGGCGGCGAACTTCCCGACCTCATGTGGATACCGCCGAACCAGGGCATCCAGCACATCGCCGAACTTCTCGAAGCCAAGTGCGCGGACATCACGGAGTACGTCTCCGGGGACGCGGTGAAGGACTACCCGAATCTCGCCGCGATGACCCCGGCGCACTGGAAGACCGCCGTCGTGAACGGCAAGATCTGGGGCGCGCCCAGCCCGTATCCCGCCTTGGGCCAGGTCTACGGCGGCAACCCGAAGGTCTGGGAGAAGGCGGACGGACTCTCGGCGAGCAGCCCCGATGAGTTCCTCGCCAAGTGCAAGGAGGTCACCGGCGGCAAGGTCTGGGCCCTTGAGCCGATCTATGTCAACGCGGCAAGCGTGATGAGCCAGTGTTTCGGCGCCCCCAACAAGTGGCGGCAGAACAAGGACGGAACACTGACCTGGTACCAGGACACCGACGAGTACCTGGAGGCCCTGAACTTCGTCCTCAAGCTGAAGAAGGCCGGGGTCTTCTACCCCGGTAATCCGAAGATGGCGGACGCGAACACCAAGATGGCGCAGGGATCGATCGGTGCCACGGTCCATGCCAACCCCTTCAACGCGCGCAGGGACATCCGTGTACAGGACCCCGGACTGGCCGCCGAGATCCTGATCCCCTTCGGCGCGGGCGGCAACAAGCCGAACCACCACTATCACCTCGGCACGATCGGCTACACCGCCATCAAGAAGGGCGACGAGAAGCGGGTGCGCATGCTGCTCCGCGTGCTCAACTACCTGGCCGCTCCGTTCGGGACCACCGAACGTGAGTTCCTCGAGTTCGGCACCGAGGGCAAGGACTTCACGCACGACAAGAACGGCTTCCCGGAGCAGTCGAAGCAGGGCAAGCAGCAGGTCGAGGGTCTCTTCAGCGGACTGACCACGGCAACTACGTCACCCTTCGCGCTCGTCGCGTCGGCCTTCCCGGGCACGGAGCGGGCCCGGGACGTCAAGGACATCTACGCAGTCGAGCAGAAGCTCATCGAGACCGCCATCCGCAACCCCGCGGTCGGCCACTACTCGGACGCGTACACCCAGCACTACGGACGCATGGACACAGAAGCGCGAGACCTCGTCAACGACATCGTCAGCGGCCGCAAGAAGCTGAGCGAGTGGAAGCCGTTCTGGGCGGAATGGAGGAACAAGGGCCTGGAGCAGATGGCCCGCGAGTTCCAGAAGTCCATCGAGAGCGCCTGAGCGACGACCCCGCCGGGAATCAGCGCCCCCGCTAGGAAACGCGGTCGGTCTTGGCCAGCTCCGACTTCCGGTACGAGTACCCGAAGTAGACGACAAGACCGATCGCGAACCACACCGCGAACCGCACCCACGTCTGCCACTGCAAGAACGTGATCAGCCAGATCGAGAAGACGACCCCGATGGCGGGCACCACCGGCATCCCGGGGCAGCGGAACGTGCGCGGGAGATCGGGCTGCTTGTAGCGCAGCACGATCACCGCGACGCAGACCACGACGAACGCCAACAGGATCCCGATGTTGGTCAGTTCGGCCGCCTCGCCGATCGGCAGGAACCCGGCGATGGCGGCCGAGGCGAATCCGACGATCCACGTCACGCGCGTCGGCACGTGCCGGGTCTTGTGCGTCTTGGCGAACCACTTCGGAAGCAGCCCGTCGCGCGACATGCTGAACCACACGCGGGTGACGCCGAGCATGAAGGTGAACATCACGGTGAGGATGCCGATGATCGCGCCGACCGCGATCACATCGGCGAGACCGCCGAGACCCACCGACTTGAACGCGGTGGAGAAGCCGCTCTCCGGGTCGATGTCCTTGTAGCCCTGCATCCCCGTGAGGACGAGGCAGGCGAGCACGTACAGGACCATCGAGATCGCGAGCGAGTAGAGGATCGCCTTCGGCATGTGGCGCTGAGCGTCCTTGGACTCCTCGGCGGCGGTGCTCATGGCGTCGTACCCGAACACGGCGAAGAAGACCGTCGCCGCGCCCGTGAAGGCGCCGCTGACACCGAAGGGGAAGAACGGCTTGTAGTTCCCGGTGTTGATGTGGAAGAAGCCGACCGCGATCACCACGAGCACGACGATGACCTTCAGCACGACCACGATCATCTCGAAGCGCGCCGCGTTCTTGATACCGAGGGTCAGGAGGTAGGCGATGAGCAGGCACAGTACCGCCGCGAACAGGTCGACCTTGTGTCCGTCGCCCGTGCCGGGTGCGCCCAGCATCCAGTGGGGCAGCTGCGCGCCCATGTCGTTCAGGAGGAAGTTGAAGTAGCCGGAGATGCCGATCGCGACCACCGCCACGATCGCCGTGTACTCCAGGAGCAGGTCCCAGCCGATGAACCAGCCCGTGAGCTCGCCGAGCACCACATAGCCGTAGGTGTACGCCGATCCCGCCTTCGGGATGAGACCCGCGAACTCGGCGTACGAGAAGGCGGCGGCCGCGCTCGCGACACCGGCGATGAGGAAGGAGATGAGGACGGCGGGTCCTGCCGTGCCGTTGGCCACCGTCCCGGCGAGGGTGAAGATGCCGGCGCCGATGATGCCGCCGACGCCGATCGCGGTGAGCTGCCAGAGGCCGAGCGAGCGGGAGAGCCCGCCGCCCTCCGCGCCTTCGGTTTCTTCGATGCTTTCGATGGGTTTGCGGCGCAGAACGCCGTGCCCCATCCGGAGTCCTGCCATGAGCTCCACCTCTTCGCAGACGGCAGTCGGCTGATGGCGGATCATGATGGCCCAGGCGTGCCCATGACGGAAGACACCACACCACTCATTGATGTGGGGGTTCAGCAGTCTGGCCGCTGTCGGTTACGGCACCACGGTGACGGGCCAGCGACCCGCCTTGACCAGGCGTACCGCGACCGAGCCGACGATACGGTGGCCCGCCTGCTCGGAGGCGCCGACGACCACGGCGTCGGCGGTGAGATCGTCCGCCGCGGTGACCAGACCGCTGTAGGGGTCGCCGCGGAAGGTGTGGAACTCCCATCGCACGTCGAATATGTCTTTCACCCGCTCGGTCGCGTCTCTGATCTCGGCAATCAGGGACTCGGCGATCTCGTCGGTCGCCTCGGCCACCGGGGCGCCGAGCGCGGCGCCCGCGGCCATCACCGGCTGGATGTAGACGACGGCGAGCAGCGCGTGCTGTCGCCGCGCCAGGCCTCCGGCATATGCCGCGGCCCGGAGCGAGGAGTCCGAGCCGTCGACGCCGACGACGATCACCTTCGGGCCGTCCGTACCGCGTTCGAACTGGTGGGAGTGGTGTTCAGTCACAGCCGAGAGGCTATCGGAGCCGTCGTTCCGCTTCCGTCGCGGGCAGAGGTATTCGAGACGCCGGCCGACGCTCCGACGAGCGGGGCGGCGCGGCCCTTCCTAGGGTCGATCCATGAGCACCAGCGTGGAGAGCCCCCGCACCGCCCCGCCGCAGGGCGCGAAAGCCCGCTTCCTCAGACGCGTGCCGGAGGGATTCGCCACCTTCTTCGGCACCTTGGGGCTCTTCTGCGCGATCCTCTCGATCATCGCCCCGCTGCGCCACCTCCTGCGCCCGGTGGTCCGCGTCCTCGACCTCCTCACGGTCCCGGTGAGCCCCAACCTGGCGTACGCGGTCTTCCTCTTCCTCCTCGCCGCGGCGACGGCGGCCCGCAAGAAGGTCGCGTGGTGGCTGGTCGTCGTCTATCTGGGGCTTCTTCTCGCCTTCGACGTCCTGGGCATCGCCCTCGGCTTCTGGGCGGACTCGATCCCCTCCCTCGTCGTCTGCTCCATCGCCCTCGTCCTGCTCGTCCTGGCCCGCAAGGAGTTCTCCGCGGACTCCCGCCGCGGGGCGGTCCGGCGGGCCGTGCTCGTACTCGTCGCGGGCCTCGCCGTGGCGATCCTGGTCGGCTGGGGGCTCGTCGCGCTCTTTCCGGGGTCGCTGCCGCGCGGCCATGCCTTGCTGTGGGCGGCGGACCGCGTCTGCGGCGGGCTCTTCACCGGCGGCGACTACTTCGACGGCAGACCCCCACGTGCCCTGCACTTCTGGCTCGGTCTCTTCGGCGCTGTCGCCCTCCTGAACGCGGCCGCGACCCTCTTCCGCTCCCAGCGCATGGAAGCCGCCCTGCACGGCGACGAGGAACCCCGCATCCGCGCGCTGCTCGGCGCGTACGGCGCCCAGGACTCGCTCGGCTACTTCGCCACCCGGCGCGACAAGGCCGTCGTCTTCTCGCCCAGCGGCAAGGCCGCCGTCACCTACCGCGTCGAGGCGGGCGTCTGCCTGGCCAGCGGCGACCCGGTGGGCGACCGCGAGGCCTGGCCGCACGCGATCGGCGCGTGGCTGGAGGTGGCCCGGCGGTACGCCTGGGCCCCCGCGGTGATGGGCGCGTCCGAGGAGGGCGCCACCGCCTACGCACGCTCCGGGCTCGGCGCGCTCCAGCTCGGCGACGAGGCGATCCTGCACATCGCGGACTTCGACCTGGACGGCCGCGACATGCGCGTCACCCGGCAGGCCGTGAACCGCGTCCGCCGCACCGGCGCCACCACCCGCATCCGCCGCCACTCCACCCTCACCGACGAGGAGATGGAGGAGATCGTCGACAAGGCGGACGCCTGGCGGGACACCGAGACCGAGCGCGGCTTCTCGATGGCGCTCGACCGGCTGGGCGACCCCGAGGACGGCGACTGCCTGCTCGTCGAGGCCCTGGACGCCGAAGGGCGGCTCATCGCCCTGCTCTCCCTCGTCCCCTGGGGCAAGGACGGCATCTCCCTGGACCTGATGCGCCGTGACCGGGCGTCCGCGCCCAACGGAGTCATGGAGTTCATGGTCGCGGAACTCTGCGCGGGCGCCGGAAAGTTCGGGGTGCGCCGCATCTCCCTGAACTTCGCCGTGTTCCGCTCGGTCTTCGAGGAGGGCGCCCGCATCGGAGCCGGCCCCGTGCTGCGCCTGTGGCGCAAGCTGCTCCTCTTCTTCTCGAAATGGTGGCAGCTCGAAGCGCTCTACCGCTCCAACGCCAAATACCACCCCGAGTGGTACCCCCGCTTCATCTGTTACGGCGACGCCGGGGCCCTCGCCAGGATCAGCCTCGCGTCGGGCATCGCGGAAGGCTTCGTCTCCGTACCCTCGCTGCGCAAGCTCTGGGGCAAGGGCCGGGGACCCAAGGGCGTCACGAAGCCCGTCGGTACGGAGGGCCTCCCGCCGATCTCCGCCCTCGGTCTCGCGGGCCGGCGGGACGCCGTGGACGCCGACCCCCTGGCCGCGCTCCCCGACCAGGTCCGCATCCGCCACCACAAGCTCGACCGGCTGCGCGCCGACGGAGTCGACCCCTACCCCGTGGGCCTCCCGCCGCGCACCCACACTCTCGCCGAGCTGACACCCGCCCTGACGGGGGAGCAGGTCACGGTCGCCGGGCGCGTCATGCTCGTACGCGACTTCGGCGGGATCGTCTTCGCGGTCCTGCGCGACTGGTCAGGCGACCGCCAACTCGCCCTGACCCGGGACAGGGCGGGCCCCGACGTCCTGAACGACTTCACCTCCGGCACGGACATCGGCGACCACATCACGGCCACCGGCGCGGTCGGCACCAGCGACAAGGGCGAGCTCACCGTCTTCGTCGCCGGCTGGCAGCTCACCGGCAAGTGCCTGCGCCCGCTGCCCGACAAGCACCGCGGACTCACCGACCCCGAGGCCAAGGTCCGCCGCCGCTACCTCGATCTGGTCGCGAGCCCCGACGCCCGCGATGTCGTCCGGGCCCGGTCCACCGCCGTGCAGGCCCTGCGGCAGGGCCTGTTGGACCGCGGCTACCTCGAGGTCGAGACGCCGATGCTCCAGCAGATCCACGGAGGCGCCAACGCCCGCCCCTTCACCACCCACATCAACGCCTACGACCTCGACCTCTATCTGCGCATCGCGCCCGAGCTCTATCTGAAGCGGCTCTGCGTCGGTGGCATGGAGAAGGTCTTCGAGATGGGCCGCACCTTCCGCAACGAGGGCGTGAGCTACAAGCACAACCCCGAGTTCACGATGCTGGAGGCCTACCAGGCGTTCGCCGACTACGACGTGATGCTCGACCTCACGCGCGAGCTCATCCAGGGCGCCGCCACCGCCGCCTTCGGCGCGCCCGTCGCCCACAAGGCCGACTCGGACGGGCGGCTCACCGAGCACGACATCTCCGGACCGTGGCCGGTCAAGACGGTCTACGGTGCGATCTCCGAAGCTCTCGGCGACGAGGTCGACGCGGACACCCCGCTGGCGCGGCTGCACCGGCTCTGCGACCGCGCGGACGTCCCGTACCAGCCGGACGACGGCCGCGGTGACGTCGTACTCGAGATGTACGAGCGCCTCGTCGAGGAGAAGACGGAGCTGCCCACCTTCTACAAGGACTTCCCGACCGACGTCTCCCCGCTGACCCGCCAGCACCGCACTGACCCGCGCCTGGCCGAGCGCTGGGACCTGGTCGCCTTCGGTACCGAACTGGGCACCGCCTACTCGGAGTTGACCGACCCCGTCGAGCAGCGCCGCCGCCTCACCGCGCAGTCCCTGCTCGCCGCCGGGGGAGACCCGGAGGCGATGGAGCTGGACGAGGACTTCCTCGACGCCCTGGAGTACGCGATGCCGCCCACCGGCGGGCTCGGCATCGGCGTCGACCGGCTCGTCATGTTCCTCACCGGCCTGACGATCCGGGAGACGCTGCCCTTCCCGCTCGTACGGCGCCGCTGAACCGCGTCATCGCCCCTGCCGCCGGGCTCTCCGCTGGTCCCATCGGGTACTTTCGCGGCCGGCCGTGGTGTTGATGGTCCGCGTCGGGCTTCCGCCATGCGACGGATTAGTCATGAAAAAGGATCAAATGACTCCAGGGCGTCGTGCGCTCCTGCGCGGCGCCGCTGTCTTCGGTCTGGCCGCGACCGCCGGCTGCGCGGGAACAGAAGGGTCCGGCGCTGGGGCGCCGGACATGTCCGGTTCTGGGATTCCCCGTGGTGCGGCTGGCGGTGAGGTGGCTGGCGGTGGGGTGGCTGCGGGTGGGGCGCCTGCCGCGCGACCCCTCAAGCCCTCCGCGTACCGCCTCCAGCCCATGGCGGGCAGCGGTCCTGCCGGGGCCCCGCGCGCCCGGCCCCGCGTGCGCAAGGAGCCGATCCTGCGCATGGACGGACAGGGCCGCAGCATGGTGCTGACCTTCGACGACGGGCCCGACCCCCGCTACACGCCCGGCATCCTGCGCACCCTGCGCCGCTACGACGTCCGCGCGATGTTCTTCGTCTGCGGCGAGATGGCCGTCGACAACAAGGACCTGCTGCGCGAGATGGCCGACGACGGGCATCTGATCGGCAACCACACCTGGACGCATCCGCTGCTCCCGAAGATGAGCCGGAGCGCGATGCGCGAGGAGATCGAGCGCACCTGCGAGGTCGTCGAGGACGCCGTGGGCGAACCCCCGGCCTGGTTCCGCGCCCCCTACGGAGCCTGGAACCGCAACGCCTTCCAGCTGGGCGCCGACCTGGGCATGGAGCCGCTCGCCTGGACCGTCGACACCCTGGACTGGACCGAGCCCGGCACCCGCACGATCATCCGGCGCGTACGGGCCGGTGCGGGCCCCGGAGTGGTCGTGCTCTCGCACGACGCGGGCGGCGACCGTTCCCAGAGCGTCGAGGCGCTGCGGACGTATCTCCCCGAACTCATCGATTCGGGATACCGCATCAGCTTGCCGAGCCGCTACGGAATCTAGGACGGGAATTCGCCCGCCCGGTTTTGCCGTGTGCCGCCGACGCGTTCGCCGTCAGCGCACGTCCACCAGGCGGGCGAAAACAACGACATTCCCGTCGTAACCGTCCTGCTTCGAGAATCCGCCGCCGCAGGTGATGACGCGGAGTTCCGGAGTTCCCTTGTCCTTGTAGACGCGGCGCCCCGGAAAATCGCTCTTCTCGAACACTTCGATGCCATAGATCTCGAATACCGCGGTCTTACGGTCCCTGCGCAGGACCTCGACGCGGTTTCCCTTCTTCAGCGAGCCCAGGCCGTAGAAGACAGCGGGCCCCTGCTGATTGTCCACATGGCCGACGATCACGGACGTGCCCTTCTCGCCCGGCGACACGGCTCCGGTGAACCAGCCCGCGAGATTCGGGTCCTCCGGCGGCGGCGCGTCGACCCAGCCCTCCGAGTCGAGCCCGACGGGCATGACCGGCGCGTCCACCCGGATCCCCTTGATGCCCACCCGCGCGGCGGGGGAGAACGTCATCGGCGTGATGCCCCGGCCCGCCTCGTCGGGTGCCTGGTCCGCGGCGGCGGCCGAAGCGGGCTGGGGCGGACCCACGTCGAATTCCCCTGAGCCATTCCGGATCAGCGCGAGGCCGGTCAGCAGAACAAGCGCCATGACGCCCCACGGCGCGCGCTTTTTCTGCTGCTCCTCGTCATCGGCCGGCTGGGACGAAGGCATTCTCTGATCCCCTCTCAACGCGGCGTTCGAACCGCGTCCGTTGCGCGTACGAGAACGCTAAGCGCGGTGCGCGCGGCGGGCGACAGAGCGGGAGCGAACGGGTGGCGCCCATACCGGGCATGCGCCATCCGAGTCGCGGTCCGCAGGAAATTTCTGACGGTCCGTGACCTGCGGCAATATCGGCTTGTACGTTCACGCTCCGGCGTGTCGCCTCACCAGGACGGCCGATCGTCGAAATGCGTGCGTGTGCAGGGCATCTGAGGGTCTGTTTGGGAGGCGCTCTCGCCGATCGACCGGGGACGGTTACCCCGGGGCGTCTTCCGCGGAGGATTCACATGCGTACTTCTCGTATGCGCACCACCCGTGCCCTCGCGGTCGCAGTCACCGCGGGTGCCGTCGTCGGCCTCGCCGCCCCGACGGCATCGGCCTGGGCCGATCCGTCCAACATCGTCGCCATGCCTAGCGTGATCCCCAGAGGGGGACAGCTGACGGTGACGGTCGACGGCTCGGCCTGCCAGGCCGTCGGCAGCAAGGTCACGTCCGACGCCTTCCCCGACACGAACCTGAAGACCATGGGCGGGGGCACGGCCAGCGCGAACACCACGATCCACCATCACGCGTCCCCGGGGGCCCACAGCATCACCGTCCACTGCGGCAGCAGCGCGCCCCTCACCAAGCCCAACGCGTTCACCGTCATCCACGGTGGTGTCCGCGGCGGTCTCGGCGGCAGCAGCAGCGCAGGGGCGACCAGTACCGACATGGCGATCGGCGGGGTGCTCGTGGCCGCCGCCGTGGTCGGTGGCGGGGTGTTCTGGATGCGCCGCCGCTCGGAGAACGCGGGGCGCGGCATCTGACCGCACGCCCGGTACCGGTACCGGCACGCCCATGACTCGCACCTCACCCGTCACTCGCACGTCGGGTGTGGACCGTTCCGCCTTGCTGACCGGCGCGTCCCCCTTCCGCGCCGGTCAGAGGCGGTTCGTCAGGAGTTGCCGTCGCCGGTGCGGCGGCGGGTCCAGTAGTACGCGGTGCCGAGCGTGCCCACGATCAAGGCGCCGCCGAGCGCGATCTCGTGCAGGTCGAGCCCGCCGAAGCTGCCGCCGACACCGGCCTTGACCCCATGGTGGGTGGGTCCTGTCGGATGCGAGGTGGGGTGTGAGGTCGGACGGCCGGTGGCGATCGTGAGGTCCGTGGTCCCTGTCTCCTGCCCGCACTTGAAGGTCACCTCGTACATCGCGCCGGGCTTGGCGTCGGGGAAGACCATCGCTGAGACGGACTGCTGTCCTTTGGGGATATGGGCGTCGTCGAAGACGCCGGAGGTCGCTGTGGCTTCGTCTTCGCAGCCGTCCACGCTGAGCGTGACCTGACCGCCGGCGGCGATCGTGGACGGGGTGACGCGGAAGCCGAACGAGGTGATGTTGTGGTCGTTCGAGTCGCCGTCGTCCGCGACGGCCGCGGAAGCGGCGGAGGCGGTGAGGGTCAGGGCGGTGGCGGCGAGCAGAGTGGCCGAGGCGACGCGTATCGCGCGCATGATGATTCCTCCGGGTCTCCGAGGAGCAGCCGCGGATCTTCTTCCGCTTTCACCTGATATGCGCCTCGATGCCGCAAACGCTAAGCAGGGAGCCGCGCGACCGCGATCGCAGTCGCGCGAACGGGGCAACGGTGTGGGCCGGACAGGGGAACGGGGCGGGGTGTCGCGGGGTCGGTGACGGGGATCGGGCGGCGCGGCGTGTAAAGGGGCGGGGAACGGGGGCCGCGTACTGCCGGGCCGGGCCGGGGGAGCCGGACGGCACGGTGCGCCTGCCCACTCGCATACCTACTGCCTACGTGCCTGCCGCTCGCCCGGGAGTCACTCGGACGGGACTCAGGAACCCTTCGCCCACACATGCGCCCCGCTGCCACGCCACTCCACGAGGTGCGGGTCGTCGAGGGCTATGTCGGCGTCCCCGAGTCCCGCGCGGCGCAGGAACTCCACCAGGTCACGGTCGTCGCGCGCGACGCCGACGGCCTGTCCGCGCACGGTGACCCGCCGTCCGCCGTCGGGAGCGGGCGGGTGGACGATGATGGGTGTCTGCCAGGTCATGCCACCAGAGTGCGCCGCGCCGGGCCGCCGCGCAGCACGGTTTACGGACCTGTGTGCGAAGCCGGTGTCGCGGAGCCTGGGTACCCGCTGCGCCGATACCCTTCCCACAGCCGCCCGCCGGACGGCGCGAGCACCCCGTCCACCAGCGCGACAAGGCCCGATGGCCTGCCCGCCAGAGCCTCCCGCACCGCGCCGTCAAGCCCCGTGGAAAACCCCGGCCACACCTCGTCGACGCGCCGCGCCAGCCACTTCCCGCCGCCCAGCCACGCCCCCGTACGCAAGAGGACGAACTCGCAGGTCCGGCGGGCGATCTCGGTGACGATGAACAGCCGCTCGCCCGCGTGTGCGCATCCGGCGAGGTCGTCGAGGAGGTCGGTGAGGCTGTAGCGCCGGTCCTCCAGTTCCTCCGGTGTCGCCTCGGGAGGCCCGGCCGCCGTCAACCTCCGTGCCTCGTCCCGCAGTCGGGCGCCGGTGCCGTCCCGGTCCAGGAGCACGATCCCCTCGGCGCACATCGAGAGCATCGACGATCGCCGCCGCGGAATCTCCTTCCGTACGAACCACCGCCAGCTGGCCTCGGTGTGCACGAACAGCTCCACCGGCCACGGCCCGAATCGCAGGCTCGTCCTGGACGGCTCCCGCTCACCGGCGAGCACCACGACGACATCCAGGTCGGAGCGCGGCGTGCGCCGAGCGGTCACCGAGCTCCCGCCGAGTAACGCTGCCAGCGCCTCGGGATGCAATGCCGAGACCAACTCGCGTGTCACCCGGACGGGTTCCTCGATCTCGATCTCCATGGATCCACTCTGCCGCAGCGCGCTGCGCCGGAGGCGGCGTACATGTGAACCCCCTGAGACACGCGGGTCAGGCGGCCTGCGGAGCCCGGTGCCGCATAGGCTGAGCCCGATGATTGAGACCGTCGTTTTCGACGTGGGGGAGACCCTCACCAAAGATGACCGCTACTGGGCGTCCTGGGCCGATTGGCTCGGCGTGCCCCGTCACACCGTCTCCGCGCTCGTGGGCGGTGTCGTCACGCGGGGCCGCGACAATACCGAAGCGCTGCGGCTGCTGAGCCCGGACATAGATGTCGCCGCCGCCTACCAGGCCCGCGAGGTCGCGGGGCGTGGTGAGCACTTGGCCGAGACCGACCTCTACCCCGATGTGCGCCCCGCTCTGGGCGGGCTGCGCAAGCAGGGGCTGCGTGTCGTCGTCGCGGGCAATCAGACGTCTCGCGCGGGCGAGCTGCTGCGCGCCCTCGATCTGCCCGCCGATCTCGTCGCCACCTCGGGCGAGTGGGGAGTGGCGAAACCGGATCCGTCGTTCTTCGCCAGAGTGATCGACGCGGCTCAGGCCGAGCCGGAGCGGACGCTCTACGTCGGAGACCATCCCGCGAACGACATCTTCCCGGCCAAGGCGGCCGGGTTGAGAACGGCGCACATCCGGCGTGGTCCCTGGGGCCACTGGTGGGCCGACGACCCGACCGTCGTCGAGGCCGCGGACTGGCGGATCGACTCCCTCACCCAGGTCGCGTCGATCATTGCTGAGTGAACGTCAAGAAAGCGGTCGCACCCTGCGCTTGAGGGCGCGGCCGCTCCTGTTTGTGAGCCGCTCTCATCCGCCGAGGTGGCCGAAGAGCGCGCGGAACGGTTCCGGGGTGGCCGCGACGCCGCGGCTGTAGGGGGCGTCGAAGTCCCAGATGAGGAAGAGCAGGAAGGCGATCAAGGCCGAGAACAGCCCCGCGAGGATGAGTTCGCGCGGGGTGCGGCGGATCTGCAGGGTGAAGATCATGCCGATGGTGACGAGACCACCGGCGATCAGCCCGAACCAGACGACCCCCGGCATGGTGGCCCCGGCGCTCTCACCACGGGAGTTGCGCGCGTCGGACGCTGCCGCGACCGCGTCGACGAGCGGCTGGTAGGCCTGGGCCTCGAAATCGGACTTGGGCTGGTAGTCCGTGACGTCGTGGCGTACACGCGTGAGGAGTTGAGAGCCGCGGTCGGTGAGTTCGCCGCGGTCGGCCATGGAGTCCCACTCCGTGGTGACGACATGGCTGACATAAGCATGTACATCCGTGCGAATGCGTTCGCGGACCTCGGTCGGATAGATCCGCGCTCGCTCGGACACCTCGTGCAACGCCTGGGCCTCGGCGTGCACATGGTCCTCGGCGACGCTGCGGGCCTCCCAGACACCGGCGATGGCCAGGCCGAGGACGATGGCGTACACCACGCCGATCATCATCGTCATGTACTCGATGACGTCCGGGGTCTCCGAAGCGTCGTAGTCCGGGCTCGTCCTGCGGTGCCGCAGGAAGGTGACGATCAGGACGACGCCGCACGCGGCGGCCATCGCGAGGGTGAGAACAAGCCATTCCGACATGGGACCTCCGACGGTCAGCGAGGCCGCAGCGCGGCGACGGCGAGCACCGCGGGTGCGGTGATGAGCAGGGTGAGCGAGACCAGGGACGGGCCGCCGCTGGGCGGCGGATTACGCGGAGCGGCGCGGTACGCGGGGTAACTCACCGGGGTCGGCGCGGGCTTGTGGAGGACGGTGGGGGTCGGCTTCGGCTTCGGTTTCGGACTCGGTGGTGGTGGTGACGGCGGCGGCGGGGGCGGCGCCGGCTCGGCGGGTGTCGGACGCGCGGGCGGTGGTGGTGGCGGGGGAGGAGGGGGCTCAGGTGCGCGCGGCTCCGGGCGGGGCGGCGGAGCCGGAGCGGGCGGTGGCGGAGGGGGTGGCGGCGGAGGCTTGGGGCGGTGTGTGGGACCCGCCCTGCAGACCACTCCGTCGCCCGCGACCGCCACCGCGTCGCCGCCGGGAGCGTCACCGATCGACGCGTAGGCGCAGTTGTCCGTGGGCGCGGTGACCGGCGCCGCGGCAGCCGTCGGCGAACCGAGCAGCCAGGTCAGCACCAGAAGTGCGGCTAAGCGTGTGACCAGGCCGGATGAGGCCTTCGTGGATCCATGCACGTCAAGGATCATGGGCAGTGTGTCGTGCTGCCACGCCGCGCGAGGCCTCCTATGGCCCGAAAGGGGGAGACGCCGGGCGCGTGCTTGACGAACAAAAGAATCTTGAACGCCGGTTGAACGCACCAGCCGTTCCCACCCGTACCTAGGGCCATGCGTGACGCACTCAGCGGCGCGATACCCAAGCGACAGCGGGAGTTGGAGATGCAGCATCCATCAGGGGGTTCCCCTCGGGCCTGGCGGAGCGCCTCGCTCATAGCGACAGCTGCGGCCGTGCTGGCGCTGACGACGGCATGCGGTCAGGAAAAGGGGGACCAGTCGCCGAACGGACAGAACGTGGGCAACCAGGCCCCGGCCAAGGACGACGGGTACGGAGCGGGCAGCGACGGATACGGGGCCGACACGGGCGCCGCGAAGGAGGGGGCGGGGAAGGCGAAAGCCGCCGGCCAACTCGCCGTCTGGGACAGCAAGAAGCTCGGCAAGGTCGTCACCGACAGCGAGGGCCACACGCTCTACCGCTTCGACAAGGACACCGCCGAGCCGCCCAAGTCCAACTGTGACGGCGCCTGCGCCACGACCTGGCCCGTCGCGTCCCCGGAGGGCGCGGCCGCGGCGCCCGGCGTGGACAAGTCCCTGCTCGGCGAGGTCACCAGGTCCGACGGCAGCAAGCAGCTGACCATCGACGGCTGGCCGATGTACCGGTACGCCAAGGACACCAAGGCCGGTGACGCCAAGGGCCAGGGGGTCGGCGGCACTTGGTACGCGGCCGCCCCCGACGGCAAGAAGGCCGCGCCCGCCGCCGAGGCCGACCCTCCCGCCGAGACGGCTCCCGTCGACCCGGCAGGGCTCTCCACCCGCAAGGACCCCAAGCTCGGGGAGATCGTCGTCGACAAGAACGGCATGACCGTCTACCGCTTCACGAAGGACTCCGCCTGGCCCATCAAGTCCAACTGCGTGGGTGCCTGCGCGCAGAAGTGGCCGGCCGTCGCTCCGGTCGACAAGGGAGACACCCTGGGCATCCAGAAGAAGGGATTCATGACCTACAACAGGCCGGACGGCGGCAAGCAGCAGACCATCGACTGCTGGCCGATGTACACGTTCTCCGGCGACAAGAAGCCCGGAGACACCAACGGTCAAGGTGTAGGCGGCACTTGGTATGCGGCCGGGCCGAACGGAAAGCCCGTCGGCGCGCCGAAGTAGGCGTACGGGAAGGAGGCGCCCGGGAAATAGACGTACGGGAAATAGGTACACAGAAGGAGCCGGTACGGCCAGTACAGCCAGTACCGAAGGCAAGTGCGGAAGAAGAAGTCCGGCCGAGAAGGGGGTCTTGTCGGAAGTACCTCGCGTACGGTCTACCGGTCCGTTCTTTTCCCCTCCCGGGGAAGGAACGGACCGGTTCTTTGGGTTGATACTCGGCACTTGCCACAGGCAGTGACCGAGAACGGACGGCCAATTTCCGTTTTGACTCGCTCCCTTGGCGGACGATCAGTAGCCTCACTTCGAACACCGGCTCGCCTCGCCTACGTCTTGGAGTCCTGATGGAGCGTCCCGCCTGGGCCCCGCAGGGCATCGACATCACGATGCCCAGCGTGTCCCGCATCTACGACTACTACCTGGGCGGTTCGTACAACTTCGAGGTCGACCGGGACGCAGCCCGCCGGGCCATGGAGTTCATGCCGGGGCTGCCCAAGATCATGCAGGCGAATCGTGCCTTCATGCGCCGAGCGGTGCGTTTCGCTGTGGACGAGGGCATCACCCAGTTCCTGGACATCGGTTCGGGCATCCCCACTTTCGGCAATGTCCACGAGATCGCGCAGCAGGCGGACCCGGACGCCCGCGTGGCGTACGTCGACCACGACGCGGTGGCCGTCGCGCACGGCCGGGCCGTTCTCGACGGCAACGAGAAGGCGGTGGCCGTCGCCGGGGACCTGCGCAAACCACAGGACATTCTGGGCAGTTCGGAAGTCAACGGACTCCTCGACCTGGACCGTCCGGTGGCCCTTCTTCTCGTCGCCGTCCTGCATTTCGTTGAGGACGCGTACGATCCCTACACAGCGGTCGCGGAACTGCGGGACGCACTGGCGCCCGGCAGCGTGATCGTGCTCACGCACGCCTCATACGAAGGGATGCCGATCCCCGCCGAGCAGGCCGGTCAGGCCGTCGGCGTGTACAAGGACATCCGTAATCCACTGATCATGCGCTCGCGCGAAGAGATCGCGCGGTTCTTCGAGGGATACGACATGGTGGAACCCGGCCTCGTGCCGATGCCGCGCTGGCGGCCCGACACCGCGCCCGAGGAGGAGGATCCGTATACCTTCTCCGGGTTCGCCGGCGTGGGGCGCAGGGCATGAGCGGGGAGCCGGACGGGCCCGAGGACAGGGTGCGCAGGTTCGCCACCATCTGGAGCCGCGCCGTCTTCCCGGTGACGGCGACGTCGCTGACCCGCCCCGAGTTCGAGCAGCAACTGGTGCCGCTGGCCCGTAGGTTGCGCGCCGCGCTGCACGAGCGTGTCTTCGACGCGGCCGAGGGCCAGGCGATCGGCGCGGCGCTCGTCGGCACGCACTGCACCGATCCCGAGGCGGTCAGCCGCACACTGGACTGCGTGGACGCCTACCTGGTCCTCTACTGCGGCGACGAGGGCCCCCAGGAGGAGTTGCGGGCCCGTTCCGCACGCTTGCAACACGCCCTGGCCGCAGGGTTCGCCGCCGCCCTGCAGGAGCGCACCCTCGCCGAGCAGGAGGCGATATCCCGGGCCGCCCTGAACGCCCGCAGCGCGGTCGCCGAAGCCCTGCACGCCAGCGAGGCCCGCTTCCGTGCCGTCTTCCACGGGGCGGCGATCGGCATCAGCATCGCCGACCTCACGGGCACGGTCCTCGAGGTGAACGACGCGCTGGTCCGCATGTTCGGCGGCCTGGAGAACCAGGTACGCGGACACAACGTCGAGGAGTGGACGCACCCCGACGACTCACCGCACGTATGGAAGCTCTACGAGGAGCTGGTGCGCGGGGAGCGGGAGCACTACCGCGTGGAGAAGGCCTTCTACCGGCCCGACGGCACCGTCCTGTGGACCAATCTGACCGTCTCGCTGCTGCGTGACGCGGACGGCGTGCCGCAGTACCAACTGGCGTTGATGGAGGACACCACCGAGCGCCGACTGCTCAACCTGCGCCTTCGCTACGAGGCCACGCACGACGCGCTCACCGGCCTGCCGAACCGGACGCTGTTCTTCGAGCGCCTGGAGAAGGCACTCGCCGCGGGCGACGGCGCGCGGTTCGGGCTCTGCTATCTCGACCTCGACGGCTTCAAGACCGTCAACGACAGCCTCGGGCACGCGGCGGGCGACCGGCTCCTCGTCGAGGTCGCCGACCGGCTCCAGTCCTGCGCCACGGCGCCGGGCGAGATGGTCGCCAGGCTCGGCGGCGACGAGTTCGTGGCGCTGACCACGGGCAGCGACACCGAGGCCGAGGTGGACGACCTCGCCGGACGCATCATGCACGCGCTCTCCACGCCGATCCGCGTCGAGGGCCGCGAACTGACCGTGCGCGGCAGCATCGGCATAGTCGAGGGCCCGGCCGGGGAGCGCGGCGCGGCGGAGGTCCTGCGCAGCGCCGACATCACGATGTACCGCGCGAAGTCCGCGGGCGGCAACCGCTTCGAGCTCGCCGACCCCGAGGCCGACGCCCGCGCCATCACGCGGCACGGCCTGACCACCGCGCTGCCCGCGGCCCTGGAGCGGGGCGAGTTCTTCATCGAGTACCAGCCCCTCGTGCACCTCGGCGACGGCAGTGTGCGCGGTGCGGAGGCGCTGGTGCGGTGGCTGCATCCGCAGCACGGCGTGATCGGCCCGGACCGGTTCATCCCGCTCGCCGAGCACACCGGCCTGATCGTGCCGCTCGGCCGCTGGGTCCTCGAAGAATCGGTTCGCCAGGCACGTACCTGGGAGGCGCGGCACAAGGGCGCCGGGCCGCTGCGCGTGAACGTGAACCTCTCACCCATGCAGTTGACCCACCCCAACCTGGTGTCGGACACGGTGGAGATCCTGGAGCGCTCCGGACTCGAACCGGGCGCCCTGTGCCTGGAAGTCACCGAATCCGCGCTGATCGGCGCCGACGACGACCTGCTCAAGCCGCTGCGGCGGCTCTCCGAGATGGGCGTGGACATCGCGCTCGACGACTTCGGTACGGGCTACTCGAACCTCGCCAATCTGCGCCGCCTGCCGGTGAGCGTCCTCAAGCTCGACCGCTCCTTCACGCAGGGCATGCAGCACTTCCCGGCCGACCCCGTCGACCTGAAGATCGTCGAGGGGATCGTCGGGCTCGCCCACAGCCTGGACCTCGCGGTCACGGTCGAGGGCGTCGAGACGGGCGCTCAGGCGGATCAGCTGCGAGAGTTGGGCTGCGACACGGCGCAGGGCTGGTACTACGCACGGCCCGGTCCGCCGGACCAGCTGCACGAGCTGGCGCTCGCTGACGCGACGAGCTGAGGAGTACGAACATGTCCTCCGGAGAGATCCAGTGGGTGTACGCCTTCGCTGACCGGCCCAAGGACCGGTTTGGGCAGGCCCATGCCTTCTGGGCGGCGGTCACCGGAACGCGGCTCTCCGCGTTCCGGGGTGAGGACGACCAGTTCGTGACGCTGCTTCCGGACGGCGCCGACGCCATTCTGAAGGCACAGGCGGTCGAAGGGTCCGGCGGCGCGCATCTCGACTTCGCCGTGGACGATGTCGCCGCCAAGGCGAGCGAGGCCCGCGCGCTCGGGGCCACCCCGGTCTTCGCGGAGGAGGGCCTTGAGGTCCTGCGCTCGCCGGGCGGGCAGCTGTTCTGCGTGGTGACGTGGGAGGGTGAGAAGGTCCGCCCCGAGCCGCTCGTCGCGCCGGACGGGACGACGAGCCGCCTCGACCAGGTGTGCCTCGATGTGCCGCCGGCGGAGTTCGAGGCGGAGAAGGCGTTCTGGCCCGCCTTCACGGGGTGGGCCGCGCGGCCGGGCTCGCGGCCGGAGTTCCACCTCGTCGAGCCGACCCCGCGGCTGCCGTTCCGGATCCTGCTGCAGCGCCTCGACGACGGGCCTGCCGGGGCGCACCTGGACTTCTCCTGCTCCGACCTCGACGCGGACCGCGTCCGGCATGAGGCGCGGGGCGCCGAGACCGTGTGGCGCGGGCCGCACTGGATCGTGATGAGGGACCCTGCGGGTGGCACGTACTGCCTGACGATCCGGGATCCCGAGACCGGAAGTCTGTCTTCCGCCCGTTAGCCACCTGCGGGCCCGATGGGGGCCGGTCGCGCCCACGCGGCCCAGCCGCACATGTCTCAGCCCCCCGCGTCCTTACGCGGCGCTGTCGGTCGGTCACCGTTCCAAGAGCATCCTCTGCAGCTCCCGCGCAGCCCTCGGCGGAGCCACATCGCTTCGGTGCGCAAGAGCAATCGTGCGGTGCAGCGTCGGCCGGGCGAGGGGAGTCACGCGAAGGCCGCGACCGGCGCGTTCCGCCACCATGCGCGGCACGACCGCGACCCCGAGCCCCGCCTGAACGAAGCCGAGCACCGCGTCCATCTCGCCGCCCTCGACCGCGAACTCCGGCTCGAACCCCTCGGCCCGGCAGGCGGCGACCGTCAGCTCCCGCAGGTCGTAGCCGTGCCGGAACATCACGAGGCGCTCCCGCTGGAGATCGGCGACCCGCACGGTCCTGCCGGCGAACTTGGGCGCGTCCGGCGACGACACCACGACCAGGTCCTCGCGGAGCAGCTCCACGGTGGTCAGGGCGGGCGACGGGCTGGGCAGCGGGAGCACGACCACGGCCAGGTCCAGGGCGCCGCGTGCCAGTTCCCGTACGAGATCGTGGGATCCGCCCTCCTCCAGGAGCAGCTGGATGCCGGGATGCCGGTCGTGGAAGGCGCGAAGCACCTCGGGCAGCAGGCCGGTACAGACGCTGGGCGTCGCCCCCAGGCGGATCCGGCCGCGGCGCAGCTGGGCCAGCTCCTGGACCTCGATGCGGGCCGTGTCGGCGTCGGCGAGGATCCGGCGGGCCAGCGGCAGCAGCGCCTCGCCCGCGTCGGTCAGCGCGATATTGCCCCGGGCCCTGCTGAACAGCTCGGCGCCCAGCTCCTTCTCCAGTGCGCGGACCTGTTGGGAGAGCGAGGGCTGCGACACGTGCACCTGCTCGGCGGCCCGCGTGAAGTGCCGGGTCTCGGCCACCGCGACGAAGTAAAGGAGCTGCTGGAACTGCATACATGGCAGGGTACGGCCGATGATAGCCATTCGCTATCGATATGAGCCGATCCATCTCTTGGACCGATCGGGACCTTCGGCCTTAGCGTCGGTCCCATGGCTCTGGCAACGCGGACGGACCGAAAACGGTCGTCGATGACGCGCACGATCTGGGACTCGTCCGTCGGCAAGAAGACAGTGATGGCAGTGAGCGGCCTGATCATGCTGCTCTATCTGATCGCCCACATGATCGGAAACCTGAAGATCTTCTTCGGGCCGGAGGAGCTGAACCACTACGCCCACTGGCTGCGCACGGTCGGCGAGCCGTTCATGCACTACGAGTGGACGCTCTGGCTGATCCGCGTCGTGCTCGTCGTCGCCGTGATCGCGCACGCCGTCTCCGCCTACCAGCTGAGCCGCCGCGACATCAAGGCACGCCCCACCAAGTACGCGAACAAGAAGGCGGGCAAGAGCTTCGCCACGCGCACGATGCGCTGGGGCGGGATCATTCTCGGCCTGTTCATCGTCTGGCACATCCTCGACCTGACGACCGGCACCGTGCACCCGGGCGGATACGAGCACCTGCACCCGTACCAGAACATCATCGACACGTTCTCCACGTGGTACGGCAACGTCATCTACATCGTCGCCGTCGTCGCCCTCGGCTTCCACGTCCGCCACGGGCTCTGGAGCGCCGCGCAGACGCTCGGCGCGGGCAAGGCGACGCGCGACCGTGCACTCAAGATCATCGCCAATGGCCTCGCGCTGGTCCTGACGGCGGGCTTCGTCGTCGTCCCCGTGGCCGTCATGACCGGAGTGGTGAGCTAGCAGATGAATTCCTCCCCTGAATACTCCTCACGCGATCGCTCCTCCCGCGAGTACGCCGATTACGCGACCGGGGAGCCGGTCGTCGACACCAAGGCCCCCGCGGGCCCCGTCGCCGAACGCTGGGACACCCGCCGCTTCGAGGCCAAGCTGGTCAACCCGGCCAACCGCCGCAAGCACACCGTGATCGTCGTCGGCACCGGCCTCGCGGGCGGCTCCGCCGGCGCCACGCTCGCCGAACAGGGCTACCACGTCGTGCAGTTCTGCTACCAGGACTCACCGCGCCGCGCCCACTCCATCGCGGCGCAGGGCGGCATCAACGCCGCGAAGAACTACCGCAACGACGGCGACTCCGTCCACCGGCTCTTCTACGACACCGTCAAGGGCGGCGACTTCCGGGCCCGCGAGTCCAACGTCCACCGCCTCGCGCAGATCTCGGTGGAGATCATCGACCAGTGCGTCGCGCAGGGCGTGCCGTTCGCGCGCGAGTACGGCGGGCTCCTCGACACCCGCTCCTTCGGCGGCGTACAGGTCTCCCGGACGTTCTACGCGCGCGGCCAGACGGGGCAGCAGCTCCTCCTCGGCGCGTACCAGGCCCTCTCGCGGCAGATCGCGGCGGGCAACGTGGAGATGCATCCGCGCACGGAGATGCTGGACGTCGTCGTCGTGGACGGACGTGCCCGCGGCATCGTCGCCCGCGACCTGATCACCGGCAAGATCGAGACGTACTTCGCCGACGCGGTGGTCCTGGCCTCCGGCGGCTACGGCAACGTCTTCTACCTCTCGACGAACGCCATGAACTCCAACGCCACGGCCATCTGGCGGGCCCACCGGCGCGGCGCCTACTTCGCCAACCCCTGCTTCACGCAGATCCACCCGACGTGCATTCCGCGCACCGGCGACCACCAGTCGAAGCTGACGCTGATGAGTGAGTCGCTGCGCAACGACGGCCGGATCTGGGTCCCCAAGGCCCACGGCGACGACCGCCCGGCGAACGAGATCCCCGAGGACGAGCGCGACTACTACCTGGAGCGCATCTACCCCGCCTTCGGCAACCTCGTGCCGCGCGACATCGCCTCGCGCGCGGCCAAGAACGTGTGCGACGAGGGCAGGGGAGTGGGCCCCGGCGGGCAAGGCGTCTACCTCGACTTCGCCGACGCCATCGCGCGCATGGGCCGCAAGGCGGTCGAGGCCAAGTACGGCAACCTCTTCGACATGTACGCGCGGATCACCGACGAGGACCCGTACAAGACCCCGATGCGCATCTACCCCGCCGTGCACTACACGATGGGCGGACTCTGGGTCGACTACGACCTGCAGACCACCGTCCCCGGCCTGTTCGCGGTCGGCGAGGCCAACTTCTCCGACCACGGCGCCAACCGGCTCGGCGCGTCCGCCCTGATGCAGGGCCTGGCCGACGGCTACTTCGTGCTGCCGTCCACCATCAACGACTACCTCGCGCGCAATCCGCACCACGACGAGATCTCCGACGACCACCCCGTCGTACGGGAGGTGCTCGACGAGACCGCGGACCGCGTCACCCGGCTCCTCGCCGTCGACGGCGACCGCACCCCCGACTCCTTCCACCGCGAACTCGGCGAGCTGATGTGGGAGTTCTGCGGCATGGCCCGTACGGAGACGGGTCTGCGCAAGGCGCTCGAGCGCATCCCGCAGATCCGCGAGGAGTTCTGGCGCCGCCTCAAGGTCCCCGGCAGCGGCGAGGAGTTCAACCAGTCCCTGGAGAAGGCGAACCGCATCGTCGACTATCTGGAGCTGGCCGAGCTGATGTGCCTCGACGCCCTGCACCGCGCCGAGTCCTGCGGCGGCCACTTCCGCGAGGAGTCGCAGACGCCGGACGGCGAGGCGGCGCGCGTGGACGAGGAGTTCTCGTACGCCGCCGCCTGGGAGTTCACGGCCACGGGTGAAGCTCCCACCCTTCACAAGGAAGACCTCGTCTTCGAGTACGTCCACCCCACTCAGCGGAGCTACGCATGAAGCTCACCCTGCGCGTCTGGCGCCAGCAGAACGCCGACGCCGACGGCGCCATGTCCACTTACGAAGTGGACGGCATCTCGTCCGACATGTCCTTCCTGGAGATGCTGGACACCCTCAACGAAGAACTCATCGTCAAGGGCGACGACCCCGTCGCCTTCGACCACGACTGCCGCGAGGGCATCTGCGGCGCGTGCTCGCTCGTCATCAACGGCGACGCGCACGGGCCCGAGCGCACCACCACCTGTCAGCTGCACATGCGGTCCTTCAAGGACGGCGACACGATCGACGTCGAGCCGTGGCGCGCCGCCGCCTTCCCGGTCGTCAAGGACCTGGTCGTGGACCGCTCGTCCTTCGACCGGATCATCCAGTCCGGCGGCTACATCAGTGCCCCCACCGGAGCGGCCCCCGAGGCACACGCGGCGCCCGTGCCGAAGCCGGACGCGGACTTCGCCTTCGAGCACGCGGAGTGCATCGGCTGCGGGGCGTGCGTCGCCGCCTGCCCCAACGGCTCGGCGATGCTGTTCACCTCGGCGAAGGTCAACCACCTGGGTGTCCTGCCGCAGGGTGCTCCCGAGCGCGAGACGCGTGTGCTCGACATGGTGGCGCAGATGGATGAGGAAGGCTTCGGCGGCTGCACGCTCACCGGCGAGTGCGCCACCGCTTGCCCGAAGGGCATTCCGTTGCCGTCCATCTCCGCGATGAACAAGGAGTGGCTGCGGGCGACCCGGAAGGTCAGCCGCTAGCTGAACCACATGAGGCCGTACGGGGTCTGACGTTCCGTCAGGGGACTGCGGTACCTTCGCCGCATGCATCCGGGAGCGTACGACCCCGCCAGGCCGGCCGTCGTCACCGCCGACGGCACAAGAACCCTCACCTACGGACAACTCGAAGAACGCTCCCTGCGGCTCGCGGATCATCTGCGGGCCGCGGGCTTGCGTCAGGGCGACCACCTCGCCCTGCTCTGCGACAACGACCCGCGGGCCCTTGAGGTCTACTGGGCGGCGCTGCGCTCGGGCCTCTATCTCACCGCCGTCAACCACCACCTCACGACGGACGAGGCCGCGTACATCGTCCGCGACTGCGGGGCGAAGGTGCTGGTCATCTCCGGTTCGCTCACCGAAATGGGCGCGGCTGTCATGGAGTTGGCCGGCGGTGCACTGATCCGGCTCGGGCTCGACGACGGATCGTACGAGAAGGCCCTGGAGTCCGCGTCCGCCGAGCCACCCGCCCACCAGCCGCGCGGCACCGACATGCTCTACTCCTCCGGCACCACGGGCCGCCCCAAGGGCATCAAGCCCGCGCTGCCCGAGGGTGACGTGCGCGAGGAGCCGAGCGCCTACGTGCTGATCTTCCAGGCGATGTACGGCTTCGGCGAGGACACCGTCTACCTCTCGCCCGCTCCGATCTACCACGCGGCGCCCCTGCGCTTCTGCGGGGTCGTCACGGCGCTGGGCGGCACCGTCGTCCTCATGGACACCTTCGACGCGGAAGGCGCCCTCGCGGCCGTGGAGCGCCATCGGGTCACGCACAGCCAGTGGGTGCCGACCATGTTCGTACGGATGCTGAAGCTGCCCGCCGAAGTGCGGGAGCGCTACGACCTGTCCTCCATGAGGACGGCCATTCATGCCGCCGCGCCCTGCGCCGTCGAGGTCAAGCGGCGGATGCTGGAGTGGTGGGGTCCCGTCCTGTACGAGTACTACTCGTCGACGGAGGGCAACGGCATCACGTTCATCTCGCCCGAGGAATGGCTGCGCAAGCCCGGCTCCGTGGGCAAGGACGGGTTTCTCGGTGAGCTGCGGATCTGCGACGAGGCGGGCGAGCCGCTGCCGAGCGGTGAGACCGGCATCGTCTACTTCGAGCGTGAGGAACTGTCCTTCCGCTACCACAACGACGACATCCGCACCCGCGAGGCCCAGCACCCCGCGCATCCGAACTGGACCACCACGGGCGACATCGGGCACATGGACGAGGACGGCTATCTCTTCCTCACCGACCGCAGGGCATTCATGATCATCTCGGGTGGCGTGAACGTGTACCCGCAGGAGGCCGAGGACTGCCTCGTGCTGCATCCGGCGGTCGCGGACGTCGCCGTGATCGGAGTGCCGGACGCGGAGATGGGGGAGTCGGTCAAGGCGGTGGTGCAGCCGGCCGACGGGGTGGCCGCGGGGCCCGATCTCGAGCGGGAGCTGATCGCCTTCGTGCGGGAGCGTATCGCCCACTACAAGGCGCCGCGCTCCGTGGACTTCGCGGATTCGCTGCCCCGGACGCCCACCGGGAAGCTCGTCAAGTCGTCGCTCCGGAAGGCGTACTGGGACTGATCGGGCGTGTCAGTCGATGGTGGCGCTCGCCAGAACCGTCTCGCGGAAGGACGCCACCACCGGCCGCAGATCGATGGCGTGCCAGGCCGCCCACAGGTGAACGGACGCCTTGTGCCAGGGCAGTTCGCGTACGGCGACGCCGTCCGTCGTGCCGCGCACCATGCTCTTCTGGATGAGCGCGAGGCCGAGACCGGAGGCCACGAGGCCGAGCGCGGTGAGCGGCTCGGCGGCGTCCAGGCGGATGTCAGGGGTGAAACCGGACGCCACGCACGAGGCGAGGAAGGTGTCGCGCCAGGCGGGATCCTGGGAGTTCTCGACCGCGATCCACGCCTGGCCGTCCAGGTCGCCGGGCGCCAAGTCCGCCTGTGCGGCCAGCGGGTGGGCCGCTGGTAGCGCGAGAAGCAGCGGGTCTTCGAGGAGGGGTGCTGCCAGGAGGTCCGGATCGTCCTGTGTCGGCGGCTCCTGGACGAGGGCGATGTCGAGGCTGCGCTGCCGCAGGCCCTCGAACTGCTCCGCCGTGGAGAGGCTGTAGAGGGCGACATGGATGCCGGGGCGCTCCTCCTGCAGGGTGCGCAGCGCGCCGGGCAGGACGCCGGTGTGTATGGCGTCGCCCACGTACCCGATGCACAGACCGCCCTCCTCGCCGCGGCCGAGCCTGCGCCCCAGGTTCTCCAGGCGGTCCGCGTGCCGCAGCAGGGCGCGGGCCTCGCTCAGGAAGACCCGGCCGTCCGACGTGAGGCGGATGCGCTGCTGGCTGCGCTCGAACAGGACGAGCCCGAGCTGCTTCTCCAGCTGGGCGATCTGGCGGCTGAGCGGTGACTGGGAGATGTGCAGCGCCTCGGCCGCACGGCCGACGTGTTCGGTCTCGGCGACGGCCACGAAATAGCGGAGTTGTCGCAGGTCAAGCATGTAAGACCTCGGAGGACTCAAGTGTGTCCAAGCGAGTCTTGGACAGTCTCAAGCATCGATCCTAACCTCGAAATCGCAAGGCCGACGGATCACCCGATCCCCCCCCCGGAACCGCCGGATCCGCCGGGAATCCACCACCGCGAGGACCTCCCCATGAGCATCACGTCCCTCCTCCCCGGAGCGCTCGGCTTCGGCACCGCCCCGCTCGGCAACATGTTCCGCGCCATCCCCGACGAGGAGGCCGCGGCCACCGTCGAGGCCGCCTGGGACCAGGGCATCCGCTACTTCGACACCGCCCCCTTCTACGGCGCGGGCCTCTCCGAGATCCGGCTCGGCGACGTCCTCGCGGGACACCCCCGCGACGACTACGTCCTGAGCACGAAGGTCGGCCGCGTCATCCTGGACGAGGTCGAGGACCCGGCCGCCCGTGACCTCGGCGAGAAGGGCGGCCTCTTCGAGCACGGCCGCCCGAACAAGATGGTCAACGACTACACGGCCGACGCCACCCTCCGCTCCATCGAGGACAGCCTGAAGCGGCTGCGGACGGACCGGCTCGACGTCGTGTGGGTGCATGATGTCGCGCAGGACTTCTACGGCGACGAATGGCTGGCCGCCTATGAGACAGCCCGCACGGGCGCTTTCCGCACCCTGGACCGGCTGCGCGACGAAGGCGTCATCAAGGGCTGGGGCCTGGGCGTCAACCGTGTGGAGCCGCTCGAACTCACCCTCGACCTGGACGAGCCGAAGCCCGACGCCTTCCTCCTCGCGGGCCGCTACACCCTGCTCGACCACGACCGCGCCCTCCAGCGCCTGCTGCCCGCCGCCGAGGCCCAGGGCGTGGACATCGTCGTGGGCGGGCCCTACAGCTCCGGCATCCTCGCGGGCGGCTCGCACTTCGAGTACCAGAAGGCGCCCGCGGAGATCATCGCCAGGGTCGAGCGCATCAAGGCGCTCGCCGAGCGGCACGGGGTCGGCATCAAGGCCGCCGCCCTGCAGTTCTCCCTCGCCCACCCCGCGACGGTGGCGGCGATCCCCGGAGCCACCAAGCCCAGCCGCATCGCCGAGGACGTCGCAGCCCTTGGCGAGACGGTCCCGGCCGCGTTCTGGGCGGACCTGCGCGCGGAGAAGCTGATCGCCGCGGACGCGCCGGTACCCACCGCCTGACCGTCAACTGCCCACTCCCGTAAACCCGTCCGCCCCTCCCGTACGTCCCTCCCTCCCTCCCGTACGTCCCTCAAGGAGAAACCGTGGCTTCCACCTCCGCGTCCATCGAGATCCCCGTACCGGCCGACCGCGTCTGGCAGCTCATCGGCGGCTTCGACTCGCTGCCCGACTGGCTTCCGTTCATCCCCGCCAGCGAATCCAGCGAGGGTGGCCGCGTGCGCAGCCTGACGAGCGAGGACGGCGGCGTCATCGTCGAGCGCCTCCTGACGTTCGACGACAAGGCGCGCACCTACAGCTACTCGATCCTGAAGGCCCCCTTCCCCGCCACCGACTACGTGGCCACCCTCACGGTGCACGAGGTTCCCGGAGAGTCCGGACAGGACGCGTCCCGCGTGGAGTGGTCCGGCGTCTTCACGCCGGTGGGTGTCGGCGACGACGAGGTCGTCGCCCTGTTCCACGGCATCTTCAGCGACGGACTCGCCGCCCTGAAGCAGACACTCGCCGCCTGAGGAGCCGGGGCCCCGCGCCTTTGCCGCCCCGGGGCCCGCGGCGCCCGCCGTCAGACCCGGGCCGTGCACGTGACCTCGACAAGGAGTTCACGTCGTCCAGCGATGCGCCGAGCAGCATGGCCGACCCACGTAAGGCCGCCGAACCCTCCGGAGTGATCTACTGGGCTCCGGGGGACAAGGCGGGGCCCACGCGAGCACGGGGCCCATCCAGTCGCACCGACAGCAGGAGGTACGCAGCATGCTCGTCGATCTCTCCGGCGAGACCGCCCTCGTCACCGGATCGACCCAGGGAATCGGGGCGGCCATCGCGGTCGGCCTGGCGAAGGCCGGTGCCCGGGTGGCCGTCAACGGACGGTCCGCGGCCTCCGTCGACAAGGCCGTCGACCGGCTGAAGGGGGAGCACGGCGCCGCCGAGTTCTTCCCGGCCCCCGGTGACATCTCCACCGACGAGGGGTCGGCCCAGGTCTTCTCGGCCGTCCCCCACGCGGACATCCTCATCAACAACCTCGGCATCTTCGGCGCGGAGCCGGCCCTCGACATCAGCGACGACGAATGGCGCCGCTACTTCGAGGTCAACGTACTGACCGCCGTCCGCATGATCCGGCACTACCTGCCCGGGATGAAGGACCGCTCGTGGGGGCGGATCCAGAACATCGCCAGCGATTCGGCGTTCGTCGTGCCCGCCGAGATGATCCACTACGGCACATCCAAGACCGCGCTCCTCGCGGTCTCCCGAGGCTTCGCGAAGGAGGCCGCCGGGTCGGGCGTGACCGTCAACTCCTTGGTCGCGGGCCCCACTCACACCGGCGGTGTGGAGGACTTCGTGTACGAGCTCGTCGACCCCGCGCTGCCCTGGGACGAGGCGCAGCGCGAGTTCATGGTCAAGCACCGCCCACAGTCCCTGATCCAGCGGCTCATCGAGCCGGAGGAGATCGCGCACATGGTCGTCTACCTCAGCTCCCCGCTGGCCTCCGCCACGACCGGCGGCGCGATTCGGGTCGACGGCGGCTACGTGGACTCGATCGCCCCGTAGCATCACATGGTCATGACCTCCGCCACCGCGCACCGCACCGGTCTCCTGCTCGGCGTCGACATCGGGACGTCCTCCTCCAAGGGCGTCCTCGTCCGCCCCGACGGCACGCTCGTCGCCCGGGCACAGCGCGAGCACACCACGTCCACGCCGCGCCCCGGCTGGTTCGAGCACGACGCGGACGACGTGTGGTGGGCCGACTTCCGTTCCCTGTCGCGGGAGTTGCTGGCCGGGCTGCCCGTGGGCGAGTCGCTCGCCGCGGTCGGCGTCAGCGGTATCGGCCCCTGCCTGCTCCCCGTCGACGAGAAGGGCACGCCGGTCCGCCCGGCCATCCTGTACGGCGTCGACACCCGGGCGGGGGCCGAGATCGCCGAGCAGAACGAGCGCTACGGCCCCGATGACGTCATCCGCCGCTGCGGCTCGCCCCTGACCAGCCAGGCGATCGGCCCGAAACTGGCGTGGCTGCGCCGCCACGAGCCGACGGCCTACGAGGCCACCCGCCGCTGGTACATGGCGAGCTCGTACCTCGTGCACCGCCTCACCGGCCGGTACGTCCTCGACCACCACTCGGCGAGTCAGTGCACTCCGCTGTACGACCTGGCCGCCCGGGCCTGGATGGACGAGCGCTGCCAGGAGATCGCGCCGGGCCTGCGGTGGCCCGAGCTCGTCTGGCCCTCCGACGTCGTCGGCGCCGTGACCCCCGAGGCCGAGGCCCTCACCGGCCTTCCCGCGGGCACCCCCGTGGTCGCGGGCACGGTCGACGCCTGGGCGGAGGCGGCCGGTGTCGGCGTCGCCGCTCCCGGCGACCTCATGCTCATGTACGGCACGACGATGTTCCTGGTCGGCATCGAGCCTCGGCCGCTGACCAGCCCGCATCTGTGGGGCACGGCGGGCGCGTTCCCCGGCACGTACTGCCTGGCGGCCGGGATGGCGACGTCCGGCGCGGTCACCGGCTGGCTGCGCGACCTCACCGGTAGCTCGTACGAGCAACTGACCGCGGAGGCAGCCGCGTTGCCGCCCGGCGCCGAGGGCCTGCTGATGCTGCCGTACTTCGCGGGGGAGCGCACCCCGCTCTTCGACCCCGACGCGCGGGGACTCGTGCACGGCCTGACGTTGCGGCACGGCCGGGGGCATCTCTATCGGGCCGCCCTGGAGGCCACCGCGTACGGCGTCCGGCACAATCTCGCCGCCATGGCAGAGGCGGGCGCCACCGCCGAACGCCTTGTCGCGGTCGGCGGTGGCGCCCGTGCCCTGTGGACCCGGATCGTCTCCGACGTGACCGGGCGCGAGCAGCACCTGCCGCGCCACACCATCGGCGCCGCGTACGGCGACGCGTTCCTCGCGGCGGTCGGCGCCGGGCTAGCCGAGCCAAGCGACATCGCGCACTGGAACCCGACGGTCGAGGTGGTCGCTCCGGAGGCGTCCGCCTCGACCGTCTATGACCAGCTCTACGGGCTCTACCTGGACCTGTATCCGGCGACCCGCGAGGCCGCGCACCTTCTGGCGCGGCTCAACTAGCGGGATTTACCTAATTGTTGGTGGTCACGTGGACGTAGTCGACGACGAGCTGCTGCGGGAAGCTCGTGTTGCCGTCCGGGTCACCGGGCCAGTAGCCGCCGACCGCGAGGTTGAGGATCAGGAAGAACGGCTTGTCGAAGACCCACTTGTTGCCGCCCAGGTCGGCAGGGGTGCGGGTCTGGTAGACGTTGCCGTCCACGGACCAGGTGACCTTGTTCGGTGACCAGTCCACCGCGAAGGTGTGGAACTTGTCCGAGAACGCCTCGCCGCCGGGCAGGGTGTAGCCCGCGCCGATGCCGCCCGAGCCCGAGTAGCCGGGGCCGTGCAGCGTGCCGTGGACGGTGCCCGGTTCGAAGCCGACGTTCTCCATCACGTCGAGCTCACCGCTGCCTGGCCACCCGACACTGCCGATGTCGGCGCCGAGCATCCAGAACGCGGGCCACATGCCCTGTCCCTTCGGCACCTTCATCCGGGCCTCGACATGGCCGTACGTCTGCGTGAACTTGCCCGAGGTGTTGAGCCGGGAAGAGGTGTACTCGCACTTGCCGTACCAGCACTGGTAGTTCTCGGGGTTCTCCTTGCGGGCGGTGATGACCAGGTTGCCCTGGCCGTCGAGGGCGGCGTTCTTGTTGCCCGAGGTGTAGTACTGCCGCTCGTGGTTGTTGACGTTGTCGCCGGTCTCTGTCTGCCACTTGCTGCCGTCGACCGCGGACCCGGCGGGGCCGTTGAAGTCGTCGGTGAAGGTGGCGGCCGCGGCTGAACCGGCCGGAGAGGTGGAGGGGGCCGCCGACGCTCCGGCGGGGAGTCCGGCCAGGGCCGAGGCACAGCAGGCCAGGGCGACCGTGGAGAGCGTCGCACGGCGGCGCCAAGAGGTGTGCACTGTCATCACATCGCTTCACGTGGGGGTGGCGAGAGAGTGGGGGGTGCGAGATTGGTGGGGGGTGGGGAGGTGTACGCATACCAAGTCAAGACATGCGCATGACAACACGGCATCGAGAACTGAACGCGGCGGGCGATCAACCCCGAGGCTTTGTTCAGTACTTGATTTAAGGCAGCCTCCGGTGCGCCGTCAAGGAGTTGGTGCGGACCAATCTCACCGACCCTTGGCCGTCGCCCGCGCCAGATACGGCGCCGTCCGGCTCCCCTCGGCCCCCGCCACCGCATCGGGCGGCCCCGCGGCGACCACACGACCGCCCTCGTCACCGCCGCCGGGGCCCAGGTCGATCACCCAGTCCGCGCCCGCCACCACGGCCATGTCGTGCTCGACGACCACCACCGAGTGGCCCGCGTCGACCAGGCCGTGCAGTTGTCGCATCAGGACCTCGACGTCGGCCGGGTGGAGTCCGGTCGTCGGCTCGTCCAGGAGGTAGAGCGTGTGACCGCGCCGCACACGCTGCAACTCGCTCGCCAGCTTGATGCGCTGGGCCTCGCCGCCCGAGAGCTCCGTCGCGGGCTGCCCCAGGCGCAGATAGCCGAGACCCACGTCAAGGAGGGTCCGCAGGCTGCGCGCGACGGCCGGGGTGTCCGCGAAGAACTCCGCGGCCGACTCCACCGTCAGGTCGAGCACCTCCGCGATGTTGCGCCCCTGGTAGGTCACTTCGAGCGTCTCGGGGTTGTAGCGCGCACCCCCGCAGTCGGGGCACGGCGCGTACGTACTGGGCAGGAAGAGCAGTTCCACGCTCACGAACCCCTCGCCCTGACAGGTCTCGCACCGCCCGCCCGCGACGTTGAACGAGAAGCGCCCGACGCCGTAACCCCGTGTCCGTGCAGCTTCCGTGGCCGCGAAGACCTTGCGGACGACATCGAAGAGGCCCGTGTAGGTGGCCAGGTTGGAGCGGGGCGTGCGGCCGATCGGCTTCTGGTCGACGCACACCAGACGCCCCACGCCGTCAAGGTCCTCGGTGACCTCGCCGATGAGCGTGGACTTGCCGGAACCGGAGACGCCGGTGACGGCGGTGAAGGCGCCGAGCGGGAACTCGGCCGTCACGTCACGCAGGTTGTGCCGGCTCACGGGGCCGACCTTCAGCCAGCCGCGCGGGGTACGCGTCTGGCGTACCGGAGCGGACTCACGAGCGAAGAGGAAGCGGGCCGTCGCGGACTCCGTGACGCTCTCCAGATCGGCCACCGGGCCACTGTGCAGGACCTGGCCGCCGTGCTCGCCCGCGTCCGGGCCCACGTCGACGAGCCAGTCCGCGTGGCGCATGACATCGAGATGGTGCTCCACGACGAAGACCGAGTTGCCCGCGGCCTTGAGTCGGTCGAGGACGGTGAGCAGGGACTCCGTGTCCGCCGGGTGCAGACCGGCCGACGGCTCGTCGAGGACGTACACGACTCCGAAGAGTCCCGAGCGCAACTGGGTCGCCAGGCGCAGCCGTTGGAGCTCGCCCGTGGAGAGGCTGGGTGTGGCGCGGTCAGGGCTCAGATAGCCGAGGCCGAGCTCGGTGATCGTGGCGATGCGGGCAAGGAGATCGTCGGTCAGGACACGCGCCGACTCGGAACCCGAGCTGCTCTCGAGGGACTTGGCCAGCTCCGACAAGGGCAGGGCGGCCAGGTCGGCGATCGTGCGGCCCGCGAACGTGACCGCCATCGCCTCAGGGCGGAGCCTGCTCCCGCCGCACGCCGGACAGTCGGCGCTCGCCAGGAACCGCTCGGCCTTGGCGCGCAGCGTCTGGCTCTTGGAGTCCGAGAACGTCTTCATCACATAGCGCCGGGCGCTCATGTACGTGCCCTGGTACGGGCGGTGGATGCGGCCCGCGTCCCGCACCGGGTGCACCGTCACCACCGGCTGCTCGTCCGTGAACAGGATCCAGTTCCGGTCCGCCCGGGGCAGCTCGCGCCAGGGAAGGTCGACGTCGTGCCCCAGCGCGTCGAGGACGTCACGGAGGTTCTTGCCCTGCCAGGCTCCCGGCCAGGCCGCGATCGCGCCCTCCCGGATGGAGAGGGACGGATCGGGGACCAGGAGCTCCTCGCTCGTGCGGTGCACGCGGCCGAGCCCGTGGCACTCCGGACAGGCCCCGGCCGCCGTGTTCGGCGAGAAGGCGTCCGAGTCGAGCCGCTCGGCGCCTTCGGGGTAGGTGCCGGCGCGGGAGAACAGCATGCGCAGTGAGTTCGAGAGGTTGGTGACCGTGCCCACCGACGAGCGGGACGTCGGCGCGGAGCGGCGCTGCTGGAGCGAGACCGCGGGAGGCAGGCCGGTGATCTCACCGACCTTCGGCGCGCCCACCTGGTGGATGAGCCGCCTGGCGTAGGGGGCGACGGACTCGAAGTAGCGCCGCTGGGCCTCCGCGTAGATCGTCCCGAAGGCGAGCGACGACTTCCCCGAGCCGGAGACACCGGTGAACACCGCAAGGACGTCACGCGGGACGTCCACGTCGACGTTCCGCAGATTGTGCTCGCGGGCACCCCGGACACGGACGAACGGATCGTGGGGGCTGTGCATGGGGACTCCGTACGCGGCTCGGGGGCAAACTCCACGATTCTAGGTCGCGGCCAGACCCGCGACCCGGGAGAGGCGCCGGAAGGAGTCGAGAAGCCCTGCGCGATCGTACGTACTGGTCGTGACCAGGACTTCTTGCGCCCCGCTCTCCTTGATCAGCGCCTCGAGCTCGTCGGCCACCTGCTCCTCCGTGCCGTGGATGTGGCCGAGGAGTCCGGATTCGTAGAAGCCGCGCTCCTTCTCGGTCATCGTCATCTCCGGAGACTCGACGCGCTCGGCCGGGGGCAGCGGCGGGAACGTGCCGTGGGTGCGCGAGTACGCCATCGACCAGGCCTCCGGTATCAGCAGGCGGCGGGCCTCCTCGGGCGTCCCGGCGACGGCGATGGTGCCCGAGACGACGACGTACGGCTCGCTGGACCACTGCGAAGGCCGGAACGACGAGCGGTACTCCTCGATGCCGCGGAGCATCTTCTCGCGGCTCCTGATGTCGCCGATGACCATGGGGAGCCCGGCCCGTGCCGCGATCGTGGCGCCCTCGCCCATGGCCAGGACGAACGGCGGGACCGTCAGGCCCTCGGTGGGGCGAGCGTGCGCTCCGGTGTCCGATGTGCCGCGGAACCAGCCAAGGAGCTCGGTGAGCTGCGCCGCGAAGTCCTCCGCGTCGTGCTTGTCCCGGCCGAGCGCCTTGCGCACCCCGTCGGTGAAGCCCACCGAGCGGCCGAGCCCCATGTCGATGCGTCCTGGGTAGAGCGCTTCGAGAACACCGAACTGCTCGGCGACGACGAGGGGTTGATGGTTCGGCAGCATCACGCCGCCCGTGCCGACCCGGATGGTGCGCGTCGCGGCGGCGACGGCCGCGGCGAGGACGGTCGGCGCGGAGCCCGCGACACCCGGCACCGCGTGGTGCTCCGACACCCAGAAGCGGTGATAACCGAGCTCTTCGAGCTCCTGGGCCAGGCGCACCGTGTCGCGCAGGGCCTCGGGGCCGTCGTGCCCCTCGCGGGTGCGGGAACGGTCGAGTACGGAGAAACGGGTTGCTTCCACGCGACACCTCTTCTCCGGCTGATCTCCTCCGCGATTCCGCGGCACTGCGGCCTCAATTTTCCGTCAGGTCCGCGGGGCGGGCAAAGTGATTTTGATCTCCGCGATCTTGATCCAGCGAGGTTCACGCCGGACGCAGCCACAGCGTGGCCAGTGGGGGGAGCGTCACGTGCAGGCGGGCCGGAAAGGCTCCGGTGGCCTCGGGGTCCGGTCGCAGCGGGTCGGGGTTGCGCACGTCGCCGCCGCCGTAGTGGGCCGCGTCGGTATTGAGCGTCTCTCTCCAGGCGCCGACTGTCTCGGGCACCCCGAGCGGATACTTGTGGCGTACCACCGGGGAGAAGTTGCTCACGGCCAGGAGCGGCGTCCCGTCGGCCGCGTAGCGCAGGAACGCCACCACATTGTCCTGGGCCGCGTCCGCCTCGACCCAGGCGAATCCGGCCGGGACCGTGTCCTGTTCCCACAGTGCGGGGGTGGCCCGGTACTGGTGGTTGAGGTCGCCCACAAGACGCCGCACGCCGATGTGGTCGGATCGCGCCGGACAGGACGCGTCCAGAAGCCCCCAGTCCAAGCCGTGTTCCTGCGACCACTCGGCGCCCTGGGCGAACTCCTGGCCCATGAAGAGGAGTTGTTTGCCGGGGTGGGCCCACATGTAGGCCAGGTAGGCGCGGTGGTCGGCGCGCCGCTGCCACCAGTCACCCGGCATCTTGGACACCAGGGCACCTTTGCCGTGCACGACTTCGTCGTGCGAGATCGGCAGGAGGTAGTTCTCGCTGTACGCGTAGACCATCGCGAAGGTCAACTCATCGTGGTGGTACTGCCGGTGCACGGGCTCGTGCTGGATGTACTCCAGGGAGTCGTGCATCCAGCCCATGTTCCATTTCAGGCCGAAGCCCAGGCCACCGAAGCCGCCGGGTCCCGCGTGGTGAGTGGCGCGTGTGACGCCGTCCCATGCCGTCGACTCCTCGGCGATGGTGACCACGCCGGGGCAGCGGCGGTAGACCGTCGCGTTCATCTCCTGCAGGAACGACACCGCGTCCAGGTTCTCCCGGCCGCCGTGTTCGTTGGGCGCCCACTGCCCCTCCTCGCGTGAGTAGTCGAGGTAGAGCATCGAGGCGACGGCGTCGACGCGCAGGCCGTCGATGTGGAACTCCTCGCACCAGTAAATGGCGTTTGCTACAAGGAAGTTGCGCACCTCCTTGCGGCCGTAGTCGAACTCCAGAGTGCCCCAGTCGGGGTGCTCGGCACGCCGGGGGTCCCGCGGCTCGTACAGCGGCTCCCCGTCGAATGCCGCGAGCGCCCAGTCGTCCTTGGGGAAGTGCGCCGCGACCCAGTCCACGATCACGCCGATGCCCGCCTGGTGCAGCGCGTCGACGAGGAACTTGAAGTCGTCGGGCGTGCCGAGGCGGGCTGTCGGTGCGTAGAACCCGGTGGCCTGATAGCCCCACGACCCACCGAAGGGATGCTCGGCCACCGGCAGGAACTCCACGTGCGTGAACCCGGCATCGGCCACGTAGTCCGTGAGCTGCTCGGCGAGCTGCCGGTAGGAGAGTCCGATCCGCCAGGACGGCAGATGGACCTCGTACACCGAGAAGGGGGCCTGGCACACGGGGCGATCCGCCCGGCGTGCCATCCATACCGCGTCCGCCCACACGTGGGCCGACCGCGTGACCACCGATGCGGTCGCGGGCGGTACCTCCGTGCGGCGGGCCATCGGATCCGCGCGCACGGTATGGGTGCCGTCGGGGCGAGTGATGTCGAACTTGTAGAGGTCCCCCTCGCCGACACCGGGGACGAAGAGCTCCCATACGCCGGTCGAGCCGAGAGAGCGCATGGGATAGGCGGATCCGTCCCAACCGCAGAATTCCCCGCACACCCGCACTCCCCTGGCGTTGGGCGCCCACACGGTGAATCGGGTACCCGCGACACCCTGGTGCGTCATCGGGTGTGCTCCCAGCGCCTTCCACAGCTCCTCGTGCCGCCCCTCACCGATCAGGTGCAGATCGAGTTCGCCCAGCGCGGGCGTGAAGCGATAAGGGTCCTGGAGCTCGATGTCCCGGCCGTCGTACGTCACCCGCAGCGCGTACTTGGGGATCGACGCGATCGGCAGCACACCCGAGAAGAAGCCGTCTCCCTCGTCGTGCAGGCTCGTGGCCCGCCCACCGACGACGAGCTTCGCGGCCTGGGCGTACGGGCGCAGGATCGTGAAGGCCACTCCACCGGGGAGTGGATGCGCGCCGAGCACCGCGTGCGGGTCGTGGTGCGTGCCCGAGAGGAGGCGCCCGCGGCTCTCCGCGTCGAGCCGCGGCGCGGGAGGGCGTGATCGGGTGACGGCTGCCGTGGACATCAGTGGCCCTTCGCGAGACGGGCGATCGCCGCCATGGGCACGGGCAGCCAGTCAGGACGGTGCCTGGCCTCGTACAACGCTTCGTACACCGCCCGGTCCGTCTCGTAGGCACGTAGGAGCGCGCCCTGCTGCCGCGGGTCCCACGCCGACTCGGCGGCGTAGCCCGCGCAGTAGGCATCCCGGCAACGCTGCGCCCACTCGGGCCGCCAAGGGCGCCTGGCATGGGCCGCGTAGTCGAAGGAGCGGAGCATGCCCGCGATGTCGCGTACGGGGGCCTGGGCGCGTCTGCGTTCGGCGATCGGGCGGGCCGGCTCGCCCTCGAAGTCGATGACGAACCACCGCTGCCCGGCCCGCAGGACCTGGCCCAGGTGCAGATCCCCATGGATCCGCTGGTCCGGCCTGCCCAGGACGCGTGCACCGACGACGTCGTACGCGGCCTTCAGACGGGCCACGTAAGGGACGAGCCCGGGAACCTGACGGGCGGTGGTGTCCAGGCGCGCGATCATCGCCGCGGCGAGCCGACCACCGCCATGCCGGTCGGGGAGGCCGGGCGCCAAGGCGTGGGCAAGGGCCAGATGCACTTCTGCGGTCGCGCGCCCCAGCTCGTACGACTCATCGGTGAAGTCCGCGCCCGACGCGATGGATTGGAGAGCGAGAGTCCAGCCGTCGGTCGCCTCGCGCAGGAAGGGCTGGAGTACCCCGAGTGTCGTCCTGCGGGGCTCGGCGGTCCAGAACCAGGCCACGGGAGCGGGTACGCGGGAGCAGCCCTCGCGGGCAAGGGCCCAGGGAACCTCTAGGTCCGGGTTGATGCCGTACTGGATGCGGCGGAAGATCTTCAGGATGAAGGAATCGCCGTACACCAGTGAGGTGTTGGACTGCTCTCCGTCCAGAATGCGGGGCGTGAGCCCGGCGGGTATCGCGGTCTGTGCGTCGCGTTCGAAGCGCAACGGGCCTGCCGCGCCCGGGGTGCGGAGGCGTTCGAGGAGCAACATGGCCGACCGGGGGTCGTGGAGGGCGTCGTACACGGTGAGTCCCTCGAAGGGGCCCGCACCGGCTCGGCCGATGACGGCGTGGTGGAGGTGCGGCGGCAGGTCCTCGCTCACGCCGATGAGCAGTTGGTAGCAGCCGTCGCTCGATCCGGCGTGCCGGGAACGGACCAGCAGGTGCAGGCAGCCCGGGTGCAACTCGGTCATCGACACCACGCGCAGTTCCGTGATGGGAAGGCCCTTGCCCGCGAACCACCGCTGCTTGGGCAGCCACTTCTCGAGCACCCCGGCCAGCGATGTGAGCAGCAGCGGAGGACTGAGGGGGTTGCCGCGCGACTGGGTGGCGGTCTTCAACATGCGGCACGTCCCTTCACAGGTACACGGCGGGGTCCGCCGGGCGACGCGGGGCCAGGTCCTTGTGCAGTCGGAACCAGTAGAAGCCGTGTCCGGCCAGGGTCAGGAGGTAGGGCAGTTCGCCGATGGCCGGGAAGCGCACTCCGCCGATCAGTTCGACGGGGTGGCGGCCGTTGAAGGTCTGGAGGTCGAGTTCGGTGGGCTGGGCGAAGCGGGAGAAGTTGTGGACGCACAGGACGAGGTCGTCTTTGTACTCGCGCAGGAATGCGATGACGGCTGGGTTGGAGGAGGGGAGTTCGGTGTAGGAGCCGAGGCCGAAGGCGGGGTTCTGTTTGCGGATTTCGATCATCCTGCGGGTCCAGTGCAGGAGGGAGGAGGGGGATGACATGGAGGCTTCGACGTTGGTGACCTGGTAGCCGTAGACGGGGTCCATGATCGTGGGGAGGTAGAGGCGTCCGGGGTCGCAGGAGGAGAA
>NZ_JBVIHP010000014.1:123911-241005 GCF_055570235.1 Streptomyces sp. NPDC031274 | reverse complement strand
CGGTTACATTCCGAACCCGGAAGCTAAGCCTCACAGCGCCGATGGTACTGCAGGGGGGACCCTGTGGGAGAGTAGGACGCCGCCGAACTATTATTGACGGGAAACCCCCGCACCCTTGTGGTGCGGGGGTTTTCTGCGTTCAGGGCTTTTCCCGTTTCCCTTTTCGCGTTTCTCGTTCAAGGCCCCTCTGCGGGGCCTTTTCTTATTTCAGTCAGAGGCGGCCGGCAGCCTTTAGGGACAGGTATGCGTCTGCCAGGGCAGGGGCCAGGTCGGTGGGAGTCGCGTCCACGACTGTGACGCCGTGACGGATGAGTTGTTCCGCCGTGCGATGGCGTTCCGTGTGGGCCTGGGCTGCGGCTGCGGCCTCGTACACGGCCTCTGCTGTTCCGCGGGCCTTGGCCATGTCCTCGATGTGGGGGTCGGCCACCGAGGCGAGCAGGACTGTGTGGCGCTGGGTGAGGCGGGAGAGTACGGGGAGCAGGCCCTCTTCGATGGGGGCCGCGTCGAGGCTGGTCAGCAGGACGATCAGCGAGCTGCGGGTTGCGGTGCGCAGGGCTGTCGACGTCAGGCCTCTGGCGTCCGTCTCGATGAGCTCCGGTTCGAGTGTGGCCAGGGCGTTGACCACGGAGGGGAGTACCTCGCCTGCCGCCTTGCCCTGGACCAGGGCACGTACCCGGCGGTCGTAGGCGAGGAGGTCCACCCGGTCGCCCGCTCGGGAGGCCAGGGCCGCCAGGAGCAGGGCCGCGTCCATCGAGGCGTCGAGGCGCGGTGCGTCACCGACTCTGCCTGCCGAGGTGCGGCCGGTGTCGAGGACGAGCAGGATGTGGCGGTCGCGTTCGGGGCGCCAGGTGCGTATGGCGACGGTGGAGCGGCGGGCGGTGGCGCGCCAGTCGATGGAGCGGGTGTCGTCGCCAGGAACGTAGTCGCGGAGGCTGTCGAATTCGGTGCCCTGGCCGCGGGTCAGGACGCTGGTGCGGCCGTCGAGTTCGCGCAGGCGGGCCAGTTTGGACGGGAGGTGCTTGCGGCTGGTGAAGGGCGGCAGGACCCGGAGTGTCCACGGGATCTTGTGGCTGCCCTGGCGGGTGAGGAGGCCCAGGGGGCCGTACGAGCGGATGGTGACGCGGTCCGCCTGGTGGTCGCCTCGCCGGGTGGGGCGCAGGCGGGTGGTGAGGCGGCGGCGTTCGCCGGGAGGGATCGTCAGGTCGTGGCGGGATGCCTCGACCTCGGTGCCGGGTTGCCAGCTGCTGGGGGGCCAGGCGTCGCGGATCTTGGCGCGCAGGGGGCGGCCGGAGGGGTTGGTGACGGTCAGTTCGACGTCGGCGGATTCCCCGAGGCGTACGGAGGTGTCGCCCGCGCGGGTCAGGCCGAGGCGGCGTACGGGAGCGGCCAGGGCGAAGTCGCAGGCGCAGGCCAGGGCCAGCGGGGCGTTCACGGCGAGGATGCCTGTCCAGCTGGGGCCCCAGATGCCTACCGGGAGGCTGCCGATGGCCGCGAGGAGGGCTGTGCGGCCGGTGAGGGCCATCAGCGGGGGACCGGGACGTGGGCGAGGATCGCGTTGATGACCGAGTCGGCCGTCACGCCCTCCATCTCGGCCTCCGGGCGGAGTTGCACGCGGTGGCGGAGCGTGGGCAGGGCGAGGGCCTTCACGTCGTCGGGGATGACGTAGTCGCGGCCCGTCAGCCAGGCCCAGGCGCGGGCCGTGGAGAGCAGGGCGGTCGCGCCGCGCGGGGAGGCGCCCAGGGTGAGGGACGGGGATTCGCGCGTGGCGCGGCAGATGTCCACCACGTAGGCGGTGATCTCGGGGGAGACGGATGTCTTGGCGACCGCCGTGCGGGCTGCTTCCAGGTCGGCGGGGCCCGCCACGGGGCGGATGCCGGCGGCGTGCAGGTCGCGGGGGTTGAAGCCTTCCGCGTGGCGGGTGAGGACGTTGATCTCGTCCTGGCGGGAGGGGAGAGGGACGGTGAGCTTGAGGAGGAAACGATCCAGCTGGGCTTCGGGGAGCGGGTACGTGCCTTCGTACTCGACCGGGTTCTGGGTGGCCGCGACGAGGAAGGGCTCCGGGAGCGGGCGAGGGGTCCCGTCCACCGTGACCTGGCGTTCCTCCATCGCTTCGAGGAGGGAGGACTGGGTCTTGGGAGGGGTGCGGTTGATCTCGTCGGCGAGCAGGAGGTTGGTGAAGACCGGGCCCGGCTGGAACGAGAACTCGGTGGTGCGGGCGTCGTAGATGAGCGAGCCGGTGACGTCGCTCGGCATCAGGTCGGGGGTGAACTGGACGCGCTTGGTGTCGAGTTCGAGGGATGCGGCGAGGGCGCGGACGAGGAGGGTCTTCGCGACTCCGGGTACGCCTTCGAGGAGGACGTGGCCGCGGCAGAGGAGGGCCACGACGAGGCCCGTCACCGCGGGGTCCTGACCGACCACGGCCTTGGAGATCTCGGTGCGCAGGGACTCCAGGGAGGAGCGGGCGCTGTCGGAGCTTCCGGAGTTCTCGGCGTTGTCAGTGGTCGGGTCCATCATGAAGTACGTACCTCTTTTTCGAGGGCGTCGAGTTGGTCGGCGAGGGTGATGAGGGCTGCGTCGTTGCCCGGGGGCGGGCCGAAGAGGAGGGGGTGCAGGTCCTGGCCGGGGGCGCGGAGCCTGGCGGACAGGGCGGGGAGCAGGGTTTCGGGTGCGTGGGCCTGGCCGGGGGACACACCGATGAGGGGGGCGATGCGGGTGCGGGTGGTCGAGCGGAGGGCGGCGGAGGCGCGGTCGCGGGCGTTCGCCTTGCGGTAGAGGCGGGCTCGGCCTTCGACGGTCTCGGAGGCGCGGATGGCCACGGGGAGGCGCTCGGGGACCAGTGGGCCGAGGCGGCGGGCGCGCCACAGGGCGGCGAGCGCGGCGGCGACGGTGAGTTGCAGGGTGGCCCAGAGCCAGCCGTCGGGGATCAGGTCGAAGAAGCCGCTGTCGGCGGTGTCGTCGGTCGCTGCGTCGTCGGCGAGCGAGGGGAGGTACCAGACCAAGTCGGGGCGGGAGCCGAGGAGTTGGAGGGCCAGTGAGGCGTTGCCCTGTTCGTCCAGGCGGTCGTTGAGGAGGATGTCGGGGGCGCCGAGTACGACGGTGTCGCCGCCCCCTTCGGCGGCCGGGAGGTGCAGGAGGCTGGGCAGGCCGTCGCTGAGGTAGCAGGCCTCGGCGTCCGGGGCGAGGGTGTCGTAGCGCAGGCCGCCCACGTCGGCGGAGCCCGCGCGCTCGGCGGCGGGCAGGGAGCAGCGGGGGGAGAGCGTGGAGTCGAGGCTGGGGGTGGCGTCCACGGTGACCCCCGGGGCGAGGGTGCTGGCCGAGGGGGTCCCGGGGGCGATGAGGACGGTGCGGCCTCGGGAGTCCTCGATGGCCGAGCGGAGGCGCTTCTGCTGGCGCTCGGTGAGCCGGTCGGGGGCGGCCACCAGGAGCGTGGTGTCCGGGCCTGCCGCGGACCTGGCCTCTTCGGAGCTGGTGACGACGCGGGTGGATACGCCGCGGTCGGCGAGGAGTTCGGCGACGGCGCGGCTGCCGTAGGGGTCGGCGGAGCGCGGGTCGAGGCGTCCGTGCTGGGCACCGGAGCGGACGGCCGCGATGGCGATGGCGGCTGCCAGGAGGACTATCAGGGCGAGGAGGAGGCCTCGGGTTCGGGTCCAGAGTTGGCGGGGGGTGGGGGAGGTGGATGTGGGGGCAGAGGGGGCTGGAGGTGTTGAGGGGGCGAGCCCTGGGTTCGCGGGGTCCTTGGGGGCCGTCACCTTGGGGCTCCCTCGGGGGTGGTGGTGAGGGTTGGCCTTGTTCGGGTCAGGGCGTTGTCCAGGGACGTCAGTTGGTCGTAGGTCGGTTGGGTGGCTGTGCGGCCGCCGTAGGTGATCGCGTCGAACGACTGGGCCGCCGCGTGGAGTTCGGTGGCGTGGGTCGGGAGGGTCCGGGAGGCCTCTGCCGCTGCCTCGTCCGCTGTGCGGCCGGGGCGGGGGTCCAGGAGGGCGCGTTCCTCCAGGGAGCGGACTATGGCCCGCATGCGCTCCTGGACGGCTTGGTTCCAGTGGCCCTGGGCGGCGTGGGCCTCGGCGGCGGCGCGGTGTTCCGCGGCGGTGCGGGGGCGGTCGTCGAAGAGGGCGGGGGATGTGGTGGGGGCGCGGTGCGGTGTGCCCAGGCGCCACCAGAGGGCCCCGATGAGGGCCAGTACGGCGAGGACGATGACCAGGAGGCCGAGGCCGCCGCCCGGGGTTGCCCCCGAGGCGGCGTTGAACAGGTCGTCGACCCAGTCCCAGAAGCGGTTCAGGGCGCGGTTCAGGAGGCTGGGGTCGTTCTCGTGGTACGTCGGCTTGGAGAGTTCGCGTTCGGCGGCCTCCCGTGCGGGGTCGCGCGGGATCGTCACCGGTGGGGCGTCGTCGCCGCCGGTGCGTGCCAAGAGCGATGTGACCGTCTTCGACCCGTGCAGTACTGCCCCCGTCACCGCATCAGCTCCCGGAGGTTCCGGGGGCGTTGGAGCCGCCGGTGTCCTGGAGGCCCGCCGCGCGCGCGAGTTCGAGGTCGAGGGCCTCTCGGCGGATCCGCTGGTCGATGTAGAGGAGGACCGTGACGCCGGCGGTGATCGGGAACGTGAGCATCGAGCCGATGACCGAGCCGACGCCGCTGACGATCAGGAAGGTCCAGCCGAGGTCGCCGGTGCCGCTGTCGAGGAAGCCGGTGACGCCGTCGCCGCTCACTGCGCCCGCGATGAGCGTGAAGGGGATGACGATGATCGACGCCACCACGTTGGCGATGATCGCGGCGAGCAGTTGGATGCCGAACACCCGCCACCAGGAGCCGCGGACCAGCTTCACCGAGCGGGTCATCGACTTCTTGACGCCCTGCTTCTCCAGCATCAGGGCGGGCGAGGCGAGCGAGAAGCGGATGAGCAGCCAGACGGCGACGATGAGGGCGCCGAATCCGCCGAGGACGGCGAGGCTGATGCCCGCGTCGGTGGACCCGACCACCACGATCAGTACGCCGGGCAGGGTGCCGACGGCGACGACCGCGGCGCCGATGAGGGGCAGGAGCAGCGTCAGGCCGATCAGCCTCGGCAGCTGCGGCTTGGCGTCCTGCCAGGCCTCTGCCGTGGTGACCGACTTACCGAGCACGGCGCGGCTCGTGACCATCGTGAGCAGGGCGGTCGCGACGATCGTGCCGAGCAGGGTGATCAGCAGGATCACGCCGGAACTCAGCAGGGTGTCGCCCAGGGCGCGGGTCAGTTCGCCGACGGTCGCGCTCGGGTCGTCGATGGCGTCCGTGCTCGCGCTGTCGTCGAGGACGAGGCCCTGGAGCAGGATGACGATGATCTCCGTGAACACGGCCACGGCCAGGGAGATGCCGAGCACCGTGCGCCAGTACGTACGCATCGTGGAGACCGCGCCGTCCAGGATCTCGCCGACGCCGAGCGGCCGCAGCGGGATGACGCCTGGCTTGGCGGCGGGCGGCGGGCCCTGCCACGCACCCCATCCGGGGTAGCCGCCGGGGCCGCCCCGGCCGGGTCCACCTGGTCCGGGGCCGCCGGGGCGTCCGCCGCCCCAGCCGCCGCCGGGCGGAGTCGGCGGCGCGGGGGTCTGGCCGGACGCCGGCGGGCTGGGGGCGGACCACTGGGCGGGCGGCGGCTGCTCCTTGGACCACTTCGAGGGCGGGCCCTCGGGCTTGTCCGCGGGCTTGTCCTCGGGCTCGGCGGGTCCGGACGTACCGGAGTCCTGTCCGTCGGAGGGGGCGGATCCGGGCGAAGCCCAGCCCGGAGTGTCGTTCATCGTCGCTCCTTCACGGTGCCCGTCCGCGGTCGCGGCGGCCGGTTGGCAGCCATCGTGCCACGGCACACCCTTGCGGTGACTGGGCGGCGTATGGGCTGCACACCTTCAATTGTCCGTCAGGTACGGGGCAGACTGGGCGGATGGCTGATCAGTACGCGCAATCAGGCGAGGACACACGGCCGACCGACACCCCTATGAGCGCAGCGAAACCAGCGGACACAGAGAGCGCAGAGAGCACAGCGAATCCGGTGAAGGCGGTGGACGCGGCGATTCCCGCGATCCGCTGGGCCGAGCCGCCGGAGGGCCCCGTACTGGTCCTCCTCGACCAGACCAGGCTGCCCGGCGAGGAGACCGAGCTGGTGTGCACGGACGCGCCGGCGCTGGTGCAGGCGATTCGCACGCTGGCCGTCCGCGGGGCGCCGCTGCTCGGCATAGCCGGTGCGTACGGAGTCGCGCTGGCCGCCGCGCGCGGCTTCGACGTGGACGAGGCGGCGGAGGCGATCGCGGGCGCGAGGCCCACCGCGGTCAACCTCGGTCACGGCGTACGCAGGGCCCGGGCGGCGTACCGCTCGGCGGTCGTGGGCGGGGCCGGTCAGGAGCAGGCCGCCGCCGCGGCCCTTGCGGCGGCGCGGGCGCTGCACCGGGAGGACGCCCTGGCCAGCGCGGAGATGGCGGTGCGGGGTCTGGCGCTGCTCGACGAGATGCTGCCGGGCGGCGGGCACCGGATCCTGACCCACTGCAACACGGGGGCGCTGGTCTCCGGGGGCGAGGGCACGGCGTTCGCGGTGGCCCTCGCCGCGCACCGGAAGGGACGTCTGCGCAGGCTGTGGGTGGACGAGACGCGTCCCTTGCTGCAGGGTTCGAGGCTGACCGCGTATGAGGCGGCGCGGAGCGGAATGGCGTACACCTTGCTTACGGACAACGCGGCGGGGTCGCTGTTCGCGGCGGGTGAGGTGGATGCCGTACTGATCGGCGCCGACCGCATCGCGGCCGACGGTTCGGTGGCGAACAAGGTGGGGAGCTATCCGCTCGCGGTCCTTGCCCGCTACCACCACGTTCCGTTCATCGTGGTGGCGCCGGTCACGACCGTGGACCCGGACACCCCGGACGGAGCGTCCATCGAGGTGGAGCAGCGGGCGAGTCATGAAGTGACGGAGGTCACGGCACCCTATGTGCCGATGGCCGGAATTGAAGCGGGAGGCGGGATCGCGGTGGCACCTCTGGGGACCCAGGCGTACAACCCCGCGTTCGATGTGACACCTCCGGAACTGGTGACGGCGATCGTCACCGAGGAGGGCGTCGTGTCGCCCGTTACAGCAGAGGGCCTGGTCGAGCTGTGTGCCAGGTCACGCCAGGTATCGATGAGCTAATGGGATGATGTCAGGCATGAAGGGACGAGTCCTTGTCGTCGACGACGACACCGCACTGGCCGAGATGCTCGGGATTGTGCTGCGTGGAGAAGGTTTTGAGCCGTCGTTCGTAGCTGATGGCGACAAGGCGCTGGCCGCTTTCAGGGAGGCAAAGCCGGATCTTGTACTGCTGGATTTGATGTTGCCGGGCCGTGACGGCATCGAGGTGTGCCGCCTGATCAGGGCGGAGTCCGGGGTGCCGATCGTCATGCTCACGGCCAAGAGCGACACCGTGGATGTGGTGGTCGGGCTCGAGTCCGGCGCCGATGACTACATCGTGAAGCCCTTCAAGCCGAAGGAGCTCGTGGCCCGCATCAGGGCGCGGCTGCGGAGGTCCGAGGAGCCCGCGCCGGAGCAGCTCGCCATCGGTGACCTGGTCATCGATGTGGCGGGGCACTCCGTGAAGCGGGAGGGGCAGTCGATTGCGCTGACGCCGCTCGAATTCGACCTCCTGGTCGCGCTCGCCCGCAAGCCGTGGCAGGTGTTCACGCGTGAGGTGCTCCTCGAGCAGGTCTGGGGCTACCGCCACGCGGCCGACACCCGCCTGGTGAACGTGCACGTCCAGCGGCTGCGCTCGAAGGTCGAGAAGGACCCCGAGCGGCCGGAGATCGTGGTGACCGTCCGTGGTGTCGGTTACAAGGCCGGACCGAGCTGACGTGACCCGGGACAGTTCCCCCGCACCGCCCGGGGCTCCGGGTGGCCGCTCGGGGCGGACTGGAGGACCCGGGCGGCGCGGTTCCACGTACGGACGGCTTCTCGAAGGCGGTCTGCTGTTGCAGGGCGGGGTTCAGGGCAGCCCCGTCCTGAGGCTCTTCGTGCGCTGGGTGCGGCGTCCGCTGCTGCCCGCCCTGCGGCTGTGGCGGCGCAACATCCAGCTGAAGGTCGTCGCCACGACGCTGCTCATGTCGCTCGGCGTGGTCCTGATGCTGGGCTTCGCCGTTCTGAGCTCGGTGAACAACGGCCTGCTCAAGGCCAAGGTGAAGGCCTCGCAGAGCCAGGCCGACGGTGGATTCAGGGCCGCTCAGGACGAGGCGAACTCCGCGCGGCCGCGCTCCGGGCAGGACAGCGGCGGCGGCACGACCGGCGGCGGGGCCGCGCAGCCCACCGCCGTGTGGATGTCCGACCTGGTGGAGCAGCTCTCCAGCGGTGGTCAGAACGCGTTCAACGTGGTGACGCTGAGCCCGACGTCCTCGCCCGGCGGCGTCAGCACGCGCGGTCCGCGTGCCTCCGGGGGCGTGGACCCGATCCAGAGCGTGCCCGAGGCGCTGCGCGACAGCGTCGACAAGGGCACCAGGGCGTATCAGAGCAATACGCGGATCGTCTTCAACGACGGCCGCGACGCACAGCCCGGCCTCGTCATCGGCAAGCGCCTGAATGATTTGAACGGCGATCCTTACCAGCTGTACTACCTCTTCCCGCTGACGCAGGAGGAGGAGTCGCTCGGCGTCGTCAGGACGACGCTCGCCACCGCGGGGCTCTTCGTCGTCGTACTGCTCGGCGCCATCGCCTGGCTGGTGGTGCGCCAGGTCGTCACGCCGGTGCGGATGGCCGCGGGCATCGCCGAGCGGCTGTCCGCCGGGCGCCTTCAGGAACGTATGAAGGTCACCGGAGAGGACGACATCGCTCGGCTCGGTGAGGCCTTCAACAAGATGGCGCAGAACCTCCAGCTGAAGATCCAGCAGCTGGAGGAGCTCTCGCGGATGCAGCGGCGGTTCGTCTCGGACGTGTCGCACGAGCTGCGTACGCCGCTGACGACCGTCCGGATGGCCGCCGACGTCATCCACGACGCGCGCGTGGACTTCGATCCGGTGACGGCGCGCTCGGCCGAGCTGCTCGCCGACCAGCTGGACCGGTTCGAGACGCTGCTCGCGGATCTCCTGGAGATCAGCAGGTTCGACGCGGGCGCGGCGGCTCTGGAGGCCGAGCCGATAGATCTGCGTGAGGTCGTACGACGTGTCGTGGGCGGTGCTGAACCGCTTGCGGAGCGCAAGGGCACGCACGTCCGGGTCGTCGGGGACCAGCAGCCCGTGGTCGCCGAGGCGGACGCACGCCGTGTGGAGCGTGTCCTTCGCAACCTCGTGGTCAACGCCGTGGAGCACGGCGAGGGCCGGGACGTCGTGGTGCGGCTCGCGGTGGCGGGCGGCGCGGTGGCGGTCGCGGTGCGCGACTACGGAGTGGGGCTCAAGCCCGGCGAGGCGACCCGGGTGTTCAGCCGCTTCTGGCGGGCCGACCCGGCACGCGCGCGTACCACCGGTGGTACGGGTCTCGGTCTCTCCATCGCGCTTGAGGACGCACGGCTGCACGGCGGCTGGCTGCAGGCGTGGGGCGAGCCGGGCGGCGGTTCGCAGTTCCGTCTGACACTGCCGCGTACGGCGGACGAGCCGCTACGGGGATCGCCGATACCCCTGGAGCCCGACGATTCGCGGCGCCACCGTGGCCTGAACGACGCGGGTCTCCCGCTCGGCGGCGCGAACAAGCTCGCCACGGTGCCCGCGCAGCCGTCGGCGTCGGAGCGGGTGCCCCCGCCGGTCCCGGCGAGGGCACCGATAGCGCCGCGGCTCGCACAGTCGGCCGCGACGGCGGACCCGACCGCGTTGCCGGGGAACGGGTCGCGTGTCGTCCCGCGGCGACCGATGGACGACGGCGTGCCGGGGGACGAGGAGCCGGAGGGCGGCCCCGCCGCCGAGGGGCCCGCGTCGGAGGGCCTCGCATCCGAGAGCCCCGCGTCCGATGTGGCCCGGAGAGCCGGTGATCCGGCGTCCGGAACGGACCGTGCGCACGCGTCCGGAACAGACCGCGCGCACGCGACCGAATCAGACGACGCGCACGGGACCGAAACAGATCCCGCCAGGGAAGGGGAGATCTCTCGTGGGCGCTGACCACGATCGCCGCGCTCAGCGGCATCCGGCTCACCGGCGTCCACTGCGGGCCGGTCTGCTGTTCGGCTCCTGCGGGCTGCTGCTCGCGGGCTGCGCCTCGATGCCCGACAGCGGCAACCTCAAGGCGGTCGACGCCTCCCAGCGGCCGGACTCGCAGTCGCAGGTCCGGGTCTACGCGATGCCGCCGGGTGAGGACGCGGGCCCGGTCGAGATCGTCCAGGGCTTCCTTGAGGCGCTGACCAGCGACGACCCCGATTTCGCGATGGCGCGCAAGTACCTGACCAAGGAAGCGTCCAAGACCTGGAACCCGGATCTGCAGACGACGGTGCTCGAGAACGGGCCGAGCACGGGGTCGGGCAGTGTCGCGGACGGCGCCGAGACCGGCCGTTCGTTCCCGCTGACCGGGCGCAAGGTCGCCACGGTCGACAAGGAGCACGCGTACCAGCTCGACAACGACGCCTACAACAAGAGCGTCCACCTCACCCAGCGGGACGGGTCGAGCGGCAAGGAATGGCGGATCGACCGGGTCCCGCAGGGAGTCGTGCTCGGACAGTCCGACTTCCAGCGGATCTACTGGTCCGTCAATAAGTACTACTACGCGACACGTTCGGCAGGCGCCTCCGCGACGTCCGCCGCGACCGGCGGCGGCCAGAACCTCGTCGCCGACCCCGTCTACATACGCCAGCGAATAGATCCCGTGACGGAGACCGTCAAGGCGGTGCTCGACGGGCCCACCACCTGGCTCAAGCAGGTCGTGGACACGCGCTTCCCGACGGGTACGCGGCTCAAGTCGGGCACCAAGACACTGGCGCCCGACGACCAGGGCAAGCTGACGGTGCCGCTGAACGAGAAGGCCGATCCCATAAACCAGGAGCGGTGCACCGAGATGGCCGCGCAACTGCTCTTCACGCTCCAGGACCTGACGTCGTCCGGCGTCGAGGAGGTGGAGCTGCAGCGCCGCAACGGCTCGCAGCTGTGCGTCCTGAGCAAGGAGCGGGCCGAGTCCGTCGCCTCGCGCCGCACCGCGGACCAGCCCGGCTTCCAGTACCTCATCGACGACAAGCGGCGCCTCGTGCGGATGCCGGCCAGTGACGGCGGCAAGGCCGATCCCGTACCCGTGCAGGGGAGGCTGGGCAGTGGTGAGCAGCCGCTGCGCTCCGCCGCGGTGTCGCGGGACGAGGAGCGGGCGGCCGGGGTGTCGCTCGACGGGCGCTCGCTGTACATGGGGTCGCTCGTCTCGCCGGGCGCGCTCGGCAAGCCGGAGGTGCGCAGCAAGGCCAAGTCGGAGGAGGACGGTCTCTCCACGCCCAGCTGGGACGGCCGCGGCGACCTATGGGTGGCCGACCGGGACCCGAAGCAGCCGCGGCTGCTCTGGCTTGAGCAGGGCGCGGGGGAGCCGCAGCCGGTCGAGATCTCGAACCTCGACGGACGGATCGAGGCGGTGCGGGTGTCGGCCGACGGCGTACGGATCGCGCTTCTCGTGAAGGACAAGGACGGCAAGAAGGCCCTGAAGATCGGCCGCGTCGAGCGGTCGGGGGCCAAGGGCGAGCAGCCGGTCATCTCGGTGGTCGAACTGCGCCGGGCGGCACCGCGGATGGAGGAGGTCACCGCCATGTCGTGGGCGGGCGGCAGCCGTCTCGTGGTGGTCGGGCGCGAGTCCGGCGGTGTGCAGCAGATGCGGTACGTCCAGTGCGACGGCTCGGTGCCCGCGAGCGCGACGCTGCCGGGCCTCACCGGCGTGAAGGAGATCGCGGCGTCCGAGGACGAGCGGCAGCCGCTTCTGGCGCACTCGGACGACGGGATCGTGCGGCTGCCGACGGGTGCGCAGTGGCAGACGGCGGTCAAGGAGGGTTCGGCGCCGTTCTATCCGGGGTGATCCATCCGGGGTGACGCGCCTCAACGCCTGTTCCGCACGCGAGCCAACGCCTGTTCCGCACGCGAGCCAACGCCTGTTCCGCACGTGCCTCAACGCCCGTTCCGCTCGGTGGAGTTATCCACAGGCGGTTGTCCACAGGGGTGGCAGTGTCGCTCGCGGGTTGGCACAGTGGTGGGCATGCCGGGGTGGTGGCAGGACCTCACCGATCTGGTGCTGCCGGCCGAATGCGGAGGCTGTGGCAGGCCTCGCGCGGCGCTCTGCGCTCAGTGCGGCGACGCCCTGTGCGGTGCGGTGCCGCGCAGGGTGCGCCCCGATCCACGGCCGTCCGGGCTGCCGGTGGTGCACGCGGCGGCTCCCTACGAGGGTGCGGTGCGGGCGGTGCTGCTCGCGCACAAGGAGCGGGGTGCTCTTGGGCTCGCGGGACCGCTGGGCGTGGGTCTCGCCGGGGCGGTGCGGGCGGGGCTGCGGCTGCGGGACGGCGACGCTTCAGTAGGTGGCGGCGCTCCCGTACGTGGTGACGCTTCCGTACATGGCGCCACTCCCGTACGTGGTGACGCTCCGGTACTGCTCGTGCCTGTGCCGTCGGCTCGCGGGGCCGTGCGGGCGCGTGGGCACGATCCGGTACGGCGGATCGCACTGGCCGCCGCGGGTGAGCTGCGGCGGGGCGGGACGCGGGCCCGGGTGCTCTGCGTGCTGCGCCAGCGGCGTGCCGTGGCCGACCAGTCGGGGCTCAACTCCCGGCAGCGGCAGGCGAATCTCCAGGGCGCCCTGGAGGTGACCGCGGGTGGCGGGCGGCTCATCGCCGACGGTGGCCGGGTCGTGATCGTGGACGACCTGATGACCACGGGCACGACTTTGACGGAGGCGGCCCGCGCAATATGTGACGCATACACGGAAAGTAAAGAAAGGCGCGCGGTGGTAACAGCCCGTGAAATGGCGTGCGAGAGCACGATCACTGCGGCCGTTGTCGCCTCCTCACCGGATTCTTTCGGAATAAACCGGAACTGATTGGGAACTTGCATCGTTGCAGGTAGTGAGAGGGTCAATAGACCTGAATGGAGGTATGCGGCGGTAGAGGGTGACGCCATCCGCCCGGGCGAGATATCTTCAGTTGTGAGGAATGGTGGACGCCGTACCTCACATATCGGAATGCCGGTCGTCGGGGTTTTCTGCAATCACCCTGGCCGGTCGGGGTGGAGATCTTGTTCGTGGGGGAGGAGGAGGTGGAAGTCACCGAGTCCGAGGCTCCGGGAGTCACCGGGGCCTGGTGCAAAGAGGGGATGCTCCGCCGCCGAAGCGGGGCGATCCGGGAACGGAGTTCTGCGTGGACATCGTCGTCAAGGGCCGCAAGACAGAGGTACCCGAGCGGTTCCGCAAGCACGTGGCCGAGAAGCTGAATCTGGAGAAGATCCAGAAGCTCGACGCCAAGGTGATCAGCCTCGACGTCGAGGTGTCCAAGGAAACCAACCCCCGTCAGGCCGACCGTTCCGACCGCGTGGAGATCACACTCCGCGGGCGGGGACCCGTGATCCGCGCGGAGGCCTCGGCAACCGATCCGTACGGGGCGCTCGACCTGGCCACGGCCAAGCTCGACGCACGGCTCCGCAAGGAGCACGAGAAGCGCCACAACCGGCGCGGCACCGGCAGGCTCTCCGCCGCCGAAGTGGCCGAGCGGGTGCCGGACGCGGCGACTCTCAACGGAGACGGCACCATCGCGCGTGACGAAGAGCCGGACGGCGTGCCCGTCAAGAGGATCGGCTCGCTGGAGATCCAGGGCGAAGGCCCGCTCGTGGTCCGCGAGAAGACCCACGTGGCGGCCCCGATGACGCTCGACCAGGCGCTCTACGAGATGGAACTCGTCGGGCACGACTTCTACTTGTTCGTCGACTCGGAGACCAAGGAGCCGAGCGTCGTCTACCGGCGACACGCCTACGACTACGGCGTCATCCGCCTGAACACCGACCCGATGGTCGCGCAGCCCGAGATGGGCGGCGGGGGCGGCGCGCTCGGCGGCTGACCCAGGTCGGCCGAGGGTGAGATGGTGCCTCTGGAGCGCATGTGCGCCCCCAGGGGCACCATCGTGCGACCCCTGCGCGCACCGCACGGCCGTCCGGGCATGAAATCATGGACAGAGATGGCCAACCGGTGTGCTGCTGCCTCGGGTTGGCGGCAGCCAACGCACAACGGGCCATGGCCTTCAGGGGGAGGAACGATGGCGGACAGCTTCGGACCGATGCGGGATGAGGGTGCCGACGACGGCACGGGCATCGGCACGGACACGGGCGCACCGCGCAAGGAGCCCATCAGGGTCCTTGTGGTGGACGACCACGCGCTCTTCCGCCGTGGCCTGGAGATCGTCCTCGCCGCCGAGGAGGACATCCAGGTGGTCGGGGAGGCGGGCGACGGCGCCGAGGCGGTGGACAAGGCGGCGGACCTGCTGCCGGACATCGTCCTGATGGACGTACGCATGCCCAAGCGCGGCGGAATCGAGGCGTGCACCTCCATCAAGGAGGTCGCACCCAGCGCCAAGATCATCATGCTGACGATCAGCGACGAGGAGGCCGACCTCTACGACGCGATCAAGGCGGGCGCCACGGGCTATCTCCTCAAGGAGATCTCCACGGACGAGGTGGCCACGGCGATTCGCGCGGTGGCCGACGGGCAGTCGCAGATCAGCCCGTCCATGGCGTCGAAACTGCTCACCGAGTTCAAGTCGATGATCCAGCGCACCGACGAGCGCAGGCTGGTGCCCGCGCCGCGGCTGACCGACCGCGAGCTGGAAGTCCTGAAGCTGGTGGCCACGGGGATGAACAACCGCGACATCGCGAAGGAACTGTTCATCTCCGAGAACACCGTGAAGAACCACGTGCGCAACATCCTGGAGAAGCTGCAGCTGCACTCCAGGATGGAGGCGGTCGTGTACGCGATGCGGGAGAAGATCCTCGAGATCAGGTGAGGCCCGCGGCCCGGGCTCAGCCCAGGGCGCGGACCAGCTCGGCGGTCAGCTCGGGGCGGTTCACGCGCTCCACCCGGACGGAGTCGCAGTTCACCCAGGACGCCGCCTCACGCAGCGCCTGAGCCACCGCGGGCACGGCCTTGGGGCTGTCGAGCGACACCTGCTTGGCGACCAGCGTGCTGCCCTCACGGGCGGGATCCACGCGGCCGACCAGGTGGCCCCCGGCGAGCACCGGCATCGCGAAATAGCCGTGGATCCGCTTCGGCTTGGGGACGTACGCCTCCAGGCGGTGGGTGAAGCCGAAGATCCGCTCCGTGCGGGCCCGCTCCCAGATCAGGGAGTCGAAGGGCGAGAGGAGCGTCGTGCGGTGGCGGCCGCGCGGGATCGTCTCCAGAGCGGCGGGGTCGGCCCAGGCGGGCTTGTCCCAGCCCTCCACCGTCACCGGGACGAGCCCTGAGTCCGCGACCACCGCGTCGAACTGCTCGCCCTTGAGGCGGTGGTAGTCCGCGATGTCTGCGCGGGTGCCGACACCGAGCGACTGGGCGGCGAGACGGACCAGGCGGCGCAGGCACTCCGCGTCGTCCAGGTCGTCATGGAGCAGCGTGTCCGGGATCGCGCGCTCCGCGAGGTCGTACACCCGCTTCCAGCTGCGCCGCTCGGTGCAGACCACCTCGCCGTACATCAGCGCGCGCTCGACGGCGACCTTCGCGTCCGACCAGTCCCACCACTCGCCCTTGTTCTTCGCGCCGCCCAGTTCCGTGGCGGTGAGGGGGCCTTCGGTGGTGAGCTGCTTGATGACCGTGTCGTACGCGCCGTCGGGCAGGTCGTGGTGCCAGTGCGGGCGGGTGCGATACGCGCGGCGGCGGAAGGCGAAGTGCGGCCACTCCTCGATGGGCAGGATGCACGCGGCGTGCGACCAGTACTCGAAGGCGTGCGGCCGGGCGGGGCCCGCGCCCGTCGACGCCCCGTCCCAGTACGCCGCCTCGACCCTGTCGCGGCCCACGGCGCCCAGCCGGGCGTACGGAATGAGCTCGTGGGAGCGGGCCAGGACCGAGATCGTGTCGAGCTGGACCGCGCCGAGATGGCGCAGCACGCCCCGCACACCGGATCTGCGGTCCGGGGCGCCCATGAACCCCTGGGCGCGGAGCGCGATGCGGCGGGCCTCGTCGGCGGACAGGGTGGTGGCGGGGCGCGGCAGGCTCGTCATGCCGAAAACCATAGAGGTCGCTACTGACAACGCCGGTGGCCCGCGTGAACGGACCGGCGGCCGGGGCCGTCCTCAGCCCCGGGCCGGCAGATACGGCTGGACCGGCGGCAGGCCCAGGTCGCTCGGGAGCAGGGCGCCCACCCAGGAGTCACGGAGCGTGGACTTGTTCAGGAGAGCGCCGCGCAGGGTGCCCTCGAAGGTGAAGCCCGCCTTCTCCACCACGGCGCGCGACCCCGTGTTGCCGACCTCGGCGCGCCACTCCAGGCGGGTGCAGCCCAGGTCGGTGAAGGCCCACCTGGCCAGGGCGAGGACGATCTCCGTCATATAGCCGCTGCCCCGGTGCTCCTTCGCCGTCCAGAAACCGATCTCCCAGGCGCCCGAGCGCGGGTGGTGCAGGCTGGCTGCGGCGATCAGGGGGCCGCCGTCCCGGGGACGTACGGCGAAGGTGTACTCCGTGTCGTAGCGCCAGCCGTCCGGCACCATGCGCGTGATGAAGCCCGCCGCGTCCGCGCGCGCGTAGGGCGAGGGGATCGTGGTCCAGCGCTGGATGTCGGGGTCCTGGCAGGCTCTGTACGTCTCGTCCGTGTCGGCGGGCGTAAAGGTGCGCAGGCACAGACGTTCGGTGGTGAGGGTGACGGGCTCCATTCGGCGATTCTGCGGGGGCGGGGGAGCTGAGGCCAGTGCTTTTCAGCGACCTTTCACCCGCATTTCGCCGAGCGCTGATCGGCACAACCCGGCACCTTCCAGGCCCCCCGCCCGTTGACGTATCGGCAGACCTCCCGGCGCGGCCCGCTCCTCGCTTACGATGGCCGTTGCCCTATGAGTAAACCGACCATGCCAGGCCCGACCGGCAAGGAGACCAACCCTCGTGTCCGTCCTCTCGAAGATCATGCGTGCAGGCGAAGGCAAGATCCTGCGCAAGCTGCACCGCATCGCGGACCAGGTCAACTCCATCGAAGAGGACTTTGTCAGCCTCTCCGACGCCGAGCTGCGCGCGCTGACCGAGGAGTACAAGGAGCGTTACGCCGACGGCGAGACCCTTGACGACCTCCTCCCCGAAGCCTTTGCCACGGTGCGCGAGGCCGCCAAGCGCGCCCTCGGCCAGCGGCACTACGACGTCCAGATGATGGGTGGCGCCGCGCTGCACCTCGGCTATGTGGCCGAGATGAAGACCGGTGAGGGCAAGACCCTCGTCGGCACCCTTCCCGCGTACCTCAACGCCCTGTCGGGCAAGGGCGTGCACCTGATCACGGTCAACGACTACCTGGCCGAGCGCGACTCCGAGATGATGGGCCGCGTCCACAAGTTCCTGGGTCTGACCGTCGGCTGCATCATCGCCAACATGACCCCGGCCCAGCGCCGCGAGCAGTACGCCTGCGACATCACGTACGGCACGAACAACGAATTCGGCTTCGACTACCTGCGCGACAACATGGCGTGGTCGAAGGACGAACTGGTGCAGCGCGGCCACAACTTCGCGATCGTCGACGAGGTCGACTCGATCCTGGTGGACGAGGCCCGTACGCCGCTGATCATCTCCGGCCCCGCCGACCAGGCCACCAAGTGGTACGGCGACTTCGCCAAGTTGGTCACCCGCCTCTCCAAGGGCGAGCCCGGCAACACCCTCAAGGGCATCGAGGAGACCGGGGACTACGAGGTCGACGAGAAGAAGCGCACCGTCGCCATCCACGAGCCCGGTGTCGCCAAGGTCGAGGACTGGCTGGGCATCGACAACCTGTACGAGTCGGTGAACACGCCGCTCGTGGGTTACCTGAACAACGCCATCAAGGCGAAGGAACTCTTCAAGAACGACAAGGACTACGTCGTCATCGACGGCGAAGTCATGATCGTCGACGAGCACACCGGCCGTATCCTCGCCGGCCGCCGCTACAACGAGGGCATGCACCAGGCGATCGAGGCGAAGGAAGGGGTGGACATCAAGGACGAGAACCAGACCCTGGCCACCATCACCCTTCAGAACTTCTTCCGCCTCTACAAGCGTCAGGACCACGGGGGCAAGGAAGTCCCCGGCCTCTGCGGCATGACCGGTACGGCCATGACCGAGGCCGCCGAGTTCCACCAGATCTACAAGCTGGGCGTCGTGCCGATCCCGACGAACCGGCCCATGGTCCGCGCCGACCAGTCGGACCTGATCTACCGCACCGAGGTCGCCAAGTTCGCCGCCGTCGTGGACGACATCGCCGAGAAGCACGACCGGGGCCAGCCGATCCTGGTCGGCACGACGTCCGTGGAGAAGTCGGAGTACCTCTCCCAGCAGCTCTCCAAGCGCGGCGTCCAGCACGAAGTGCTCAACGCGAAGCAGCACGACCGTGAGGCGCCGATCATCGCCCAGGCCGGCCGCAAGGGCTCCGTCACCGTCGCCACGAACATGGCCGGACGAGGCACCGACATCAAGCTCGGCGGCAACCCCGACGACCTCGCAGAGGCGGAGCTGCGCCAGCGCGGCCTCGACCCCGTCGAGCACGTCGAGGAGTGGGCCGCCGCGCTGCCCGCCGCCATGGAGAAGGCCGAGCGGTCCGTGAAGGCGGAGTTCGAGGAGGTCAAGGACCTGGGTGGTCTTTACGTCCTCGGCACCGAGCGCCACGAGTCGCGCCGCATCGACAACCAGCTGCGCGGTCGTTCCGGCCGTCAGGGCGACCCCGGTGAGTCCCGCTTCTACCTCTCGCTCGGCGACGACCTGATGCGGCTCTTCAAGGCGCAGATGGTCGAGCGCGTGATGGCCATGGCGAACGTCCCGGACGACGTGCCGATCGAGAACAAGATGGTGACGCGCGCGATCGCGTCCGCCCAGTCGCAGGTCGAGCAGCAGAACTTCGAGACGCGTAAGAACGTCCTGAAGTACGACGAGGTCCTCAACCGCCAGCGCGAGGTCATCTACGGCGAGCGCCGCCGCGTCCTGGAGGGCGAGAACCTCCAGGACCAGGTCACGCACTTCATGGACGACACGATCGACGCGTACATCTCGGCGGAGACCGCCGAGGGCTTCGCCGAGGAGTGGGACGTCGACCGGCTGTGGGGCGCCTTCAAGCAGCTCTACCCGGTGAAGGTCACCATCGAGGAGCTGGAGGAGGACGCGGGCGACCGCGCGGGTCTGACCGCCGAGTTCATCTCCGAGGCCATCAAGGACGACATCCACCAGCAGTACGAGGCGCGTGAGGAGCAGCTCGGCTCCGAGATCATGCGTGAGCTCGAGCGGCGCGTGGTCCTCTCGGTCCTCGACCGCAAGTGGCGCGAGCACCTCTACGAGATGGACTACCTCCAGGAGGGCATCGGCCTGCGTGCCATGGCGCAGAAGGACCCGCTGGTCGAGTACCAGCGCGAGGGCTTCGACATGTTCAACGCCATGATGGACGGCATCAAGGAAGAGTCCGTCGGCTACCTGTTCAACCTGGAGGTCCAGGTCGAGCAGCAGGTCGAGGAGGTTCCGGTGACGGACGCGGCCGAGACCTCGCTGGACAAGAAGGACGCCGTTCCCGCCGGGAGCGGCCGTCCGGAGATCCGTGCCAAGGGGCTCGACGCGCCGCAGCGTCCCGACCGTCTTCACTTCCAGGCGCCGAACGCCGAGGGCGGGGTCGACGAGGGGGACTTCGAGACCGAGGACGCGGGCGCGCGGTCCGACTCGGACGGTACGACGCGCGCTGAGCGGCGCAAGGCTCAGAAGGGCGGGCGTCGCCGCAAGAAGTAGTCGCGGGACGCTTTAGCGGGATTGCTGGTCAGCGGGATTGCTGGGGCCGGGCGCCGAGAGGTGCTCGGCCCTTCGCGTGCGTGGAGTTCCGCGTCGCTACTTCGCCGGGGCGCCGACTTCTACCGCCGTGCAGCGCCACCTCTGGTCCGCTCCCAGGTGCAGGCGGAAGGCCAAGGCCCTGAGGGCGTGGCCCGTACCGATCCTCGCGAAGACCTCGTAGACCCCGGGGCACGGTTCGTAGTGGCCGATCCGGTGGATCGTGGGGCGCCGGCCGTTCACGTTCAGGGGAGCGAGCTCGGCGAGGCGGGTCACGTCGTCGAAGGCGGTGTGCGCGATGTGGCGGGCCGCCCAGTGGACCGGCTTCTGGCCGCTGAGGACCAGGAGCAGACGCTCGGTGAAGAGCTCTGTGGGGTGTGGTGGGGGCTGGGGCGGGGTCCTGAGGGGGCGAGCCGCCGTACGTGCCGCTGGGGCCGCTGTGGGGCGGCGGGTGTCCGTACGGCCCGGTGGGCGGGTGGTCATCGGGCGGGTGCGGGGCCGGGTCATTACCTTGGTCATCGCCTTGTGCATGCCGTGTCGCCTCCGGTACCGAGGAGTAACTTCCGTCGGGGATCTTGTACGGGGGCGGAGGCGGGGGTCGCAAGGGGATGCCGGTGGTGGGGGCGGGAGCCGGAGGATTCACCTATCAGGGTGAACGGGGGCGTCCGGTGCCTTGGGGGTGCTGGGGCGTGCCGGGTGAAGGGCGGGGGTGCCGGGTGACGCGGGGGGTGGGTACGGGGCGCAGCTCGAAGGGGGACTCCCGCGCGTATTCTGGGGATCTGATCTTTGACCTTCCGGCCTACCGGTCTACCGGTGCTGTCCTTCCGATTCTGTGATTCCGACTCTGTGATTCCGACTGTGAAAGCGGGCCCGTCATGCGCGTCTACGTTCCCCTGACCCTGAGCAGCCTCGCTGAGGTGTACAAGGCGGGCGAGCTGGGTCCGGGGCCGCTGACCGCCTATGCCGTGACGCCCGCGCTGCGTGAGTGGTACGCCTCGGACGACATCGAGGAGCTGGAGTACGCCGCCCTCAATCGGGCGGCGCTCTCTTCGTTGCGGCTGATCGCCGGGGACGCGGGGGCTGCTCGGCGGCGGGTCGTGCTGGCTGCGGATGTGGCGGACGGGGCGGTGGATCCGGGGGATCTGGGGGCAGGGGCAGGGGCAGGGGCAGCGGCGGGGGCTCACGGGCTTGGTGAGGTGCGGGTTGCCGGGGTGTTGGGGTTGAAGAAGGTTGCCGCTGTGCATGTGGATGCGGCGGATGCTGAGGCGGATGTCGCTGCGGCTGCGGCTGTGGGGGTGCTGGGGGCTGCGGATCAGGGGGACGGTGGTGCGGGGGCCCTTGTGGACGGGGTTGAGGATCATGAGCTTCTTTGGTTCGCCACGCAGGAGATTCCTGGGTTGATCGGCTGAACATTCCCTGCGGGTTCCCTGCGGGGCTGGGGCGGTGGGGGCGTCTGTCTCTGGGGGTACGGGTCTCTCCCGCCCACCCGCCCGATTGCCCCGGGTGTAGCTCTGGACGAACAAGCTCTCCCGCCCACCCGCCCGATTGCCCCGCATGCGCCTCTCGACGAACAAGCGATCCCGCCCGATTGCCCCGGGCGCGCCTCTGAACGGACAACCCATGCGTGGGCCCACATGAGGCCTGGGTACCGTTTCCTCATGGGGAAGCTTCAGCGCGGGGCGCACATCGTGTGGGACTGGAACGGGACGCTGCTGCATGACATTCATGCGGTGATCGAGTCGACGAACGCCTCGTTCGCGGAGATCGGGCTCGATCCGATCACGCTCGAGCGGTACCGCGATCTGTACTGCGTCCCCATCCCCCTCTTCTACGAGCGGCTGATGGGACGCCTTCCCACGGACGCCGAGTGGCAGGTCATGGACGCCGTGTTCCACAAGCACTACTGGGCGCGGGCCGAGGCGTGCGGCCTCGCCGACGGTGCGGCCGAGCTGCTCGCGGGGCGCCGGGCGGCCGGGCGTACGCAGTCGTTGCTCTCGCTCGCGCCGCACGAGCACCTGGTGCCGATCGTGCGGCGGCACGGGATCGAGGAGCACTTCGTGCGCATCGACGGGCGCATGGACACCTCGCACGCCGGCAAGGCCGAGCGAATGGTGCGCCACCTGGCGGCCCTGGAAGGGGTGGCCGCCGCCGAGCGGATCGTCGTCATCGGTGATGCCGTCGACGACGCCGTGGCGGCGGCGCACGTGGGCGCGCGGGCCGTGCTCTACACCGGGGGATCGCACAGCAGGGCCAGCCTGGAGGCGGTCGGCGTCGAGGTCCCCGTGGTCGACAGTCTCGCCGAGGCCGTGGAGGTGGCCGAGCGGCTTGCCGCCTGAGCGCCTGAGCGCCTGAGCACCTGAGCGCCTGAGCACCTGAGCGGCGGAGCTCAGGCCACCCCGCCCGCGCCCCGACGCCCACGCCCCAACGCCCACGCCCCAACGCCCACGCCCCAACGCCCACGCCCACCGCCCACGCCCCACCGCCTAGGTGACAGGCGCCTTCGCCCGCAGCACCGTGAGGAACTCCCTCATCCAGCCCGACTGATCCGGCCACGCGCGGGCCGAGACCAGCATGCCGTCGACCACCACCTCCGCGTCCTGGTACGTCGCGCCCGCCGTCTGCATGTCCAGTTCCAGGGCCGGATACGACGTCACCCTGCGGCCGCTCAGGGCGCCGATCGCCGCCGTCAGGAGCGGGCCGTGGCAGATCTGCGCGATCGGCTTGTCCGAGTCGAAGAAGGACTTGAGGATCTTGCGGAGCTCCGGGTCGTTGCGCAGATACTCCGGGGCCCGGCCACCTGGGATCACCAGGGCGACGTACTGGCCGGGGTCGACCTCGGAGAAGGCGAGGTCCGCGGGCCACGTGTAGCCCGGCTTCTCCGTGAACGTGTCGAAGCCCGGCTCGAAGTCGTGCACCACGAACTGCAGCTTCTTGCGGGCGGGGGCGGCGATGTGGACGTCGTACCCCTCCTCGCGCAGCCGTTGGTAGGGGTACATGACCTCCAGCGACTCCGCCGCGTCACCGGTCACTATCAGGATCTTGGCTGCCATCGGTGCTCGCTCCCCAATCGTGGGCGGACCGCATCCGGCCCGTCGCGCGCTGTCCGTTGCTGTCCGTTGCTGTCTGTCCGTCCGCTGTCCGTCCGCTGTCCGTCCGTCCCGCTCAACGTGCATCCGTGCGTCCGGTTTGCCAAGAGGGCGAGCGGTTGACGGATGGCGCGATAGTTCCTGTGCAGAGTGTCAAAGTTCCACCCCTTGTTTTGTACACATCCGGCCCATGACGAGCCCAGGGTGGAGGGCGATAGCCTTGACCCGTGATCAGCGCGATATCCCGCGGGGGCGTGTACGCCCCCGCCCTGCGCCCGGGGAACACGGAGGACATCCGTGCCCGGGGCGTCGCTGACGCTTCTTCGTGGTGCGGACAGCCCACTATTCCCAGCCATCGATCAGCGAAACCGCTGAAAATGGCGAATAACCGCCCGCTCATCTCTCACCGCGGCATAACGTCGACTTCGACCGGAGACCCCGCGTCGTGGCGTTACGTCGGATCATTTCCTTCTACGTCACGCAACGGCGCGCGACAGGAGTCAAGAGGACAATGCAGAACAAGCTGGACGAAGCCAAAGCCGAGTTGCTCACACGGGCGGCCCGGGTAGCTGAGAACAGCCCGGTCGGTGGCCGCCTGCCACATGGCGCACCGACCGGGTCGAAGGGCGACAAGGCCACGACCGACCAGGACATGGCCCTTGCGTTCCTCCAGCGCTACTACCTGCACACCGCCCCGGAGGACCTCGCCGACCGTGACCCGGTCGACGTCTTCGGAGCGGCCTTCTCCCACTACCGACTTGCCGAGACCCGCCCGCAGGGCACGGCCAACGTCCGCGTGCACACACCGACGGTCGAGGAGAACGGCTGGACGTGCAGCCACACCGTCGTCGAGGTGGTCACCGACGACATGCCCTTCCTCGTCGACTCGGTCACCAATGAGCTCTCCCGGCAGGGGCGCGGCATCCATGTCGTCATCCACCCCCAGGTCGTCGTACGGCGGGATCTGACCGGAAAGCTCCTGGAGGTCCTCACGGACCCGGGCACGGAGCGCCCGCACGACGCGGTCACCGAGTCCTGGATCCACGTCGAGACCGACCGCGAGACCGACCGCGCGGACCTGAAGCAGATCAGCGTCGATCTGCTGCGGATCCTCTCCGACGTGCGCGAGACCGTCGAGGACTGGGAGAAGATGCGCGATGCCGCCCTGCGCATCGCCGACGAGCTGCCCACCGAGCCGACCGCGAACGACCTGCGCGACCAGGAGGTCGGCGAGGCGCGCGAGCTCCTTCGCTGGCTGGCCGACAACCACTTCACCTTCCTCGGCTTCCGTGAGTACAACCTGACGGACGACGACTCGCTCGCCGCGGTGCCCGGCACCGGCCTCGGCATCCTGCGCGCCGACCCGCAGCACGACGGGGAGGAGGACCATCCGGTCAGCCCCTCCTTCAGCCGGCTGCCCGCGGACGCGCGCGCGAAGGCCCGCGAGCACAGGCTCCTGGTGCTCACGAAGGCCAACAGCCGTGCCACCGTGCACCGGCCCAGCTATCTCGACTACGTCGGCGTGAAGAAGTTCGACGCCGAGGGCAACGTCGTCGGTGAGCGGCGCTTCCTCGGGCTCTTCTCGTCCGCCGCGTACACCGAGTCCGTGCGCCGCGTGCCGGTCATCCGCCGCAAGGTCCAGGAGGTCCTCAAGGGCGCGGGCTTCTCACCCAACAGCCACGACGGCCGCGACCTGCTCCAGATCCTGGAGACCTACCCGCGCGACGAGCTCTTCCAGACCCCGCCCGACGAGCTGCGCTCCATCGTCACGTCCGTGCTCTACCTCCAGGAGCGCCGTCGACTCCGGCTCTACCTGCGCAAGGACGAGTACGGGCGTTACTACTCCGCCCTCGTCTACCTGCCGCGCGACCGCTACACCACCGGCGTGCGCCTGCGGATCATCGACATCCTCAAGGAGGAGCTCGGCGGCACCAGCGTCGACTTCACCGCCTGGAACACGGAGTCGATCCTCTCCCGGCTGCACTTCGTGGTCCGTGTCGCGCCGGGCGGCGGGCTCGCGGAGCTCACCGACGCGGACACCGACCGCATCGAGACGCGGCTCGTCGAGGCCGCCCGCTCCTGGGCCGACGGTTTCGGCGAGGCGCTGACCGCCGAGTGCGGCGAGGAACGCGCCGCCGAGCTGCTCCGCCGCTACTCGGGCGCCTTCCCCGAGGGCTACAAGGCGGACCACTCACCGCGGGCCGCCGTCGCCGACCTGGTGCACCTGGAGCAGCTGAAGCAGGGGCACGAGGACTTCGCGCTCAGCCTGTACGAGCCGGTGGGCGCCGCGCCCGGCGAGCGCCGCTTCAAGATCTACCGCTCGGGCGGCCAGGTCTCGCTCTCCGCCGTCCTGCCGGTGCTCCAGCGCCTGGGCGTCGAGGTCACCGACGAGCGCCCCTACGAGCTGCGCTGCACGGACCGTACGAACGCCTGGATCTACGACTTCGGCCTGCGCCTGCCCAAGTCCCAGAACGGCAACGGCGACTACCTCGGCGACGACGGCCGCGAGCGCTTCCAGGAGGCCTTCGCCGCCGCCTGGACGGGCGAGGCCGAGGTCGACGGCTTCAACTCGCTCGTCCTGCGGGCCGGGCTCAACTGGCGGCAGGCGATGGTGCTCCGCGCCTACGCCAAGTACCTGCGCCAGGCGGGCTCCACCTTCAGCCAGGACTACATGGAGGACACCCTCCTCAACAACGTCCACACCACCCGCCTGCTCGTCTCGCTCTTCGAGGCGCGGATGTCCCCGGACCGCCAGCGCGCCGGGACCGAGCTGACCGACGGGCTCCTCGAGGAGGTGGACGGCGCGCTCGACCAGGTCGCGTCGCTGGACGAGGACCGGATCCTGCGGAACTTCCTCACCGTCATCAAGGCGACGCTGCGCACGAACTTCTTCCAGGAGGCGGAGGGCGGCAAGCCGCACAACTACGTCTCCATGAAGTTCGACCCGCAGGCGATCCCCGACCTCCCCGCGCCGCGTCCGGCGTACGAGATCTGGGTGTACTCGCCGCGCGTCGAGGGCGTGCACCTGCGCTTCGGCAAGGTCGCGCGCGGCGGGCTCCGCTGGTCCGACCGGCGTGAGGACTTCCGCACCGAGATCCTCGGCCTGGTCAAGGCGCAGATGGTGAAGAACACCGTCATCGTGCCCGTCGGCGCCAAGGGCGGCTTCGTCGCCAAGCAGCTGCCCGACCCGTCCGTGGACCGCGACGCATGGCTGGCCGAGGGCGTGGCCTGCTACAAGACGTTCATCTCGGCGTTGCTCGACATCACCGACAACCTCGTCGCAGGGGAGGTCGTGCCGCCGGCCGACGTCGTGCGCCACGACGAGGACGACACGTACCTCGTGGTCGCCGCGGACAAGGGCACCGCGACGTTCTCCGACATCGCGAACGAGGTCGCCCAGTCCTACAACTTCTGGCTCGGCGACGCCTTCGCGTCCGGCGGCTCGGCCGGTTACGACCACAAGGGCATGGGCATCACCGCCCGCGGCGCCTGGGAGTCCGTCAAGCGGCACTTCCGGGAGCTGGGCACCGACACCCAGTCCGAGGACTTCACGGTCGTCGGCGTCGGCGACATGTCCGGTGACGTGTTCGGCAACGGCATGCTGCTCTCCGAGCACATCCGCCTGGTGGCCGCCTTCGACCACCGGCACATCGTCATCGACCCCAGGCCCGACGCCGCGACCTCGTACGCCGAGCGCCGCCGCCTCTTCGAGCTGCCGCGCAGCTCCTGGGCGGACTACAACAAGGAGCTGCTCTCCGCGGGCGGTGGGATCTTCCCGCGCAGCGCCAAGGCGATCCAGCTGAACAACCACATCCGCGAGGCCCTTGGCATCGAGCGGGGCGTCGCGAAGATGACCCCGGCCGACCTGATGAAGGCCATCCTCCAGGCGCCGGTCGACCTGCTGTGGAACGGCGGCATCGGTACGTACGTGAAGTCGTCGGCCGAGTCGAACGGCGATGTCGGCGACAAGGCGAACGACTCGATCCGCGTCAACGGCGCCGACCTGCGCGTCAAGGTCGTCGGCGAGGGCGGCAACCTCGGTCTGACCCAGCTGGGCCGCATCGAGTTCGCCCGGGCCGGTGGGCGCATCAACACCGACGCCATCGACAACAGCGCGGGCGTGGACACCTCCGACCACGAGGTGAACATCAAGATCCTGCTCAACGCGGTCGTCGCCAACGGCGACATGACCGTCAAGCAGCGCAACAAGTTCCTCGCCGCGATGACGGACGAGGTCGGGACCCTGGTCCTGCGCAACAACTACGCGCAGAACACCGCCCTGTCGAACGCGGTCGCCCAGTCCCCGTCCCTCCTCCACGCCCACCAGCGCTTCATGCGAAGGCTCGGCAAGCAGGGGCACCTGAACCGGGAGCTGGAGTTCCTGCCCACCGACCGGCAGGTCCGTGAGCTCCTGAGCTCGGGACGCGGGCTCAGCCAGCCCGAGCTCGCCGTGCTCCTCGCGTACACGAAGATCACGGCGGCGGACGAGCTGATCCAGACGACGCTGCCCGACGACGACTACCTCCGTCGTCTGCTGCACGCGTACTTCCCGAAGCCTCTGCGGGAGAAGTTCCCCGAGCAGGTCGACGGGCACGCGCTGCGCCGCGAGATCATCACCACGGTCCTGGTCAACGACACGGTGAACACGGGTGGTTCGACCTTCCTGCACCGTCTGCGTGAGGAGACCGGGGCCTCGCTCGAGGAGATCGTGCGGGCGCAGCTCGCGGCCCGCGAGATCTTCGGTCTCGGCAAGGTCTGGGACGCGGTCGAGGAGCTCGACAACGTCGTGGCGGCCGATGTCCAGACCCGCGTCAGGCTGCACTCGCGCCGCCTGGTCGAGCGCGGCACGCGCTGGCTGCTCAACAACCGGCCGCAGCCGCTCCAGCTCGCCGAGACCATCGACTTCTTCAGCAAGGGTGTCGCCGAGGTCTGGACCGAGCTGCCGAAGCTGCTCAGCGGCTCCGACCTGGAGTGGTACGAAGGCATCCGCGACGAGCTGACGGGCGAGGGTGTCTCCGACGAACTCGCCCAGCGCGTCGCCGGGTTCTCGTCGGCCTTCCCGTCGCTCGACATCGTGGCGATCGCGGACCGCATGGACAAGCAGCCGATGGCCGTCGCCGAGGTCTACTACGACCTCGCCGACCGGCTGCGGATCACCCAGCTCATGGACCGCATCATCGAGCTGCCGCGGGCCGACCGCTGGCAGTCGATGGCGCGCGCGTCGATCCGCGAGGACCTGTACGCGGCGCACGCCGCCCTGACGGCCGACGTGCTTGCCGCCGGGAACGGCGAGGACACTCCCGAGCAGCGGTTCAAGGCCTGGGAGGAGAAGAACGCGGCGATCCTGAGCCGGTCGCGGACGACGCTGGACGAGATCCAGAGCTCGGACGCGTTCGACCTGGCGAACCTGTCGGTCGCCATGCGGACGATGAGGACGCTCCTTCGTACGCACTCGTAATCCGTCGTACGCCGATGGGGGCGCCCCGGGCCTGATGGCTCGGGGCGCCCCCTTTCGCGTATCCGGACTAGGCCGAACACACCCCCCTGAAGAGCGCTAATCGGTCAATAGCGATACTTAGTGGGGTGAGCCGGTATCTGACTGGAGGGACGCATGGGAGCGATAGGTGAGCGGGGGACGCCGGAGGCCGGACCCGATGTGTCCGTAGGCGGGCCCGTAGACGGGCCCGTGGATGTGCCCGTAGACGTGTCCGTAGTGGTGATCGTCTACAACGACGCCGAGCGGCTGCCGACCGCCGTCCGGTCGGTGCTCGACCAGACGCTGCACGGAGTCGAGATCGTCATCGTCGACGACTGCAGCACCGACGACTCGTACGGCACGGCGCGGCGCATCGCCGCCGAGCACCCCGAGCGGGTGCGGGCCTACCAGCTGCCGGAGAACAGCGGCGCGGGCGGGGAGCCCCGCAACGTGGGCATCGGCCACACCGTCGGCACGTACGTGATGTTCCTCGACAGCGACGACGTCCTGGAGCGCAACGCCTGCCGCAACCTCCTCGAAGCCGCCGAGCGCGAGGGCTCCGACATCGTCTCCGGGCTCTGCGTGCGGCTGTCCATGGACACCCGCAACAAGAAGCGCGATCAGTGGTACCCCTGGCTCTACGCCACCACCCGCACCCTGGAGTCCGTCACCGAGCTGCCCGACCTGTTCGTCTGGGACACGCTCTCCACGAACAAGCTCTACCGCCGCGACTTCCTCGTCGAGAACGCCCTCCGCTTCCCCAAGGGCATGTTCTACGAGGACCTGATGTTCATCGCCGAGGCCTACCTCGCCGCCCGGCGCATCACGCTCATCCCCAACCAGGTCTACTTCTGGCACGTCCACGAGCGCGCCGCCGCGAAGTCGGTGACCAACCGGCGCCACGAGATGACCAACTTCGAGCACCGCCTTGAGATCCACCGCCGGATCGACGCGCTGCTCGCCGAGCGGGGTCTGGACGAGCTGCGGCTCTTCAAGGACATCAAGTTCCTCAAGCACGACCTGGTGCTCCACCTGCGCGACCTGCCGTTCCGCGACGACTCCTACCGCCAGGAGTTCGCGGACCTCGCCCGCGGCTACCTCGCCGGGATCGACCGCGCCGCGTACGGCGAGGTGCTGCCCGCCCAGGCCATCTGCGCCTACCTCCTGGAGCAGGGCGACTGGGAGAACCTGCTGCCCGCCGTCGACACTCTCACCAACCGCGACAAGATCTCCTCGCCGCTCGCCGAGCGGGACGGCCACGTGTACTGGTGCGCCGAGCACCTCGACGACCCGTTCGGCCGCCAGGTCCTCGACGTGACCGCGCTCGGCTACCACAGCAAGCGCCTCGACCAGATGTTCCTGCGCAACGTCCTCACGCGGTACGAGGAGTCGGCGGGCGTCGTGAAGATGGCGGGCCGCGTCACCAACCCGCTCGGCATCGTGCGCCCCGACGCCGTGCTCACCGCAGAGCTCGAGTTCAGCGCCCGGCGCCGCAGCCTGCAGTCCTTCCGCTTCCCTGCCGCCGCCGTGCGCCAGGAAGGGGAGAGCGTGACCTGGGAGGCCTCGGTCGACCTCGCGCGCAAGCTGCGTCCGCTCGGCGTCGTCGACGCGGTGTGGGACGTACGCCTTCACCTCGTCGCCGATGGCGTGCGCACCCGGACGCGGCTCACCCCGAGCACTCCGGGTCTCGCCGAGGGGATGCTTCCGGTGCGGCCGAGGCTGACCCGGCTTGTCGCCGATCATCTGGAGCCCGAGGTCTCGCAGCGCGGGCACCTCGCGTTCCGGCTCGTCACGCGGGACGCGGCGGGCGGCCGGATCCAGGACCTGGTGGCGCGCGGCACGCGGGGCGCGCCCGGGCGGCTCGCCAAGTCCGGCTTCCGCAGGGCGAAGAAGCTGCGCAAGAACCTCACCTCCGGGCAGAGCCGACTGCGCGTGTACGACGAGGTGTTCAGCCGCCTGCCGGTGAAGAAGGGCACGGTCGTCTTCGAGAGCCACCTCGGCAAGCAGTACAGCGACAGCCCACGCGCGATCTACGAGGAGATGCGGCGCCAGGGTCTGGACTTCGACGCCGTGTGGTCCTACGCCGGGAAGCCCGAGGGGTTCCCCGACGACGCGACGCTGGTGCGGCGCTGGTCGTTGCCGTACCTCCGGGCCCTGGCGCAGGCCGAGTTCTGGGTCGACAACCAGAGCTACCCGCTCAAGCTCACCAAGCGTCCCGAGACGACGTACATCCAGACCTGGCACGGCTCGGCGCTCAAGCGCATGGGCTTCGACGAGCCCGCCTGGAAGCTGCGGAGCAAGGCGCGGCAGGACGAGCAGGAGCGGGTGCTCGGCCGCTTCGACCGCTTCCTGATCCGGTCGGAGCACGACGTGCGGACCCTTGCGAAGGCCCTGCGCCTCAAGGAGAAGGTGCTGCTGCGGGTCGGTTATCCGCGCAATGACGCCCTCGTGCGGGCGAAGCGGGCCGAGGACGCGAGCGGTGTGCGCGAACGCGGGCCGCTGGCGGCGGAGTTGGGTATCCCGGCCGACAAGCGGGTGCTGCTTTACGCGCCGACCTTCCGGCGGCACGGAGGGCGTCACGGGCGCTTCGAGCTGCCCTTCGACGTGGAGCGGTTCGCGGCGGAGTTCGGCGACCGGTACGTGCTGCTCGTGCGCTCGCACTACCTGAACCATGTGGTGCTCCCGCCGTCCGTGCGCGGACGCGTCATCGACGTCTCCGCACACCACGACGTCACACCGCTCTATCTGCTCGCCGACGCGATGATCACCGACTACTCGTCCGTGATGTTCGACTACGCCCTCCTCGACCGGCCGATGCTGTTCTTCACGTACGACTACGAGGAGTACGTCCACGAGGGCCGCGGCACCTACTTCGACCTGCGGGAACGGGCCCCAGGGCCGGTGCTCGACACCGAGGACGAACTGTTCGGGGCGCTGAAACCGCTGAACGCGCTCGATGAGCAGGCCCTTGAGTACGGGGCGGCGCGGGCGCGGTTCGTGGCCGAGTTCGGCGAGTACGACCGGGGCGACGCGGCGAAGAGCGTCGTCGATCAGTTCTTCTCGCACTTCTCGCGTGTCCCGTATGCCTCGCATGTCCCGCACTTCTCGGACGGGAGCCGTCGATGACCGAGTACGCAACGCCCCGGCGGGACATCTTCTTCGTCTCCAACAGCGTCAACGAGCTGGGCGGGATCACCAGTTGGTCCCATCAGATGGCACGCCTCTTCGTCGAGCGCGGCCACCGCGTGCACGTCATCGGCGTCACGGAGCCCGGTGAACCGCAGGACATCGGCACGGACCTGCCGTACCCCACCACGACGCTGTACGACGAGCATCCGCCGCGCGTCGGTCCCGCGCGCGGCATCAAGGGGCGGCTCAACGTGGCCGAGCGCCGGCTGCGGGCGCGGCGCGCGGCGGGCATGCTGGAGCAGGCCGCCAAGCTGACCGCGCTCTTCGCGCAGGCCGGGCCCGGTGCCGTCGTCATCGTCACGCAGGTGTGGGCGATGGAGTGGGTCGAACTCGCCGACACCAAAGGCCTGTTGGTCATCGGTATGAGCCATGAGTCGTTCGGCTACTCGCGGGCGTCCTCGCGCGGCGCGCGCGTGCGCAAGCACTACAAGGACGTCGACCGGATGCTCGCGCTGACCCGCGAGGACGCCGACCTGTGGATCAGGCAGGGAATGGACAACGCGTCCTTCATGCCGAACCCGCTGCCGTTCATGCCCGAGGTGCCCTCGCGGCGCACCGAGAAGATCGTCACCAGCATCGGCCGCCTGCACGACCAGAAGGGCATCGACATGCTCCTCGACACCTGGGCGGAGGTCGCGCCGCTGCACCCGGACTGGAAGCTGCGGATCTACGGCTCCGGCGAGGACGAGGAGACGCTCAAGAAGCAGTGCACGGCCCTCGGCCTAGACGGCTCCGTGGAGTGGATGGGGCGCACCGGCGATGTGCCGGGTGCGCTGCGGGGCGGGTCGGTCTTCGTGCAGTCGTCGCGGGGTGAGGGTTTCCCGCTCGCGCTGATGGAGGCGATGGCCACCGCGGTGCCGTGCGCCGCCTTCGACTGCGCGCCCGGCGTGCACGAGATCGTCCAGGACGGCGTCGACGGGCTGCTCGCGCGGCTCGGGAACACGGGTGAACTGGCGCGCAGGCTGGACACGTTGATGTCCGACAAGGAATTGCGGGACCGGATGGGGGAGCTGGCGAGGGTGAACATCCAGCGCTATACGACCGAGGCGGTCGTGCGGCGCTGGGAGGAGCTGTTCCTGTTCCTGGAGCGCTGAGGGCCGCTACTTCTTGCCGCCCGTGAAGCGCTCGTACTCCTTCAGGACGTCCTCCGTCGGGCCGTCCAGGCGCAGCTCGCCGTGCTCCAGCCAGAGCACGCGCTCGCAGGTGTCGCGGATCGACTTGTTGTTGTGGCTGACCAGGAAGACCGTGCCCGCGCGCTTGCGCAGCTCGCGGATGCGGGCCTCCGAACGCTTCTGGAAGGAGCGGTCACCGGTCGCCAGGGCCTCGTCGATGAGCAGGACGTCGTGGTCCTTGGCGGAGCCGATGGAGAAGCGCAGGCGGGCCGCCATGCCGGAGGAGTACGTACGCATGGGGAGCGTGATGAAGTCGCCCTTCTCGTTGATGCCGGAGAAGTCGACGATGTCCTGGTAGCGCTCCTGGACCTGCTCGCGGGTCATGCCCATCGCCAGGCCGCCGAGGCGGACGTTGCGCTCACCGGTCAGGTCGTTCATCAGGGCCGCGTTCACGCCGAGGAGGGAGGGCTGGCCGTCGGTGAAGATGCGGCCGTGCTCGACGGGCAGGAGCCCGGCGACCGCCTTCAGGAGGGTCGACTTGCCCGAGCCGTTCGTGCCGATCAGGCCGATGGCCTCGCCCTTGTGGGCGGTGAAGGAGACCTTCCTGACGGCGTGCACCTTGCGCACGCCGGACTCCTCGCCGCCCTTGCCGCGCTTGAGGATACGGCCGAGGGCGGCGGTCGCGCTGCCCCGGCCCGAGGGGGACCCCGCGCCGTGCACCCGGTAGACGATGTCGACCTCGTCGGCGATGACGGTGGGGGCGGGGCCGTGGGCGGGGGGATCTGTCTTCGTCGGGGTCGCTGTCTTCGTCAGGGTTGCTGACTCCGTCAGAGTTGCTGTCTTCTCAGCCACGGCCGTAGGTCTCCTCTGCCTTCCAGAAGTAGATGAACCCGCCGACTCCGGCGAGCAGCGCCCAGCCGAGCGCCCACGCCCAGACGTGGTGCGGGAGCTGGTCCGCGTGGAAGCTGTCGATCAGCGCGAACCGCATCAGGTCGATGTAGACGGCGGCCGGATTGCTCTCCAGGAGGACCTGAAGGACGTGCGGCAGGTGCCGGTCCTTGAGGACCGCGTCGATGCTCCACATCACGCCGGACACGTACATCCACGTACGAAGCACGAACGGCATCAGCTGGGCGATGTCCGGCGTCCTGCTGCCCAGGCGTGCCATCACGAGGGCCAGGCCCATGTTGAACGTGAACTGCAGGGTCAGGACCGGGAGCACCAGGAGCCAGGACGGGGTGGGCGGTACGCCGAAGCAGAGCAGGATCACGACCAGCGCGCACATGGAGAAGAGCAGCTGCTGGAGCTGTTGCAGGCAGTACGAGATCGGCAGCGCGGCCCGCGGGAAGTGCAGGGCGCGGACCAGGCCGAGGCTGCCGGCGATGGCGCGGGTGCCCGCCATCACCGAGCTCTGCGTGAAGGTGAAGATGAAGACGCCGGTGACCAGGAACGGGACGTAGTCCGGGACGTCGCGCTTGGTGTTCATCAGCATGCCGAAGATGAAGTAGTAGACCGCCGCGTTCAGGAGCGGCGTCATCACCTGCCAGACCTGGCCGAGCTTCGCCTGGCTGTACTGGGCGGTGAGCTTGGCGGTCGCGAAGGCGGTGATGAAGTGGCGTCGCTGCCACAGCTGCCGGACGTACGCCGGGAGCGTGGGGCGGGCGCCGCTGACGGTCAGGCCGTGCAGGGCGGCGAGCTCGGCGGGGTCGGGAGCGGGCTCGCTGGGGCCGGGGGCGCCGACCGCGGTGCTGGATGGAGCGTCGAGGACCTGACTCACGTCCGCTGCTTTCACTCGGGAGCCGTGGGGCATGCGGTGCGTACGGGCGTCCGTACGTCGGGACGGGCCCGTATCGTCGCCACGTCGAGAGTAGAGCTGTTCGACGTCGGAACGCAACCGTATCGTCGTCACGTTCTATGCTGTCCGTATGACGACGAGCAGGCCAGGAGATGAACAGTCGCGCCGCAGGGCCCCCGCCGGGGCCGCGGTGCTCCGCGAGGACGTGACCGAGGCCATCAGGGCCGCCGTCTTCGAGGAGCTGGCGGCGGTCGGGTACGCGCGCATGTCCATCGAGGGCATCGCGCGCCGCGCGGGCGTCGGCAAGACCGCCGTCTACCGGCGCTGGCGCTCCAAGCTGCATCTCGTGCTCGACCTGGTGTCCGCGATAGCGGTCCAGGGTCTGCCGATGCCGGACAGCGGCTCCCTGGAGGGCGATCTGCGGCTGCTGTACGAGGTGACGTCGCGCGCCCTGCGGCACCCGGTGGCCTCGCAGGTGATCCCGGATCTGCAGGCGGAGGCGGCACGCAACCCGGAGATCGCGGAGGCCATGCAGAAGGCGCTGCGGGAGGGGCAGCACGGGGTGGCGAACGGCATCGTGCGGGCGGCGGTGGCGCGGGGCGAGGTGCGGGACGGGGTCGACGAGGACCTGGCCCTCGACCTGGTGTCGGGGCCGCTCTACTGGCGGTCCGTGGTGGTGCGGGCCGAGCTGCCCAAGGGATACCTGGGCAGTCTCGCGACGGCTACGGCGGCGGCGCTCCGGGCGTTGTGACCGCTCAGGCCTTGGGTGACCCCTCAGACCTTGGGTGACCGCTCAGGCCTGGGACGACCCCTCAGGCCTGGGGGTGCCTCTCCCGCATCAGGAACAGGGCCGTGCCCGAGCCGAGCGTGGCGATACCGGTGCAGACACTGATCAGGACCTGCTGCACCCCGTCGAAGGCGAAGCTGGTGGAGACGTTGACGGCCAGGGCGATCGCGAGGACGAGCCAGAGCAGGGCCTTCATGGCGGGGCCTTTCAAGTCGGTGGTGGGGCGGGGGGCGTGTCCCGCCGTGTGATCAACTCTCCCCGGTCGGGGGCGGCGTGACGATGGTGCCCTCTCCCGGACCGGAGGTGTAGCGCGCTACACCGTCCCCGGGGGAGCGGCCTCGCCCGCGTGTGCGAGCGGGGTCGCATAGCCTCATGACCCATGACCATGCGGGACATGCGAGGCATGCGGGAGACACTGCGGCGGACGGAACGGGCCCTGGAACAGCTGGGCGCGGCGGCACTCCTGTCCCTCGCGTCGTACCTCTTCATCGGGGTCATCCTGCTCACCCTCGTCACCACGCTCCTCGTCGTCGGCGCGGGCATCATGCCCGAGACGGTCCTGATGCTGCGGCGGATGGCGGGCTTCAAACGGCGCCGGGTCGCCGTCTGGACGGGCAAGGAGATCCCCGAGGCGTACGTGCCGCTGACCGGCACGCTCACCCGGCGGGTGCGCGCGGGGGTCACGGACCCGGCGACGTACCGCGATCTGCGCTGGCTCGGCCTGCACTTCTTCTACGGCTGGCTGCTGCTCTACGTCTCCCTGCCGTTGTTCATCGTCGGGATGCTGGTCGACGGCGTGTGGTGCGGGCTGCTCGGCCGCCGTGCCGTGGTGCTGCCCCTCGTGGCACGTATCGCCGACCTGGAGGCCGCTTGGTCGGGGGCGCTGCTCAAGGCGTCGCCGGAGGCGGAGCGGGCCGCGCGGCTCTCCGAGCGGGTCGAGGAACTGACCGTCACACGGGCCGGCGCGGTCGCCGCGCACGGCGCCGAACTGCGCCGCATCGAACGGGACTTGCACGACGGTACGCAGGCGCGGCTCGTCTCGATGTCGATGCGGGTGGGCCTCGCGAGGCGCGCGTTCGACAAGGACCCCGAGGCGGCGCGGAAGCTGCTCGCCGATGTGCAGGACCAGGCCGAGGAGGCCCTGACCGAGCTGCGGCACGTCGTACGCGGCATCCATCCGCCGATCCTGACGGACCGGGGTCTGGTGGGGGCGGTGCGGGCGCTCGCCGCGAGCAGCGGGCTCGATGTGGCGGTGCGCGCGGAGGGGGTGGAAGATCTCTCGGGGGACGACGGGCGGGCTCCGGCCGCGGTGGAGGCCGCCGCGTACTTCGTCGTCGCGGAGGCGCTCACGAACGCCGCCAAGCACAGTGGCTCGGAGCGGGCCTTTGTGGAACTTGTCCGGACGGGTGGAGTGTTGAGGATCTCGGTACGTGACGAGGGGCGGGGCGGGGCCGACGACGCGGGCGGCACCGGGCTGCTCGGGATGCGGCGCAGGGTCGCCGCGCTCGACGGGACCGTGGAAGTGGCGAGCCCCGTCGGGGGGCCGACCGTGATCGAAGTGGAGCTGCCGTGCGCGTGGTGATCGCCGAGGACAATGCCCTGCTGCGGGAGGGGATGGTGCTGTTGCTGTCCTCCGCCGGGCACGAGGTGGTGGCGGTGGCGGCGAGCGGGCCCGAGGTCCTTCCGGCGCTCTTGGAGCACCGGCCGGACGTCGCTGTCCTGGACGTGCGGATGCCGCCCGGGTTCCGGGACGAGGGGCTGCGGGCCGCGCTCTCGGCCCGGGAGCGGATCCCCGGTCTTCCGGTGCTCGTGCTCTCGCAGTACGTCGAGGAGACGTACGCCGCCGAGTTGTTGGGCGGGGGTGCGAGTGGCGTCGGCTATCTCCTGAAGGACCGGGTGGGGCGGGTCGACGAATTCCTCGACGCGCTGGAGCGGGTGGCCGGGGGCGGCACCGCGCTCGACCCGGAGGTCGTCACGGAGCTGCTCACCCGGCGCCGCGACGACCCGCTGGACTCGCTGACGCCTCGGGAGCGGGAGGTGCTCCAGCTGATGGCGGAGGGGCGGGACAACGGGACGATCGCGTCGGCGCTCGTGGTGTCGGACCGCGCGGTGAGCAAGCACATCGGCAATGTGTTCGCGAAGCTGGGGCTGCCGCCGAGCGACAGCGGGCATCGGCGGGTGCTGGCCGTGCTGGCCTACTTGAACAGGGGGTAGGGCTCAGCTCGCGGTGTGGGTCAGGACCGCTTGTCCCGCTTGACGAACAGGGTCACGCCGCAGGCGAGGGCGACCGCGCCGGTTACCACGCTGACCAGGGCCTGCCGTGTGTTGTCGTCCATGACGAAGCTGGACGTGACGTTGACGACGAGGGCGATGGCGAGCACGAGCAGGAGCATGATCTTCATGGGGTCAAGTGTGCCGGTCCTGCGGGGCTTGCTCGTGTGCGGGGTCGGGGTCCGCCCGCCGGGCGACCTCTGCTGCCCGGCGACGCGGGGTATCGGGCGGGTGAGTGGGGGACATCCGCCGCGGCGCGGCGGGACCGTACGTACGGTCAACGCCCCTGCGAGGGATAGCGGCCCCGCAGCACCCGCCAGGCCGGCGGCAGCGTCCCCGCGGCGGTCGTCGCCGTGACCACCAGAGCTATCAGCCCCGCCTGCGCCGCCGTCACGTGCGGCACCGTGCGGACCATCGCCACGCTGAAGGCGAGGAGCGGGACCAGGCCCACCACCCCGCCCACGGCCAGCCCCGTCACCGCGGAGGCCGCCGCTTCGAGGCGCAGCATGCGGCGCAGCTGACTCCGCCCCGCCCCGGCCAGCCGGAGGAGCGAGAGCTCGGGCCGCCGCCCGATGGTGATGAGGCAGAGCGTGCTGAGGATGGCGATGACGGTGAAGCCGCCGATCGCACCGACCGCCGCCACGGTCACCACCTCACCCAGCACCTGGTCCTCCGGTTCCAGCTGCTCGGGCGCGGGGTCCCGCGAGACCCGCGCCCCGGGTGCGGCCGCCCGCAGGGCCGAGGCAGCGGCGCCGCCGCCGTCCGTGGCGACCAGGATCCGGTCCGCCGACCCCGGTGAGGACACATGGCGCAGCAGCTGTTCCTGGGAGAAGAGGAAGCCGCCGAGCGCCAGCTCGCGCTCATACGTCGCCACCACCCTGAGCCGCGCCTCGACCCCGTCCCCGAACCGCACCGTCACCGTCGAGCCGGGTCGTGCGTCCAAGGAGCGCGCCTGGTCCCGGCCCACCGCCACCGTGCCGGGGCGCAGCGCGCCGATGTCGCCGTCCCGGACACCGGGGTCGAGGGTCCGGGCCAGCCCGTCGGGCGTGACGCCGAGCACCGGCAGGCGGTCGAGGCGGGGCGAGCCCGTCTCCCTGCGGGCCAGGACCACCGTGCTCCGCGTGACGCCGGTCGTGGCCACCACCCCGGGTACCTTCCGGACCCGCTCCAGCGTGCCCGCGGGCAGCCCGCCGCCCCCCGCGCTCACCGCGAAGTCCGCCCGCGCCGCGTCCCGCGCCTGCGTGCCCGCCGCGTGCGTCATCGTCGCGCCCGCCGAGAGCTGGACCAGGATGAACGCCGTCACCAGGATGATCGGCGTGATCGCCGCCCCCAACCGCCGTGCCGAAGCAGTGCAGTTGGCCGCAGCGAGGTGACCTGCCGCACCGCCGATCCGGCGCATCGGCGACCCGAGCACCCGCATCGCGCCCTCGGCGATCCACGGGCCGAGCAGCGCGCAGCCGATGGCGAGCACCACCGTCGCCGCACCGGCGGCCGCCGCCGCGGCCTCCCCGCTCTGGAGCGTGGCGGTGCCCGCCGAGCTCACGCCGAGGAACAGCAGCACCAGGCCGGTGACCCTGCGGGCCGTGCCGGGCGCCGCCTCGCGCAGGGCCTGAGCGGGGCGTACCTTCGCCGTCCTCGCGCACGCGATCAGCGCGGCCAGGCGGGCGACGAGGAGCGTCAGGCCCGCGGTGACGAGTGCCGCGGGCAACAGCCAGAGGGGGAGGGGGAGTTCCAGCCCAGGCGGCAGTGCGCCGCAGGCGTCGAGGAGCGTGCGGAGGCCGAGGAAGGCGGGGATCGCGGCGACCGCTCCCACCAGCGCCGCCACCGTGGCGACCCGGCCGACCTCCCGGCCCACCGCACCCCGCAGCTGCCGGGGTGTGGCGCCGACCGCCCGCAACAGGCCCAGCTCGCGCGAGCGTTGCTGCAACGCCTGCACGATCGTCGACGACACGACGAGCAGCGCGATGAGTACGACGGTGCCGGCCACGGAGCCGAGCAGCGCGAGCATGCCCGCGCGGGCCGGGGCGACCTGGAGGAATTCGGCGCCGCCGCGCCCGTCCCCGGTCAGGACGCGCAGCCCGGCGCCGTCCCCGTCCGCCCGGTGCCCCACGCTCGTGAGGCCCGCGGTGTCCAGGGCGTGCCGCACGCGCGCGTGGAGGGCGGACGTGCTGGTGCCGGGCTCCGCCGTGACGCCTATCGCCGCCACCGACCTGGGGTGACCGGCCAGGCGGTGGGCCTCGGCCGAGGTGAAGTAGACGGCGGCGCGCGGGCCTTCGGCCACCCCGGTCACCTTGTACGTCGCGTCGGTGCCGGACACCCGGACGGTGACGCGGTCACCGACACGCGCCGTCCCCTCACCCACGACGACCTCGCCGTCGCGCTCCGGTCCGCCCCCGTCCCGTAGGACATGGGGAGCCAGCCGGGCGGCGCTCCACGGCCGTCCGACGGCCTCGCGCACACCGCCCGCCACGCCCACCTGAAAGACCTCGTCGGCGATGGCCGAACGGACCCCGGGGACCTCGCGCACGGCCTCAAGCGCTGCCCGCGGGACCCGCACGCGTTCGGTCAGGCCCGCTGTCACCGTCTCGCGGTCGCTGCCCCAGGGCTTCGCCGTGAACCGGGTGTTCTGGTCGCCGGTGACGACGAGATCGGCCCCCGCGTAGCGCTCCACGCGCGCGTGGCCGAGTCCGGCCGAGGCGAGCGCGAGGCCGAAGGAGCCGAGGAGGAGAGAGGTGAGGGCCAGCGCGGCGAAGACCGCGGCCCACGCCTTGCGGTGCATGCGGGCGGCGCGTGAGGCGAGGAGCCGGGTGACGTTCGGTGTCGCCGCCATCAGGCTGCCGCCCCCTTCAAGTTCCTCATGATGTGGTGCACTTGGTCGCTGTCCGGCTGGAGGAGCCGGGTGGCGACGTGGCCGTCGGCGAGGAAGAGCGCCTCGTCCGCCCAGGCCGCGGCCGCCGGGTCGTGGGTCACCATCACCACGGTGTGGCCGTCCTGGTCGACGGCCTGGCGAAGGAGCGCGAGCACGCCGTGCGCGGTGACGGGGTCGAGGGCGCCGGTGGGCTCGTCGGCGAAGACGACTTCCGGTCGGGTGACCAGGGCGCGGGCGATGGCCACGCGCTGCTGCTGGCCGCCGGAGAGTTCGGTCGGGCGGTCGTCCCCGCGGTCGCCGAGCCCGACCTCGGCGAGGCCGAGCGCGACGCGCCCCTCGTCGGGCGCACCGCCGAGGAGCAGCGGCAGGGCGACGTTCTCGGCGACGCTGAGCGAGGGCACCAAGTTGTGCGCCTGGAACACGAACCCGACGCGTTCACGCCGCAGCCGGGTCAGCGCGGCTTCCTTGAGGGAGCCGATGTCGACGCCCCCGATGCGTACGGTCCCGGCGCTCGGCCGGTCGAGCCCGGCCGCGCACTGCAACAGCGTGGACTTGCCGGACCCGGAGGGCCCCATCACGGCGAGGAACCTGCCGCGGGGGAGCGTGAGCCGGAGGGGCGCGAGCGCGGCGGGCCCACCGCGCCGGTAGGTCCGGGTCACTCCGTCGAGGCCGAGCGCCTCGGTGCCGCCCGGAGGGCCGCCTTCCAGGGTTCCCGCCGCGGAACCTTGCCGCCTGAACATCGCTGAGAGCTCCCTGCCGCCGACCGTCACTGCCACCGGAAACGCTAGGCAGCGCGAACCGACGGGACGAGAGAGCACGGTCCCGGAGCGGTGGTGTAGCTAGGTCCACCAGGGGGATTGCAGGAAAGTCCCACGACACGCCGGTGCGGGGGACGCTGAGGCGGGATTTTTCTGCGATCGGCCGAGGACTACCCCCGGCGCCAGCCCGCCCACGCCGACGCCACCATCTCGCGCACGTCCCGCTTGGCCGTCCAGCCCAGTTCCGCCGCGGCGCGGTCCGCCGATGCCACGACGCGGGGCGGGTCGCCGGGGCGGCGGGGGGCCACGGTGGGTGCGCGGTCGTAGCCCGTGACCTCGTTGATCAGGGTGGCCATCTCCAGGACCGAGACGCCCTCGCCGCGGCCGATGTTGAGCGTCAGGTCGGTGCCGCGCGGTGCCGTGGCCAGCTTGCGGGCCGTCGCCACGTGGGCCTCCGCGAGGTCGGCCACGTGGATGTAGTCGCGTACGCACGTACCGTCCGGCGTCGGGTAGTCCGCGCCGAAGACGCGCGGGGCCTCGCCGTCCGTGAGCTTCTCGAAGACCATCGGGACCAGGTTGAAGACGCCCGTGTCGGCCAGGTCGGGGCCGCCCGCGCCCGCCACGTTGAAGTACCGCAGGGACGCCGTCGAAAGGCCGTGCGCCCGGCCCGTGGCGCGGACCAGCCACTCGCCGGCCAGCTTCGTCTCGCCGTACGGGCTCATCGGGAGGCAGGGGGTCTCCTCCGTCACCAGGTCCACGTCGGGCATGCCGTACACCGCCGCCGACGAGGAGAAGACGAAGGAGGCGACACCGGCCTCGGTCACCGCCGACAGCAGGACCCGCAGGCCCTCCACGTTCTCGTGGTAGTAGTGCAGCGGCATCTCCACCGACTCGCCCACCTGCTTCTTGCCCGCCAGGTGCACGACACCGGTGACGGCGTGCTCGGTCAGGGTGCGGGACAGCAGGTCCGCGTCCAGCGTCGATCCGGTCACCAGCGGTACGCCGTCGGGGACGCGCTCGGCGATGCCCGTGGACAGGTCGTCGTAGACCACGGTCCGCTCGCCCGCCTCCGCCATGGCGCGGACCACGTGTGCCCCGATGTAGCCGGCCCCGCCGGTGATCAGCCAGGTCATCGTCAGTGAGCCTTCCCGTGTGGTGTCGTGCGTGTCCCGCCGTAGGCGTTCCGACGTGCAGTCTCGCAGAGCGCCGGGTACGGGCCGCGTCAGCGCCCGCCGCCGCCCGTCCACCGCGCCAGGCGCCTGCGTGCAACGCCCGCCACGCCCCGCATCCCCGGCGCCAGCCGCACCGCGAGGTTCCCGGCCTGGGTCGCGTACGGCTGGGCGAGGAGGAGACCCCGGCGCGAGGGCAGCGCCGTGCGCCGCAGCAGGCCCGGGCCCGCGACCGCCCGCGCCGTCGTCTCGCGCGCCGTACCGTCGCCGAAGTGGAGGCGCAGCCGCAGGTCCCATACGCCGCCGCCGAGCGAGCCCAGGTCAAGGACGACGCCCGTCAGCCAGGTGACGCCGTCTTCGGAGGGGCTGAACGCCGTCGTGCGGCGCAGCGCCGGGCCCTCGCCGTTCCTCGGTGCGAGCTCCACGTCGACCGTGGTCGGGCCCGCGTCGGCCACGCGCCCGTACAGCTCGTGCAGCCGCAGCGTCAGGCGGCTGCCGTGCGCGCGGGGGCGCAGTTCGGCGTCCACCGCGAGGGGCAGGAGGCGGATGGGGCGTACGAGGAGGTGTTCCAGGGTGACCTGGGGGAGGTCGGGGGACCAGAGGGGGGTGGTGCCGTCGGGCGATCGTGCGTACGGGGGTGAGAGGCGCGCGGGGCGGGACGCCACCTCCTGGAGGCGGGGCAGGTCGCGCGGCCGGGGGGAGGCCAGGATCACGCGGGCGATGACCCTGCCGGGTGCGGGTGCCGCGTCCAGGTCGGCCGTGTCGAAGGTGGCGAGGTACGCGCGCGTGGCCGTCCACCACTCCTGGCGGTACTCGGGGCCGCGGGCGGTGAGCTCACGCGCGTACATCCGCAGGCTGTGGTCGATGAACTTCGCCCGGGAGGCCTGCGCGAGCCGTTTGCCCGCCATACCCGTCGGGCTCCGTGCCTCGCGCAGGATGTCGACCGACAGGCGGTGGGCCTCCATGCGGGCCCGCCAGTTGTCGATGCCGGAGCGGTCGAGGGAGATCGAGAGTTTGGCCGCCGTGCGGCGTACGTTCCACACGTAGACGAGGTCCGTGATCAGCGCGATGCGCGGGCCCGCCGCGAGGACGCGGGCCGTGAAGACGAAGTCCTCGTACGTGAAGTGGCCCTCGGGGAAGCGCAGGGCGTGCTTGCGCAGGAAATCGGTGCGGTAGAGCTTGTTGACGCAGAGCGTGTCGTGGACCAGACGGGTGCGCAGCTCGGGGCGGGCGATGAGGCGGGCCTTCTTGTAGAGGAGGGGCTGCCAGGGGGTCTCGCGTCCGGAGGGCAGCTCACGGCGTACGCAGAGGCCGGTGGCCACCTCGGCGTCGTGCCGCGTCGCGGCCTTGAGGAGGGCGTCCACCGCGCCGGGCGGCAGGACGTCGTCGCTGTCGAGGAACATCACGTACGCGGACGTCGTGGCCTCGATCCCGTCGTTGCGGGGAGTGCCGCAGCCGCCGCTGTTGACGGCGCGGCGGATGGGCTTGACGCGCGGATCCTCCTGCGCGAGCGCCGCGAGCAGCGCGCCGCTGTCGTCCGTCGAGCAGTCGTCGACGGCGATCACCTCGCGGACGGCCGGGCCCTGGGCGAGCGCCGAGCGCACCGCGTCCGCGAGGTGCGCGGCGTCGTTGTAGCCGATCACGACGACGCAGACCTGGGGCGACGGGGGCGGGAGAGACGGAGAGAGGTCCACGGGGGAAATTTTAGAGGTTACTGGTAATTGTCTGATTAGGGGGGTTGGTGGGTTTAGCGGGGTTTGTGGGATTGGTGGGGGTGGAGGGTCTTTCTCTGCTCACTCCTGTGCGCACTCTTGTGCTCGTCCTTGGGTTCGTCCGTGCGTCCGCCCTTGCGTCCGTCCTTGGGTTCGTCCGTGCTTTTACCGGCACTCACCCGCGCGAGCACCTCCCCCGTCCGTGGCCCCCACGCCACCACCACCGCCTCCTCGGGCACCTTCTGGTCGGGCGAGAGCAGCAGCCAGCGCACGTGGTTGCGGTGGACCGTCCGCGTGCGCTCGGCGCGGGTCGAATCGGGGGAGAGGTAGTCCCGCACCTCCTTCAGGCGGCGGTTGCGTGTGTCCTCGCCCAGTGACGGGTCCGGCCAGGCGGGTGCGACGAGGTTGGCGCCGTACGCGGGGAGGGAGCGGGTGGGGTAGTAGCCGTCGGTGAGGACGACGTCGCCCTCGTGCATCCGGCTCACCGCCCAGCCGTAGCCGGGCCAGCGCGGCGGCTGGTCGAAGCCCACCGGGTCCAGGGCGCGCGGCACGACCGCCCCCGCCTGGAGCGTGAAGAAGCCGATGGCCGCTCCGGTGGCCGCGACGCCCCCGAGGGCCGTGCGCCACCGGCGCCAGGGCCGTGGCGCGGCCAGCTCGATCGCGAGGGCGAACTGGAGCGGGACGAGGGTCAGGCCCAGGATGCGGCCGTAGGTGTAGTGACCGCTCAGCCAGCCGTACGCGACGACCGCGCAGTCCAGGACGAACATCAGGACCAGGGGGTCGCGGCGGTTCTTGTGGAACCTCAGGGCGAGGGCCGGGAGGCCGAGCAGCGCGAGCCAGAATCTCCCCGGCATCTCGGTGTAGAGCTGGCGGTGGATCCAGTCGACGCTCTCGTCGCCGACGAGGGAGAACACGGAGTAGTAGGGCCAGCTCGCCGCGATCACCGCCGCCGTCACGGCGGTCGCCGCCCACTTCCACAGAGCGGAGGGGAGGAAGGGGCGAGGGGCCGACGCGGCGAACGCGACCACCCCGATCACCGCCGCCACGGACGAGATCGGGTGGACGAGCAGGATCACCCCGCACAGCGCGCCGAGCCCCGCGTACGCCCAGCCGCTCCGGGGCGAGCGCGCGAGCGACCCCGCAAGGCCCCACGCCCAGAACGCCAGGCCGATCGCGAACGTCGACGGATACCCGAGGTTCCCCGTCATCGACATCAGACCGAGGTAGCCGCTCCACCACGCCATCCGGGTGCCCCAGAGCACGACCATGGCGAACAGGGCGAGAACAGGCGCCCACTGACGTGACGTCAGGACCTTCACGAACCGGCCGAGACCCGTGAGCAGCACAAGGAGGTTCAGCGGCCCCGCGAGCTTCACGACCTCCCAGCCCGCGAGCCCCGTCGCCCGTGCGAAGACGCCCTGCGCCACCGCGTACGGCGAGTAGTACGGGCTGCCCGCGCCCGGCAGGTCCGCCATCGGGTGGCGCGGGTGAAGGAGGTCGGCCTTGAGCCGCTCGATCACCGCCGCGTGCTGCCCGAAGTCGCAGCACATCGGCACCCGCCAGAAGGCGAGCGACATGACGATCCAGAAGAGGCCGCCGAACACGACGTACGGGCTCGGCCGCCACCTTCCGCGCCCGTGCAGCGCCGTCGAGCCGTGGACCTGGCGCCGCGTGCGGAGCGCGGCCCCCCGCGTGGCCATGGTCATCGCATGAGCCTCTCCGCGACCCGAGCCGACGCCTGCCCGTCGTCCAGATCGCAGTAGGCCTCGCGGAACGCCGCGTACGCGTCCGCGTGCCGGGCCGTGAGGGAGTCGAGGTCGCGGAGGGCCTCGACGACCTCGCCGGTGGAGGCGAGCAGCGGGCCCGGGGCGCTCGTCTCGAAGTCGAGGTAGAAGCCGCGGACCGTGTCGCGGTAGTGCTCCAGGTCGTAGGCGTGGAACAGCATCGGGCGGCCCGTGTGCGCGAAGTCGAACATCAGGGACGAGTAGTCCGTCACCAACACGTCGGAGATCAGGAGGAGTTCGGCCGTGCGGGGGTGGGACGACACATCGCGTACGAAGGGTGCGTGGGCCCCGGGCAGGCGGCCCGCCGTCAGCGGGTGCTTGCGTACGAGCAGGACGTGGTCGTCGCCGAGCACGTCCTGCGCCGCGGCGAAGTCGAGCGCGGGTTCGTAGCGGAAGCGGCCGGGGGAGTAGGCGAGGTGGTCCCGGTAGGTCGGCGCGTACAGGACGATCCGTTTGCCGGGGTCGATGCCGAGATCGCGGCGCACGCGTTCGGCGACCTTGGCGCGGTCCTCGGAGAAGAGGACGTCGTTGCGGGGGGAGCCCGCCTCCATGACCTCGCCCTCGTAGGCGAGTGCCCGCCCGAGATGCGGAGTCGAGAACCGGTTCGGCGACACGAGCACGTCCCACTGCCGGGAGAGCTTGGGCAGGACGTCGAGGTGGCCGTGGTCGGCGTAGAGGGTGTCGGTGAGATCGGTGCCGATGCGCTTGAGGGGCGCGCCGTTCCAGGTCTGTACGACGGTCTGCCCGTCCCGCCTCTCGAAGAAGTCGGGCAGATGCCCGGCGGTGACGATGCGGCGGCAGCGGGCGAGCGCCTCGTACCAGGCGGCGCTGTGCTCCTCCACGCCCTTCGCCCCCGCGGGGACCCGCGTCTGCTGGTCCTGCGTCACCCACAGGTGCTCGACCTGCGCGCCGCGCCGCACCAGCTCCTCGTGGACCGCGCGCGGGGAGTCCCCGTCGAAGTAGAGCACCGCGTCCCGCAGCGGCTGGGTGCGCCGGCTCGGATAGTGCGCGGTACGCAGCCGGTGCCGACGGTAGGCCCCGCGCTCGCCCCGCGCGAGCACGGACCCGGACTCCAGGAGCAGCCGGTCGCCGAACCGCCGGTCGACGGTGAACTCCCGCCCCTCCACGGTCTGGTGGAGCGGGAAGGCGGCGGACACGGAGGCGAGCAGCCGCACGGGCATGCCGTCCTGCGGAACGCCGTGCGCGGCGGCGTCACTTCCCACCTCCCGCAGGAACGCGTACCACCGCCCCTCCCGCAGCACCCCGCCCCCCGGCGCCACCACCCCCCGGAAGCGACCTGCGGTGCGCTCCACCGGGACCGTCAGTTCCTCGTCCCTGCCGCTGTGCCGCAGCACCAGTTCCGCCGTGTCCCAGTTCGCGTCGGACACCGTGCCCTCGATCGTCAGCGTGCCGTCCTCGCTCCACACCACCCGGTCGGCGATCGGCTGCCGGGTCAGTTCGACGACGAGCTGGCCCTGGTCGTTGGCCGATGCGCACAGCTCGCGGCCGTTCGCGCGCGAGGCGTAGCGACCCGGCGGCAGGTCGAGGGCCGCGGCGAGGGACTTGAGCTTGCCGTCGGGCAGGACCAGGTTGGCCTGCCAGCGGTCGCCGTGCGGGGGCTCGACCTCCTTGGGGGCCAGATGCGGGGTGGGCGCGATGTCCTCCAGGTCCGCGAGGCGCATGCGCACGTCGAAGCGGTCGTCGCCCGGGAGCGCCACGGGGTAGTCGAACTCCGCCGACGAGTGCTTGTGCGTCAGGCGCAGGGAAGTCGGGCGCAGATGGCTCGGCAGATGGCCGCTGAGGACCATCTCGTCGCCGTCCTGGTGATGGGCGTCGACCCGGGCCACGTAGTCCTGGATCTTCAGCACCAGGCGGCCCTTGCTGTAGCCGAGGACCAGGCGGAGCCCGTCGCCCAGTTCGCGTACGACGGACTGGGCGGCCGAACCGTCCAGGGGGCGGACCGCGGCCCGCCGCACCGAACCGTGGCCCGCGACGACCACGCCGAGCAGCCAGTTGCCGGGCCGCCACCTGCCGCCCGTCTTCAGCTGCTCGGGGTCGATGGTCAGCTCGAACCCGGAGAGGTCGTAGCAGTGCAGCTGCTGCCGGGAGTTCTCGGTGGCCTGCGGGGCGGCGACCGTCCGGGTGGCGACCTTCCTCAACTGCGCCCTGCTGTGCGCCGACTTGAGGACGGCCGCCTTGACGGAGTGCCCGGGACGCGTCGCCTCCAGGTTGCGCACGTACGCGTATCCGCTGATCCGAAGCAGCCCGTCCGCACCCCAGGCGGCCTCCCGCACCCGCGCGATGACCGGCAGCTCGCCGCGCCCGATGCGGGCCAGCTCCTGCGGCACCCGGATGTGACCGCCCGACGCGCGCGGGTAGGCGGCACTGCGGCGCACCACCCCCCGGATCTGGAAGGCGCTCCCGTTGCGCTGCTCGAAGGTGAGGAGGTCGATCAGATCGGCGGTGCGCCCTTCGCGTACGAGATGCCATTTCACGCGCAGGGACACCGGGAGCCCCGTGATCACCTCCGGATCGGCGCGGCGCAGGAACGCCGACGCGCCCTTCATGAAGGTCGCGCGGTACTCGGGCCCGCCCATCGGCAGACCCTGGAGGAAGTACACGAAGTCGTCGCGCAGGCAGGAGGTGTCGTATGTCTTGCGCATCTCGGGCGCGTGCTCGGCGAGGAACGCGCTGACGTGCGCGCACGCCGCGATCCGGTCGCGTACGCCCTTGACGTCCGTGCGCCGCCGGGTGATCGAGCCCTCGCGCACCCGCCAGTAGTAGACGTGGTCGCTGAGCACGTCCACGGAGCCCGCGAGGAAGTGTGCGGGGATCATGACGGGCGTGTCCTCGTAGAGCTTGCCCTCGGGGAAGGTGAAGCCGTGCCGGTCCCAGAAGGCGCGGCGGAAGACCTTGTTCCAGGCGACGCGGTCGGCGAGCAGCTCCAGGTCACGGCTGATGTGGGTGCGCGAGCGCGGCTCGGTCAGCCATTTGTACTGCCAGGCCTGCTGGCGTCCGCGCTCGTTCAGGCGCCAGACGTTGCCGCTCGCGAAGTCGGACCCCGTCGAGTCGAGGCTCGCGGTCATCCGCGCGTACGCGTCGTGCGGCACGACGTCGTCGCTGTCGACGAACGCCAGGTACTGGGCGGTCGGGGTCGCGTGCCGCACTCCGGTGTTGCGGGCGGCGCTGAGCCCCGCGTTCGGCTGGCGCACATAGACGAACCGTGGATCCTTCGCCGCGAACTCACGTGCGATCCGCGGACTGCCGTCCGTCGAGCCGTCGTCGACGAGCACGGCCTCCAGGTCGGCCATGGTCTGCCCGGCGATCGACTCCAGGCACTCTTCCAGGAACTCTTCGACGTTGTAGATGGGCACGACGACGCTGAGACGGGGCTGCACGGCGACCGGCCTTTCGTGCGCTCCCGGGCGCGGCGGTGGCAGGGGAGCGGCATGGGAGTGGCGTAGGAGCAATCATGGGAATACGGGCGTATTCATCTCATTTGCCCCTTCTCGTCAATTTCTTTGCCCTCCTTCACCCCAATGAGTGAGGCAGGGTCTTCGACAGGACGTGTTCGGCTGACTACCTTCGGTGTTCATGTCGCGCTTCTCGGTCGTCGTCCCCGCCCACCGCGTCCAGGGCTATCTGCGGGAGTGCCTGGACTCCGTGCTCGCCCAGAGCCACCGCGATCTGGAGCTGATCGTCGTGGACGACGCGTCGCCGGACGCCTCCGCCGCGATCGCCGCGGAGTCCGCTGAGCGCGACCCGCGCGTGCAACTCGTGCGCGTCCCGGCGCACGCGGGCGCGGGCCCCGCCCGCAACATCGGCGCGGACCGCGCCACCGGCGACTACCTCCTCTTCCTCGACGGCGACGACCTGCTCCTGCCGGGCGCCCTGGAGGCGATCGACGGGGCGATCGACGCGGCTCGCGACGGGTCTCTCGACGAGGCCGGGGCCCCGGACGTCCTGCTCTTCGGCCACGACCGCGTCGACTGGTGGGAGAACGTGCGCGCGGGCGGCGACGACCTGACGGGAGACCCCCTGGCCGTGACCGTCGCCGCCTGGAACCGCGTCTTCCGGCGCGGGTTCTGGCAGGAGCGCCGCCTCGCGTTCAGCGACGGGGCGTACGAGGACGTGGTGCCGGTGCGGCGCGCGACCCTGGCCGCGGGCGGGCGCGCCGCCGTCCTCGACAAGGCGTGCGTCCGCTGGCGCGAGCGGCGCGGCGGCAGCTTCGCGACGTCACCGGGCCGGGCGCACTTCGCCGTCATCGGGCGGTACGAGGAACTGCTCGCCGCCGCCGACCCGGCCGACCGCGCCCGGCTCGCCCCGCACGCCGCCGCGCATCTGCTCGCGGTGCTCGACGACGCCGGGCGCATCGCGCCGCGCGACCGGCGTGACTTCTTCCGCGGGGCGGCCCGCCTCTACCGGACGTACGGGCCGGTCGAGGCGGCGACCACACCGGGGGAGAAGGCCCTCGCCACCGCCTCGTACGCCGCCTACGAAGCGCAGCGCAAGAGCCGCTCCCGCAGGAAGGGCGTCACCCAGAAGCTCAAGGAGCGGAAGAAGAAGCTCCGCGCCCGCGCCATGCGCCTGGCCTACCGCACCGACCTGCGCCGCCCCCTCGATCCCCACCTCGCGGTCTACGGCGCCTACTGGAACCGCGGGATCTCCTGCAACCCCGCCGCCATCCACGCCAAGGCCCGCGAACTCGCCCCGCACATCAAGGGTGTGTGGGTGGTCTCGTCCCGGCACAAGCACCGCGTGCCCGCCGGGGTCGAGTACGTCGTCGAAGGCTCGCGGCGCTACTGGCAGGCGATGGCGCGAGCGACGTACCTGATCAACAACTCCAGCTTCCCCGGCGGATTCACCAAGCGGCCCGGCCAGGTCTACCTCCAGACCCACCACGGAACCCCGCTCAAGAAGATGGGCCTCGACCAGCGCCGCTACCCCGCGGGCACGCACGGCATCAGCTTCCAGAAGGTCCTCGACCACACCGACCAGTGGGACTTCAGCCTCTCCGCGAACCCGCACTCCACGGAGGTCTGGGAGCGGGTCTACCCCTCGACGGCGTACCAGGCCCTGGAGGCGGGCTATCCGCGCAACGACGTCTACTTCACGGCGGGCGACGCGGAAGTCCAGCAGATCCGCGAGGAGCTGGGGATCGCGGACGGACGCACCGTCCTGCTCTACGCCCCCACCCACCGCGACTACCAGAAGGGCTTCCTGCCCCGCATCGACCTGGAGCGCTTCGTGGACTCGCTCGGCCCCTCGTACGTCGTGCTCGTGCGCGCCCACTACTTCTACGGCGCCGACGCGGGCCTGCGCCACCACCCGCAGCTCATCGACGTCACCGGGCACGCGCGCGTGGAGGACCTCTGCCTGGCCGCCGACGCCCTCGTCACGGACTACTCGTCGCTGATGTTCGACTACGCCTGCCTGGACCGCCCGATCGTGACGTACGCCCCCGACTGGCAGGCCTACCGCCTCGCCCGCGGCACCTACTTCGACCTCCTGTCGGGGCGCGCGGGCGAGACGCCGGGGGCCGTGGCCACCACCGAGGACGAGCTCGCCGGGCTCTTCCGCGACGGCGAGTGGGACACGGCAAAGACGGCGCGGCTGCGCAAGGCCTTCCGGGCGCGGTTCTGCCCGTACGACGACGGGGGCGCCGCCGAACGCGTGGTCCGGCGGCTGTTCCTGTCGCAGTAGGCGCGCAGGAGGCCAGCCCCGCGCTTAGCCGTTCAGCCCCGCTCGTAGGGCGAGCGGACCGGGAAGTACGCCGCGAGGAACGAGCGCATGGCCAGCGCCATCTCCTCGTCGGCGAGCTCGCTGTCCGGGGACTCGCCGATGCAGAAGGCCGTCTTGTTGCGGCCCTGGAGCAGCTGGCCCAGGCGCGCGTGGTCGGCGCGCCTTCCGATGTCGACGAAGTCGTAGGAGATGCCCGCCGGTACCGCGCGTCCCGTGAGGTAGGCGTAGTGGTGGTGCAGGGACGACACCAGGGCGAGGTCGCTGTTCGAGCGGAAGCGGCTGCGCGCGGTGGCTCCGAGCTCGTCCGGGAAGCGCTCGGTCAGCTCCGCGAGGACGCTGCGGTGCAGGGCGTAGGGCGCGTGGAAGAAGCTGTGCGTCGTCGTCCTGCCGAACTCCCGCCGGAGCAGGGCCCGGTTGTTCTTCGCCGCTGCCAGATAGCCCTCGTCGTCCGGTGAGACGGGCAGCGCGGGCACGGACGCCGACGACCAGAAGAAGCGGGAGATGCCCGAGCTGAGGAAGAAGGTCTCCGGGGTGGTGGGGCGGCCGAGGAACATGTCGTCGTTGAGGTAGAGGAAGTGCTCCGACAGGCCCTCGATGCGGTGCAGTTGGCTCTCGATGGAGTGGGAGTTGAAGGTGGGGAGCGCGTCGTCCGGGTCGGCGAACAGGTCGCGGTGGTCGATGACCGTGATGCCCGGGTGTGCCTCGTTCAGCCAGGACGGGGTCTGGCCCGCCGTGACGAGGTAGATGTGCCGGATCCAGGGCGCGTTCGCCGCCAGGGAGCGCAGTGAGTAGCGCAGCTCGTCGCGGTTGCGGAAGCGGACGGTTCCGTGGTCCGGCGACGATTCGTCTTCGGGGACGCCGAGGGCCTCCTCGCGGCGGGCGCGCCACTGGGGGTCGGAGTCGTCGACCCAGGTGTAGACGGCGTCGACGGGGAAGTCGACGTCGCTGATGAGGAGTTGGGAGAAGACGTCGAGGGTCGGGTACGTGCGGTCCGCGACGCGCAGGGTGGCGGTGGGGGAGAGGGAGGGCAGTTCCGACCCGGCGAGGGTGCTGCCGAAGGGCGCGCGCCGGGCGTCGCTTCCGGTGGCTGTGTCGGCTCTGTCGGCAGTGTCGGCTCCGTCGGTCACGCCGTCGGCGACCCGCGGCCAGAACGCCACCGTGCAGGACTGTCCGACACCGTGCCGCAGGGAGAGCGTCGTCGTGGTCACCGGCTTGAAGATCTTGACGCCCGCGACCTCGCCGATGCCGTCGAGGCGCTCGGCGAGCACGACTCCGGGTGCGGCGTCCCGTGGATGGATCAGCTCGGCGTACACGGGCTGACCGTGCAGGGACTCGGCGATCGCCTTGAGCGCGCCGTCGCGTTCGTCGTCGGCGACCGCGAGGGTGTGCGTGGTGCCCGACGTGCGGACGAGGACGTAGGGAATGTCCTCGGACTCAAGCGCGGTGGCGGTGAGTTCGAGGTTCCAGTCGGTCATGTCGGGCGCGAGGACGTCGTCACGGCGCTCGGCGAGACGGCCCACCGAGCGGATGAGGATGCCGCTGGTGTCGGCGGCGATGATCTCGTCCTCGCGGGCCCGCTCGTCGACGCCCGGCGCGGCGTCTAGGGTGTACGGCGTGGTCGGGCGGAAGCCGCAGCCGCCGGACGCGACACCGAGCGCCACCCGGTCCGCGCGGTCGTCGAGCCGCTCGGGGGCGTCGCGCCGGGCCACGAGCCGTGAGTACAGCTCCTGCCAGCGCGCGGTGACGTCGGTGGAGGAGAAGCGGGCGTAGACGCCTTCGCGGGCGGCATGGGCGTAGCTCCGGCGGGTTTCGGGATCACCCATCAACTCGCTCATGGCGGAGGCCAGTTCATGGATCTGGCCGGGCGGTACGAGCAGCCCGTCGACGCGGTGCCTGACGATCTCGGCGGGCCCGGTCAGGACGTCGTACGCGACGACGGGCACACCCGCGGCGAGTGCTTCGAGCAGCACGAGCGGGAAGGCCTCGTTGTGCCCGGCGGTCATCAGGGTGAGCCCTGCCTTGGCCCACTCGGCGGCCATGTCCTGGCAGGGGCCGAGGAGTTCGACGCGGTCCTGCAGGCCGAAGCCGTCGACCAGGCGGCGCAGCTGCTGCTCGCGGTGGCCGCCGCCGAAGACCCGCAGGGTCCAGTCCGGGTAGGCGTCGGCGATCTCGGCGAAGGCCCGCACGGCGTGGTCGACGCGCTTCTCGCCGGTGAGCCGCGCGGCCATGACGATGATCTTGCTCTCGCCGTCGGCGCGGGGCCTGAAGCCGTCGGGCACGGCGTTCGGGATGACCGCGAGCTCGGGGGCGGTGGCGCCGAGGGACTCCGCGATCCAGTCGCGGGTGCGCTCGGTGAGGGTGACCAGGGCGTCCAGGCGCGGCGCGTGCAGGAGCAGGGGTTCGCCGGAGGGGCCGCGGCGCTGGGTCGGGCGGTGCTCCTGGTGCACGGTGACGACATCGGCCGGGACGAGCCCGACGGCGGCGGCCATCAGGGCGGGGGTCGTGGTGACCAGGACGTCGGTGTCCAGGGTGGTCAGGGCGGCGGCCATCTCGACGTCGGAGAGGCGGTCGAAGGCGGACTCCCAGGAGGGCTTGATCAGTTCGCTGGGCAGTGCGGCGAGGGTGCGGCAGGCGGCCTCGTCGAGGCGCGACGCGCGCACCGGGCGCTCGGGGGCCGCCGTGCGGTCGACGAGATAGCGGACGGGGAGGCTGCGGGCCTCGGGGAAGAAGGGCTCGGGGCGGGTCCGGAAGACGGAGATGACCTCGACGTCGTGCCGGTCGGCGAGGTGCTGCGCCTGGGTGTAGGTGGCCAGCTCGGTGCCGCCCATCTCGTCGCCCCAGCCGAGGAGGTACGTGATCTTCATGAGGTCTCCTTCGAGATGTCCCAGCACGTCAGGGCGAAGGCGCCGGACTTGGTGAAGTGGGCGTGGGCGCGGACCAGGGCGCCGCCCGGCAGGGCGAAGACACGGAAGGGGGTGGGGCAGGCGGCCGAGGGGTCGCGCACGTCGGAGAGCCACCGCCCGAGGGGGAGCGGGGCGGCGGCGCGGCTCTCGGCCTCCACGTGGAAGTCCCACACCCACTGCCCGGGGCTCGCCCCCGCCATCTCCCCGAGGGGCAGCCGGAAGCTGAACTCGGCGCCGTCCCACACCGCCCCGACGGGCACGGTGACGCCGTCCCGCCGCCGCACGGCCTTCGCCCGCCACCGCCGCCGGTCGCCCGTCATGACGAGCCGCCCGTGCACGGTGATGCCGTCGCCGCCGGGCACGAACCGCAGGAGCTCCGCGCGCGGCTTGGACCGGGTCACTTGCAGCACCGCGCGCCCGCTGCGGCACCGGACGACGCGGATGAGCGTGCCGGTGCGGGGGTCGGGGGCGTGCAGAAGGGTGGGGGTGGGCGGCAGTTCGGTGTCCCCGTCGATGCCGATGCCGCGCCGCAGTTCGCGTCCGCGGGCGTCGGCGGTGACGACCGTGAGCCGCCAGACGCCTTCGCCGAGGCGCGGGTGGGCAGGGGTGTTCTCCGCCGCGGCGAGCGCGTCGCGTACGTCGCGCAACGTGGCGGTACCGGTGAGCAGCAGCCCCCCGTGGGCGTGCTGCTCGAAGGCGAGCGGGATCCGGAACCGGCGGTGGCCGCGCGAGAGGACCAGCCGGGCCCGCTCCACCTGCTCGTCGGGGAGGACGGCGACGGCGAGGTTGAGCGTGCGGCTGTCCCGGATCGACAGATGCACGGGCGCCAGGAGCGCCTGCGCCCCGCCCCCGGACCCGCCCCCGGACCGGCCGCCGACCCGGCCCGCCACGGCGCGTTCCGCGCGAAAGCGCGTGGTCCTCGCGGTGGCGAGGAGCCGCCGCACGGCGGGCGGCGTGGCCGGGGTCATGGCGTGAACCCAATGTGGTGCATTGGGCCACTTTGCCCGTAGTCCGCTCCGATGTGCCCGTTGTTCGCTCCGGTATGGGGTGAGGCCGCGTACGGGTCACCCGGCTGGCGGACGTGGGCGTAACTCGGGGCAATTTGTGGTGTTATGCCCCTTAATGGTTATGTCTCCCGCGCAGTTCCAGCGCCGTAAGGAACCATCCGTACCACCGGAATCCGTACCACCGGAGTCCGCACCACGGGCCGAAGCCCCCTCTTCGGCTCCCGGGCCGCGCGCACTCGCCTTGTGCCGCCGCTGGGCCGACCCCGCGGCCGTGGCGCTCACGACCCTCCTGGTCACCTGGCGCGCGAGCTCGCTGGGCCAGTGGATCGTCGACGACGCGGCCGTCACCTTCGCCTACGCCCGCAGCATCGACGAGGGCCTAGGCCCCGTGCAGCAGCCGGGCGCCGACCCCGTCGAGGGGTACTCCAACCCCTCCTGGCTGGCCCTGCTCGTCATCGGCCGCAGGCTCGGCCTCTTCGACCACGGCGCGCTCCTCGGGATCAGCGACCTGGTGCTCTACCCCAAGGCCCTCGCGCTGCTCTGCACGGCGGGCGTGCTCGCCTGCGTGGCCCTGGCGGCGCGGGCCGTGCTTCCGGGGCGGGCCTGGGTGGTGACGCTGCTTGCCGGTGGCGTCCTCGCCGCCAACCTGTCGTACGTGGCCTGGTCCTTCTCGGGACTTGAGAACCCGCTGTACGCGCTGACCGCCGCGGCGACCGGGGCGCTGCTCGTCCGGGCCGCCGTGCGCGACACCCTGCTGCGGCCCGCCGTCGCCGTGGGCGCGGGCGCCCTCGCACTGCTCGCCGCGCTGACCCGCCCCGACGGCGCGGTACTCGCGGCGGCCTTTCCGCTGACCGTGCTGCTGTTCCTGCGCCGGGAGAGCGTCGCGCGGGCCGCGCGTGCGGTGGCCCTGAGCTGCGGCACGTTCGCGTTGCCGTACGCGGCCTTCCTCCTCTGGCGCCACGCGACCTTCGGACTCTGGGTCCCCAACACGGCGGTCGCCAAGTCCCAGCAGGCCCCCCGGCTCGCCCAACTGTCCGCCGCCGGCGAGCTGCTGACCTACGGCGGCTGGGCGCTCGCCCTGATCGGCGCGGCCTGCGCCGGCATCGCGCTCGCCCGCCCGGGACCGGCACGCGGCGCCCTCACGGCGCTGCTCGTCCCCCTCGCCCTGACCCTCCTGGCGTACGGCGTGCTCGGCCGGGACTGGATGAAGCTGTACCGCTTCGCGACCCCGGTGTGGGTGCTCGCCGCGACGGCGCTCGCCCTGGCCGCGGTCGCCGTCTGGCAGGCGGAGCGCCCTCGTGCGCGCGTCCTCCTCGGCTGCGCCCTCGCGGGCGCCCTGCTGCTCTCGGCCACCGGACAGGCCGCGCGGGACCGGGGGTTCGTCCACCGCCCGACCCTGTCCATGTGCTTCGTGGCCGAGCGCTACGGCGAGACCTTCAACGCGTACGCCCGTCATCTCGGCCTGCGCGACGCCACCGTGGCCCTGCCCGACCTGGGCGGCACCCTGCTCACCTCGCGGCTGCGCGTCGTGGACCTCGCGGGCCTGACCGACCGCCGGGTCGCCGACGCGTACGCCGCCGCCGACACGGCCGCCCTGCGCGACTACGTCCTGAACGAGGTGCGCCCCGAACTGCTCCACGTACACGCCGCCTGGACCCGCAGATCGGGCCTGACCCCGCCCCTCCTGGCAGCCGCGGGCTACGTCCCCCTCCACATCGAGGGTGACGGCGGCGACTTCGTCCGGGCCGACGCGGTGAAGGACCCGGCCCGGATCGCCGCACTGCGCGAACGCGTGCGCCCGGCCCTGGACGACATGGCCGCCCAGATGCGCCCGGCGGGATGCGGTCCGGTCCTGCGCGCCGGAGAGGGGTCCCCCGCATGACGACAGCTCTCCCGCGCCAGACCCGCCCGCTCCCCGGACTCCCCGCAGCCACCGAGCCCGCACCCCGGGTCGACTCCCTCACCGGGATGCGCTTCATCGCCGCCTTCGCGGTGTTCGTGCACCACTTCACCGGCCTCAGCGCACAGGGCGGCGTGGCCCACGCGCCGCTGCTCTTCCCGTACTCGACGCTCGGCGCGAACGGTGTGGGGTTCTTCTTCGTGCTCTCCGGCTTCCTGCTCACCTGGGGGCACCGCCCCGGCACCCTCGCCCGCCTCTTCTACTGGCGCAGGGCGGGTCGCATCCTGCCCGCCCACCTGGTCGCGACCATCCCCTGCATCTGGGTCTTCTACCTCTGGGGCGGGGTGCCGACGGACGACTTCAGCTTCGTGGCCTCGCTCTTCCTCGTGCAGACCTGGTTCCCCGGTGTCGTGCCGACGCTCCCCGGCAACGGCGTCGCCTGGACACTCAGCGTCGAGGCCTTCTTCTACCTTCTCTTCCCGTTCGCGATCCGCGGCGCCCTGCGCCTGCGCACCCGCACCCTCGCCCTGCTCGCGGGCGGCGGACTCCTCGCCATGTGGCTGGTCAAATGGTGGACGGCCGTCCATCTCTCGCCCTTCGCCAGCGAGTGGATCATGCGCAACCCGGTGAGCCGCCTCCCCGAGTTCGGCGTCGGAATGGCCTGCGCGCTCGCCCTGCGCCGGGGGCACCGCTTCCGGCTCCACCCGCCCGTGCTGCTCGCCTGCCTCGCCGCGTACGCCGTCCTGTACTGCCACCGCACGACCTGGTTCGGCCCGCACGTGGCCGCACAACTCCTGTGGACCCTGCGGCCGTTCGCCGCGCTCTTCGCCGTCCTGTTCATCGCCGCCTACGTCCAGCGCGAGCTGACAGGGCGGCGCGGCTGGCTCTGCTCGCGCCCGATGGTGCTGCTCGGCCTCTGGTCGTACGCCTTCTATCTGCTGCACCAGACCGTCAACCGCCTGATCCTCGACACCTGGGGCCGCCCGCAGCCGGAGAACTCCGCGGTGTTCACGCTCCTGGGCGTCGCGGTCACCGTGGTCGCCCTGTCCTGGGCGATGTTCACGTACGTCGAGGAACCGGCGCGGAAGTGGTGCGCCCGGCGCACTCCGGACCGCTGGCGCCGCTGTGTCGGTACGCGCTAAATGCAGTTTTTGCAGAGAAGATCCCCGTTGAGGCCCATGGAGGAGGAGACGTGCACCAGTCCGCGTACGAACAGATGGAACTCTGTGTGGAGCGGTACATGCCCGCGGGGAAGCGCCACCGGGTGGTCGATCTCGGCGCCCGCGTCTCCGACGGGCAGACCCGCACCCACAAGGCCCTGCTCGAAGGGCGCGACACGGAGTACGTGGGCGTCGACGTGCTCGACGGCCGCAACGTCGACGCCGTGATGACGAAGCCGTACCGGATCCCCGTGAAGTCCCGCAGCGCCGACTTCGTCATCTCCGGGCAGGCGTTCGAGCACATCCCCTTCTTCTGGGCGACGATGCTGGAGATCGCCCGCGTCCTGAAGCCGCGGGGCATCGCCTTCGTGACGGCGCCCTCGCGCGGCCATGTGCACGACGCGCAGGACTGCTGGCGCTACTACCCCGACGGGTTCCGCGCCATGGCCGCGTACAGCAGGCTCGAACTCCGCGAGGCCTACACGGACTTCCCGCCCATGAAGGGCATCCGCCACGCCTACGGAAGCATCGACGCCAAGCACGCCTACTGGGGCGACTCCGTGGGCGTCTTCCAGCGGCCCCGGAACTACCCGAGTCTCACCATGGCCTTCGTGCGGTCCACGACCACGTGGTGGGCGAACAGGATCGGCGGGGTCGACGGCGTACCGCTGCCCGAGCCCATCGAGGGCCGCGCGCACTGCGGCAGACCGAAGACGGTGGTGGCGCCGCGCTCGGTGGACGAGCAGGCGGAGCAGCCCGTACAGCCCGTGCAGCCCGCACAGTCCGTTTCGGCACCAAGTGACGGCACATGAACCTATGTTGACGAAATGTGACATGAAGGATGAGTTGAGCGTACTGTCCGCTTCCATGGCATGGCGACGCGCTGTGAATGGCGCACTGAAGCAATTGACCGGATACCAGCTGACGCGCAAGCCCGTACCGGCCCCGCGCTCGGCGGCGGCCCCGGCGCAAAAGCCCACCCCGGCATCGAAGCCGAAGCCCAAGCCGAAGGCCCTGAACCTCCCCGCCGACTACGACGACGAGGCGAAGGACATCATCCGTGCGGTGAAGCCGTACACGATGACCTCTCCCGAACGGCTGAACGCCTTCATCCTGGCGACCCGGCACGTCGTGCGGCACGACATCCCCGGCGACATCGTCGAGTGCGGTGTGTGGCGCGGCGGTTCGATGCAGGCCTGCGCGAAGGCGCTGCTCGCCGCCGGGGTGACCGAGCGCGACCTGTACCTCTTCGACACCTATGAGGGCATGACCCCGCCCACCGAGGAGGACCTGCGCCTGGACGGCAAGTCCGCCGAGGAGCTGCTCAAGCTGCAGGGAAAGGACCGCCCGATCTGGGCCGTCGCCTCGCTCGACGACGTCAAGTCCGGCTTCGAGAAGGTGCCTTACCCCAAGGAGCGCGTGCACTACGTACGGGGAATGGTCGAGGAGACCGTCCCGCGCGAGGCGCCCGAGCAGATCTCCATCCTGCGTCTGGACACCGACTGGTACGCCTCGACCAAGCACGAACTCGAAGAGCTGTACCCGCGGTTGGTCAGCGGCGGGGTCCTGCTCATCGATGACTACGGCTACTGGCAGGGATCGCGTCAGGCGGTCGACGAGTTCATGGAGAAGACCGGCGAACGGCTGCTGCTCCTGCGCATGGACGAGGGACGCATCGCCGTCAAGCCGTGACTCGGGAGTCAACCAACTGTATGTGGCAGGTATGTGAGCGGGCCCTGTGTCCGGCAGCCCCGAGCTGCCGGGCGCGGGGCCCCTCGCGTGCTCACTCGAATGGCCCTGCGCGGGTGACCCGGAAGGGCGGTGGTTGTTAACCGGGTGGCCCCCCGCAGGACGCGCAGCCGTGCCCATCAGTACTCCGGAAGGAATGTGCGCAGCGCATGACACCCCGACTCGCCGTCGTCGTCCCCGTCTACAACGTCGAGGAGTTCCTCGGCCCCTGCCTACGGTCACTGGCCGAGCAGACCATGCCGGATCTCGAAGTCGTCATGGTCAACGACGGTTCCACCGACGGGAGTGCGCGCATCGCCCGCGAGTTCGCCGACGGGGACGGCAGATTCCGGCTCGTCGAGCAGGAGAACGCGGGACTCGGCGCGGCCCGCAACGCGGGGGTGCGCGCGGCGCGCGGGACGCATCTGGCGTTCGTCGACAGCGACGACGTCGTGCCGCGGGACGCCTACGAGCGGATGCTCGCCGCCCTTGAGGAGTCAGGATCCGACTTCGTCACCGGCAACGTCCACCGGCTGCGCTCCGGCGGCAGGAGCGAGCAGTCCCCGATGTTCCGCAAGGTGATGGAGAGCGACCGCAGCGGCACGCACGTCACCCGCGACTGGGATCTGCTCGGCGACCGCATCGCCTGCAACAAGGTCTTCCGCAGGGACTTCTGGGACCGGCACGCGTTCGTCTTCCCCGAAGGCGTGCTGTTCGAGGACACCCCCGTCATGATCCCCGCCCACTTCCTCGCCGAGTCCGTCGACGTGCTGAAGGAGCCCGTCTACCTCTGGCGCGACCGCGACGGCTCCATCACGAGCCGCCGCGCCAAGCCCCGCGCCGTCCGCGACCGCACGGCCGCCGTCCTCGCGGCCAGTGGCTTCCTCGCCTCGAAGGCCGCGGAGGCGGCGGGCACCCCGCGGGCGAAGGTCTTCGCCCGCGCCAAGCGGCGCTACGACGCCACGGTGCTCTCCGGGGATCTGTGGCTGTTCATGGAGGCCCTGCCGCACGGCGACGCCACGTACCACGACGCTTTCCTGGAGCAGGCCAACGCCTTCGTCGACACCGTCGACCCCGCGGTCGTCGCCGCGCTGCCGCTCCCGCTGCGCGTGCGCTGGCAGCTCATCCGCCAGTGTCGGGTCACCGAACTCCTCACCTTCATGGCGTTCGAGAAGTCCCACCCCGGCGCCTTCCGCGTCCGCGGCCTGCGCGCACGCCGGGCCGACTTCCCCGGGATCGGCGGCCTGCCGCGCGAGACCGTCGCCCTGAAACGTTCCGACCTGCCGCTCACCGCGGAACTCACGCACGCCGCCTGGGACGAGCAGGGAAAGCTGCGGCTCAAGGGATACGCCTACATCCCCAACCTGCCCGCCGGGCGGATCGGGGCGCACGCCAGGGTCGCCTGGCTGCGGGCGGGGCGGCGGCGCGTCCTTCCGCTGAAGCTGCGCACGGTGCGGGCGCGCGAGGCGACGTACCGCTCCAAGCAGGGCCTGCACAGCTACGACCGGTCGGGGTTCGAGACGGTCATCGACCCCCGCAGGACCGTCACCAAGGCGCGCGGCACCACCTGGAAGGTGGAGATGGGCGTGGTCAGCGGGCTCCTGCCGCGCACGGGACCGGTGCGCACGAGCGCCGCGCCGCGGCTTCCCGTGCGGTATCTGGAGGAGTTCCTGCGGGTGGCCGTCACCCTCAGCAAGGGGCGGCTGCGGCTGCGCACGGAGCGGGTGGCGGCGCGGCTCGTCGCGCACGAGGGGTGCGGCGGCGTCGTCCGGCTGCACGGCAGGCTCGCGCCGGGGGAGTCCCCGGCCGTCGACGCCCTGCGGATCGAGAACTGGCACACCAAGGAGGCGCACTACGCCCCGGCCCTGGTCAACGGCCGCGAATTCAGCGCCGATGTGCCGCTCGCCCTCTTCCACGCCGGAGAGGACGCGCGCACAGGGCTGCCGCGCAAGGCCGACCCCTGGGGCGTCGCGATCATCCGCGAGGGCGGCGACCGCACACCGCTCGCCGCCTGCCCCGATGTGCCGCCCGGGCGCTACGGACTGCTGCCGGGGCGTGAACTCCTCGTCCTCGCCAACGCGTCGGGGAACCTGGAGCTGCGCGACCAGACCGTACGCCCGCTCGTCGACGCCGTGACCTGGGACGACGAACTGGTCATCGAGGGCAGCCACCCCGACACGGCGGCCCGCGCGGGAGAGCTGGTCCTCGTCCACGCCGGGCACGGCGACGAGGCCGTGACGCCGGTGCGGATCGAGGGCGGCCGGTTCACCGCGACGCTGCGTCCCGAGGCCGTGCCGGGCCCCGGCGGCACCCTGCCGCTCGCCGAAGGACGCTGGAACCTCTTGTTGCGCGCGCCGGGCGAGAGCGACCCCGAGCAGTACACCCCGGTGTGCGTGGCGCCGGGCATGAGCGGTGAACTCCCGCTGGTGCGCACCCGGTCGGGCCGTGACATCAGCCTGAAGCGCCACGCCCACGACGGCCTGCACCTGCGCTCGGGCTCCGCGCTCCCCATGGCCGACCGGGGCGGCCCGCGCCAGCGCCGCCTGCGCGAGGTGTACGCGGCGCGGCGCGCCGAGCCGCTGCGGGACGCCGTCCTGTACTGCAGCTTCGACGGACGGCAGTACTCGGACTCGCCCCGCGCCGTGCACGAGCACCTGGTCGCCAAGGGCGCCGACCTCGAACACCTCTGGGTGGTCCGCGACCAGCAGGTGGCGCTGCCCGGGAGCGCCACGCCCGTCGCCCTGTGGAGCGCCGAGTGGTACGAGGCCCTGGCCCGCTGCCGCTACCTCGTCACCAACACCCAGCTGCCCGAATGGTTCGAGCGTGCAGCGGGCCAGTACGTCGTGCAGACCTGGCACGGCACCCCGCTCAAGCGCATCGGCCTCGACCTCGCGGGCCGCTCGTCCGGCGACCGCGCCTACATGGACACCCTGCCGGGGCGCGCGGCCCAGTGGAGCGTGCTCGTCTCGCCGAACCGCTTCTCCACGCCCGTCCTGCGCCGCGCCTTCGGCTACACCGGCGAGGTCCTGGAGCGCGGCTATCCGCGCAACGACCTGCTGCACGCCGCCGACCGGGCGAAGGTCGCCGCCTCCGTGCGCGAACGACTCGGCATCCCCGAGGGCAGACGCGTCGTCCTGTACGCGCCCACCTGGCGCGAGAACCAGCCCAAGCAGGCGGGCCGCTACGGCCTCGACCTCCAGCTCGACCTCGAAGCCGCCGAACGTGCCATCGGCGACGACCAGATCCTCCTCGTCCGCAGGCACTACCTCGTCGGCGGCACCGTCCCCGGCTCGGACTTCGTACGCGACGTCACCCGCCACCCGGACGTCAGCGAACTGCTCCTGATCAGCGACGTCCTGGTGACCGACTACTCGTCCCTGATGTTCGACTTCGCGCAGACCGGGCGCCCGATGCTCTTCCACACCTACGACCTCGACCACTACCGCGACACCCTGCGGGGCTTCTGCTTCGACTTCGCGGCCCAGGCGCCCGGACCGCTGCTCGCCACCAGCGACGAGGTGATCGCCGCGCTGCGCGACCCCGAGGCCGCCACCGCCGCGTACGCCGACGCGTACGACAGGTTCCGCGAGGTCTTCTGCGATCTGGACGACGGGAACGCGGCCGCGGGCGTCGCGGACGCCATGCTCGAGGGAGGCCGCGCATGAGCACGCCGGAACTGCACGACGTCAGCTGTGTCGTGGTCGCGGGCCAGGACACCGACGCGCTCGAACAGTCGGTGCGGTCCGTGCTCGACCAGACGATGGCCAACGTCGAGGCCGTCGTCGTCGACCCCGGGGCGGACGGACCCGCCCGCGACACGGCACAGGCGCTCGCCGCCGATCAGCCGCACCGGGTGCGGCTGGTCCGGGCCGGGCGCCCGATGTCCGTCGCCGCGGCGCGGAACCTCGGGCTCGACGCGGCACGCGGGCGGTACGTCATCGTGCTCGGCGAGGGCGAACTCCTGGAGCGGCACGCCTGCCGCAACCTCTTCGACGCCGCGCGCACCACGGGCGCCGACCTGGTGGCCGGGCGCTGGACCCGGCTCGCGGGCGGCGGCAAGAAGGAGCGCGGCCCGCTCTGGCATCCTCAACTGCACGCGCGGACCCGGAGCGTCGAGAACCTCTCCGACGTCCCCGAACTCGTCGCCAGGGACTCCCTGGTCACCGGCTTCTGCGTCCGCAGGGACCTCCTCCACGCGGCGCGTCTGCGGTACGTCGAGGACCTCGCGCACAGCGAGGTCCTCTTCGGCGTCGAGGCGGTCCTCGCGGCCCGCGGCATCACCCTCGTACCGAACCTCATCACCACCCACCGCGCCGAGCCCGACCACGCCCGCGAGACCCCCGCACTCGCCGAGGCCAACGACCGCGTCGCGGCCCTCCTCATCACCCTGGGCCGGCTCGACCTGTGCGACCGGCGTGAACGGGCCTTCCTCACCGACCACGTGCTGCCCTTCGCCCGTACGTTCCCCCGGCTCACCGCGGCGGACCGGCGCCGGGCCACCGCCGCACTCGCCCCGCACCTCGAAGCCCGAGCGGACACCCGCGCCCTGGACGCCCTCGAACCCGTTGAGCGGGTGTGCGTGCGGCTGCTCGCCGACGGCGACACGGACGGCGTGCTGGCGGCCGCCTACGCCCTCGGGCGGCCGGGCACCGTCGTGTCGGAGCTGACCGAGTGGGAGGGGAAGGTCTACTGGCACGCGGAGGGACTCGACGACCCTCGCGTACGAGAAGTGCTCGACGTCAGTGAACTCGGCCACCAGCACCGGGGGTTGGGTGACGTCCGCCTCCTGAACCGGCTCACCAGGTGCGCCGTGCAGGGCGTCGAGGCGGTCCTCGAAGGGAAGGTCGTACTGCCCGGCGGCCTGGTGCCCGACCGGCCGCCGCTCACCGCCTGGCTCGACGTGCGGGTGCGCGGCACGGACACGAGACGGCGCGGCTTGTGCGTACCCGTCCAGGAGGTGCACTACGACGGCGGCGCCGTCGTCTGGCGGGCCACGGTGGACCTCACCGCCGCACTGCGGGACCTCGGCATCCGCGACCGGGCCTGGGAGCCTCGGCTTCAACTCGCCGCGGGCGGCCAGGACATCACCACCGAACTCGTCGCCGAGCAGGAGACCGTGGGCACGGGCCACGGGATCACCGTGACCGGCGCGAACAGGCTGGAGCTGCGCCTGACACCCCGCCACCGCGCCGCCCGCACCGTGCGCGCGGCCCTGCACTACGCCACGCACTTCCGCCCCGCACGCAAGCTGAGGCTCCGGCTGCGCGCTCTGCGCAAGAGGTGGGACAGGCTCGGCGGCAAGGCGTTCAAGCTGCGCGTCTACCGCCGTGTGCTGCGGCGCCTGCCCGTCAGCAAGGGCTCGGTGGTCTTCGAGTGCCACACGGGCAAGTGCTACGGCGACAGCCCCCGCGCCATCCACCAGGAGATCCTCGACCGGGGCCTGCGGCTGCGCTGCACCTGGTCGTACGCCGCCTCGTCCGACGGGTTCCCCGACTCGGCCCGTCTCGTACGCCGTTGGTCCTGGCGCTATCTGTGGGCCCTTGGCCGCGCGGAGTTCTGGATCGACAACCAGGGCTTCCCGCACCACCTCGCCAAGCCGCGCCACACCACGTACCTCCAGACCTGGCACGGCTCCGCGTACAAGCGGATGGGCTTCGACGAGGCGCGCCTGAAGACGCAGAACGCCCCGCAGCGCGAGCGGCTCCAGGAGGCCGTCGACCGCTTCGACCACTTCCTGGTGCGCTCCGAGCACGACGTGGACACCCTGGCCCGCGCCTACGGCATCTCCGACGAGCGGCTGCTGCGCTGCGGCTACCCGCGCAACGACCGCCTGGTCGCCGCGCGCGCCCGCGACGAGTCTTCGGGCCGCTTCCCGAGGCCCTCCGTCGCCACCGACCTCGGCATCCCGGACCACAAGGCGGTGGTGCTCTACGCGCCGACGTTCCGCGGCCTGCCCTCGGGCAACAAGCCGGTGCGGCTGCCCCTGGACGTACGCGGGTTCGCGGACCGCTTCGGCGACACTCACGTACTCCTGGTGCGCGCCCACTACATGGAAGCGGCGAGCCTCCCCGTGTGCCCGCCCGGCACGGTCGTGGACGTCTCGGCCCACCACGACGTGAGCGAGCTGCTCTGCCTCGCCGACGTCCTGGTGACCGACTACTCGTCGATCATGTTCGACTTCGCGCTCCTGGACCGGCCGTTGGTGCACTTCGCGCCCGACCTCGACGCGTACGCGGCCGAGCGGGGCAGCTACTTCGCGCTGCGGGACGACGCGGGCGGGCCCGTCGTCGAGACGGAGGAGGAGCTCCTTCGCGTGCTCGCCACGCTGAAGCAGGCCGACGGCGCGTGGGCAGAGGCCCGGCGGGCGTTCGCCGGGCGGTTCGGCGCGTACGACAAGGGGCGGTCCGCGGCCGACGTGGTGGACGCGCTCTTCGGCGAGCGGTTCGGAAACAGCGAGCGGTCCGGAAACACGGAGAAGAGGGACGGCGCATGACCACGACGATGGCGAGCGGGCCCGGTGCGACGAAGAGCCGCGACCTCTTCCTCGTCGCGAACACCGTCGACGAACTCGGCGGCGTCACCGCGTGGGCCCACCAGATGGCCCGGCTGTTCCAGGGCAACGGCCACCGGGTGCACGTCATCGGCGTCCACGAGGCCGAGCTGAAACTGGCGCTCCCTGACGACCTCGGCTACCCCGTGACCAGCCTGTACGGCGAGCATCCCGCGACTCCGCGCCCGGCACGCGGCCTGGGCCGCCTGAACGTGGTGGCGCGCTGCCGCGAGTCCGCGAGGGCCGCCGCCCAGCGCCGCGTCGTGCACCGGCTCTCGGAACTCTTCCGTGCGGCGCGACCCGGCGCGGTCGCCATCGTCACGCAGGTCTGGCCGATGGAGTGGATCAGGGAGGCGGACACCGCGGGCCTGCGCGTCATCGGCATGAGCCATGAGTCGTACGCCTACACCCGGGCCTGTCACCGCTACCGCGCCGTCAAACGCAGCTACCCGTCCGTCGACCGCTGGCTCGCCCTCACCCAGGAGGACGCCGACGACTGGATCGCCGACGGCATGCACAACGTCGGCGCGATGCCCAACGCGCTCGCCCACCTCCCCGCGGTGCCTTCGCGGCGCGAGGGCAAGGTGGTGTGCAGCATCGGCAGGCTCGCCGACCAGAAGGGCGTCGACATGCTCGTCGACACCTGGGCCCTTGTGGCTCCGCTGCGGCCCGACTGGACGCTGCGGATCTACGGCGCGGGCGCGGACGAGGCGAGCCTCAGGAGGCAGTGCACGCGGCTCGGCCTCGACGGTTCCGTGGAGTGGCGGGGCCGCACCAGCGATGTGCCGGGCGTCCTTGCCGAGAGCTCCCTCTTCGTGCAGTCCTCGCGGGGCGAAGGGTTTCCGCTCGCCCTGATGGAGGCCATGGCCAGTGCGGTGCCGTGCGCGGCGTTCGACTGCGCGCCGGGCGTGCGCGAGATCGTCCGCCACGGCGAGGACGGGCTGCTCGCCCCCGCCGGCGACATCGAGGCCCTCGCCGACCGCATCCTGCGCCTCACCGGAAACCCGCGGCTGCGGGACGCGATGGGGGAGCGGGCCCGGGTGAACGTGCAGCGGTTCTCGCAGGCGCGGGTGCTTGAGCGCTGGGAGGCGCTGTTCGAACTCCTGGAACGCTGAGTACTCCTGCGAGTCTCCTGGAACGCTGAGTACTCCTGCGGGCCCCGGCGGCGTCAGGAGCGGCCCGAGCGGGTGAGCAGGGACGACAGCAGGCCCCTGGCCCTGCTCCCGGCGCCGGTGGCCGCCGTGGACGGCGCGGTCACCGGGGCCTGTCGCTCGGGGGTGGCCTCGCCCGCGTGTCGGGACGGCGGCTGCTCCGGCGGCTTCGCCTTCTTGCCGCTGATCCGGATCATCGGGAGACCCGCGACCTCCTCGGCGCCGTGCCACATGTCGTCGCGCCCCTTCAGGAACGCGGCGAGATCGGCGTGGATCGCGTCGTAGTCGCCCCACGTTCCGTAGAACTTCGTGGCCGTGATGCAGAGCGGTTTGAGCCCCGTGCTCGCCACCGCGCCCCACGTCGCCGCGGCCACCCCCGGGCAGTGCTCGGCCCGGAAGTCGTCGAGCACGACGATCCCGTCCTGCCCGAGCACCTCCCGGGCCGCGGCGATGTCCGCGTGGACGTGCTCGTACAGATGCGAGGCGTCGATGTGCACGAAGCGGCAGCTGTCCGCCGCCACGTGTGCGGTGATCCCCGAGGACGGCTCCTGGACGATCCGCGGCAGACCCTCGTGGAAGGAGCGGTAGTTGGCCTCGAAGGCGCGGCGCGTGAGCGTGGCGTACGAGCGGCCCATCTCGGCGGAGTTGGCCTCGTCGGGGGCGGGCGAGTCGAAGAGGTCGCAGACCGTGAAGGTCTCCTCCGCGCGCAGATACGCGCCCATGAAGATGGCGCTCTTGCCCAGATACGCGCCGAGCTCGACCAGATCACCCCGCTCGCCCCGGTCCAGCTGCCTGCTCATGATCCAGTCGAAGAGCACCTGGTCGACCGGGTGGAACCAGCCCTTCACATCGGAGAGTCCGCGCGGCCGCGGCAGCTGGCCGGTGCCGTTCGTGGGCGTGGTGGCTGAAGCGTTCTGCATATCTGGTCCCGGAGGTGGGGGGAGCGGAGGACGGTGCGGCGGACGCGTGGGGGCGCCGGAAGCACGGTGCGGCTAGAGACGTGGAGCGGGCCGGGAGGCGTCGGCCCGCGGCAGCGGCTCATCGGCCGTCCCCGCGGCGGGCGCCGGGTGCCGGTCCGCCAGTGGCGTCACAGACGGTAGACCCCCTGCCTCGCCGAGCACCACATGCCTCACAACTCGTTCAGCCGCCCGCCCGTCGTCGTACACGCAGAAGCGGTCTCGGAACGCCGCGCGCAGCTGCGCCGAGCGCGAGCCGCGCCAGTGCCCGGTGGCGAAGATGTCGGTGAGCTCGTCCTCGCTGCGGGCGACGGCGCCGGGCGGGAACCGGCGCACGTCGAAATAGGTGCCGCGGGCCGCCTGGTACGCCTCCCAGTCGTCGGCGTGCAGGACGACGGGGCGGTCGAGATTGGCGTAGTCGAACATCAGTGACGAGTAGTCCGTGACCAGGGCGTCCGACGCCAGGCAGAGGGACTCGACGCTCGGGTGGTCCGACACGTCGATCAGGCGGCCCGCCGAGGGAGCCATGGGCGCCCCGTACGAGTGATGGGCGCGCGTGAGGATGACGAAGCGGGGGCCGAGGTTGTGCAGCACGCGCTCCAGGTCGAGGGAGCGCACCTGCGTGTGGCGGTAGTCGCGGTGGGTGGGCGCGTACAGGATGGCGACGGCGCCCCGGGGGATGCCGATGGTCTCGCGGAGGCGGGCCACGTCGGCGGAGCTGGCCCGCTGGTAGATGTCGTTGCGCGGGTAGCCGTACTCCAGGGTCGTGTAGGAGGCGGGGAACACACGCTCCCAGACCAGCGTCGAGTGCCGGTTCGCCGACAGGAGGTAGTCCCATTTGTCGGCGTTGCGCATGAGGGCGGCGAAGTCCATGCCCCGGGCGGCGGCCGGGCGGTCCTGGAGGTCGAGGCCCATCAGCTTCAGGGGCGTGCCGTGCTGGGTCTGGATCATGATCTGGCCGGGGCGTTTGATCATCCTGCGGTCGAAGTTCACGTTGTTGACGAGGTACTTGGAGCGCGCGAGCGCCGTCCAGTACGCCGCCGTACCGGGGCGCAGCCCGCGCGTCGCCGTCGGCAGGGTGTGGTGGTGGACCGGGTCCGCGATCCACGCGGTGCGGATGTGCGGGGCGTGCTCGCGCAGCGCGGCCTCCAGGGCGCCGGGGTTGCAGCCGTAGCCGCGACCCCAGTACGAGGAGAAGACGGCACGGTCGGCGCGGACCGGCAGGCGCAGCTGGATGCGGTAGTGCAGTTGCAGCACGGCGCCCTTGGAGCGGCGCCGCGCGGTGGCCGCGTACCGCCGGGCCCTGGTTCTCAGGCGCATCGCCGTCCACAGGGTGCGGTATGTGCGGTGCGTTCCCAGGCGTACGAGGCCGTGCCGCAACCGGGTGCGGGCGCGCGGGCGTGCGCCGGGGACGCGGTAGCGGCGGTAGTGGGTGCGGGCCTTGCGCAGGAACGCGGGGCGGCTGCCGCGCGGGAGGCGGTCGCGCTTGGTGAAGACCGTCGAGAGGTGGTCGACCATCCGCCGGAAGAGGAGGGGCCGCCAGGCCGCCGAGAGCTCCGGGTGCTGGTCGAGGAACGTGAAGACCCGCTCGTACTGGTCGAAGATGTCGAAGTGCCGACGCGTCGTGGTGCGCAGGATGCTGCCGCGGCGGCGCTGGAGGTAGTGCACGCAGACCCGGTCGAGGGTGGCGATCGTGCCCGCCTTCATCAGGACCGGGTACGTCCAGGGCGTGTCCTCGTAGAGGCCGGGCGGGAAGACGAAGCCCTCGCGCTCGATGAAGTCGCGGCGGTAGGCCTTGTTCCAGGCGACCATCAGGAGCCTCAGCAGGCCGGGCCGCTCGCTCAGCCGGAAGGGGACGTCGCCGTCCTCCTTGAGGAGCCCCGAGAACTGGTTGCGCACGGCCTCGCCCGACCAGAACACGCGCGCGTAGTCGTAGATCAGGACGTCCGGCTCGGCCGTCTCCTTGATGCGGTCCGAGATCGCGTGCAGGGAGTCGGGGGTGAGGGTGTCGTCGCTGTCGAGGAAGATCAGGTAGTCGCCGGTGGCGAGCTCCATGCCCGCGTTGCGGGCCCTGCCCAGACCCACGTTCTCCTTGAGATGCACGGCCCGCACCCGGGTGTCACCGGCCGCGCACTCGTCGATGAGGGCGCCGCACGCGTCGGGCGAGCAGTCGTCGACCACGATCAGTTCGAGGTCCGTGAACGACTGACCGAGGACGGATCCGAGGCATGCGTGCAGATACGCCTGCACCTTGTACACGGGCACGATGACACTGAACCGGGGCAAGGCACATCCATGGGTCGGCGGGGGCGTACTGCCCGGCAACGTCCCGACGCCCGGTCGGGTTACGCCGACGCGGCATCCGGGGGACCCGCGTTCGGGGGACGGACATGCGTGAGGCGGCCCCCGTGGTGGGCCGCCTCACTCGTCGAACGTGTGCGCCTGTGCTGGGTGTCCTTTCGGGAGCTGTGTGTCTGTCGAACGACCGTCTTGCTACTTCACCGCGCCCGCCATCACGCCGGACACGAACTGCCGCTGGAACGCGAAGAACACGGCGAGCGGGATCACCATCGAGATGAACGCGCCGGGCGCCAGGATCTGCACGTTGTCGCCGAAGGACCGCACCTGCTGCTGGAGCGCGACCGTGATCGGCGGGTTCTTGGAGTCGGCGAAGATCAGCGCGATCAGCATGTCGTTCCAGACCCAGAGGAACTGGAAGATGCCGAGCGAGGCGATCGCGGGCGCGCCGAGCGGCATCACGACCCGGAAGAAGAGCCGCAGTTCACCGGCTCCGTCCAGGCGCGCCGCCTCCAGGAGTTCGCGGGGGATCTCCGCGAAGAAGTTCCGCAGGAGGAAGATCGCGAACGGCAGACCGAAGGCCACGTGGAAGACGACCACACCGACCGTCGTCTCGAAGATGCCGATCGCGCCGAAGATCTTCGACACCGGAAGCAGCGCCACCTGCACGGGCACCACGAGCAGCCCCACGACGGCCAGGAACCACCAGTCGCGCCCCGGGAACTCCATCCACGCGAAGGCGTACCCGGCGAGGGACCCGATGACCACGACGAGCAGCGTCGCAGGGACGGTGATCATGATGCTGGACAGGATCGAGTCGGTGATCGTCTCGTCCTTGAGGAGGCTCGTGTAGTTGTCGAGCGTCATCTGCGACGGCGCGCTGAACACCTTCCACCAGCCGCTCTCGGCCATGTCGGCCGAGCTGCGCAGCGATCCGAGCAGCAGACCGACCGTCGGCACCAGCCAGAAGAGCCCGACGAGGACGAGGAAGACGCGTACGGCGGTGCCGCTCAGGACGGAGGCGATCCGCCCGCCGATCGACTGCTTGGCCTTCACCACTTCGACTTGGGTGGTCATCGCTGTCGCTCCCGCCGCAGTCGCCGCACATTGAAGAGCATCACCGGGATCACGAGGAGGAAGAGCAACACGGCGATCGCGCTCGCCACGCCCGAATCGTCATCGAGGAACGCCGAGTTGTAGAGCTGAAGGGCCAGGACGTTCGCGTCGTCCTTCGACGAGTTCGGCGGGATGATGAAGATCAGGTCGAAGATCTTCAGTACGTTGATCATGAGCGTGACCGCCACCACCGCGAGCACCGGCGCGAGGACCGGCACGGTGATCCGGCGGAACACCTGCCACTCGTTGGCGCCGTCCACGCGGGCGGCCTCCAGGAGTTCACGCGGCACGCTCGCGAGCCCGGCCGCGATCAGGACCATCGCGAAGCCCACCCAGATCCACAGGTACGAGCCGATGACCGCGGGCGTGATCAGGGAGGGGCCGAGCCAGTCCACGCCGTTGTACGGCTCGTGGAAGTTCGAAGCGGGGAAACGGAGTTGGGCCCCGTCGGCCTCCTTGGGAAGCGCGAACGTGCCGTCGCCCGCCGCCTCGGTCGAAGCCACCACCTTGCCGTCCTTGACGGCCTCGACCTTGATCCCGGCATAGCCGAACTCGGTCTTGTCCGGGGCGTTCATCTCGCCCCGGCCCTTGCCGCGCGTGAAGTCCTGCCAGGCCGTGCCCGTGACCTTGTCGGGGTCCGGCTTCGCGGCCGCCGCGGACTTGGCGCCGTCCGGCATGTCTTCCGGCGCCACACCGGTCAGCGGCAGCGCCACCGGAGTGCCCGCGCTGACCGGCTCGCGCGTGACGAAGGCGCCACCGCCTGCCGGCTTCAGGGGCGACTCCGTACTGGGATGCGCCTGCGGGAAGGAGGACGACTCGGCGAACGTGTCGTGCACGCCCACGACGACGGCGTTGGCGACACCCCGGTCGGGATCGGACTCGTACACGAGCCGGAAGATGATGCCGGCGGCGAGCATCGAGATCGCCATCGGCATGAAGATGACCAGCTTGAACGCCGTGCCCCAGCGGATCCGTTCGGTGAGCACGGCGAAGATCAGGCCGAGTCCGGTCGCCAGGGTCGGGGCGACGACCACCCAGATCGCGTTGTTCTTGACCGCGGTGAGGATGGTGTCGTCCGTGAACAGGGTCTTGTAGTTGCCGAACGCCGTGAAGTCGCCCGACTTGTCGAAGAAGCTGCGGAAGAGGGAGTACCCGATGGGGTAGAGGACGAGCGCGCCGAGCAGCACCAGGGCGGGCAGCAGGAAGAGCGCCGCCATGCCCTTGTGCGTTCCGGTCACGCTCTTGCGCGGCTTGGGAGCCGGGGGCAGCGCCGCACTCGGCGTGCCCCCGGCGTTCGCGGACGCCATCGCGTCAGTCCTTGTAGGCCTTGGCGGCGGCCGTCTCCAGAGCCTGCTGCGTGCCCTCGACGTCCTTCGGGTTCTTCAGGAAGTCCTGCAGCGCCTTCCACTCACCCTTGCCCGGCGTGCCGCCGAAGGCCTGCGGGGCCTGGTCGGACATGTCGAAGCGGATGTCGTCGCCCGCCGCGATGAGGGCCTTGGCGATGCTCCGCTGCACGTCGTTCGGGTACGCCGCCATGTCGAGGCTCTTGTTCGGCGACACGAAACCGCCCGCCTCGGCCCAGATCTTGGCCGACGCGGGAGACGCGAGGTAGGTGAGAAGGGCCTGGGCGCCCTTGCTGTCCTTCAGCGCCACGGCGGCGTCACCGCCGACGACCGCCGGTGACTCGCTGCCGACCGCCGGGAACGGGAACACCTTGGCGTCCGTGCCGACCTTGGCCTTCGTCTCCGAGATCGGCAGCGAGACCATGTCGCCCTCGAAGACCATGCCCGCCTTGGGCTGGTCGCCGCCGGTGAAGGTCTGCTTGACCGACACGGGGAACTCGGTCTGGAGCGCACCGTCGGCGCCGCCCGCGACGAAGCCCTTCGTCCCGAAGACCTGGCCGAGCGTGGTCAGCGCCTTCTTCACGGACGGGTCCGTCCACTTGATCTCGTGCTTGGCGAGCTTGTCGTACTGCTCGGGGCCCGCCTGCGAGAGGTAGATGTTCTCGAACCAGTCGGTCAGGGTCCAGCCGTCGGCGCCCGCGACCGAGATCGGCGGTACGCCGGAGTCGTACACGGTCCTGGCCGTCTTCATGAAGTCGTCCCAGGTCTTGGCCGGTTTGGCGCCCGCGTTCTCGAAGACCTGCGTGTTGTACCAGACCAGGGACTTGTTGGCGGCCTTGAAGTACACGCCGTACTGCTTGCCGTCGACGGTCCCCAGGTCCTGCCAGCCCTTCGCGTAGTTCTTGTCGATCTCCTTCTGCGCGGCGGGCCCGACCGGTTTGGCCCACTTGTTGGCCACGGCCTGCTTGACCGCGCCGACCTGCGGAAGCATCGCGACGTCCGGCGGCGAGCCGCCCGCGACCTTCGACTCGAGGAAGCTGATGATGGGATCCTGGGCGGGTACGAAAGTGACCTTGGCCCCGGTCTGCTTCTCGAACTCGTCAAGAACCTTGAGGAAGACCTTCCGCTCCGCGCCGCCCCATACGGCGGCGACGGAGACGGTCTGCCCGTCCAGCTTGGGCAGTTGGACCGCGGCGCCGCTCTCCGTGCCGCTGGCCTTGTCCCCGCCGTCCTTGTCGTTGTCGTCGCCGCCACCGCACGAGGTGACGGTGAGCGCGAGCGCGCCCGCGACGACCGCCGCGGCGAATGTGGCGGTGGTACGCCGGTGGTGCGGTGCCCTGCGTGTACGAAGAGTGCTGCGCATCACTGCCCCGTTCTCTTCCCTGGTCCCTGGCGAGTCCGTGCGGCCTGTCTACGCCTGCGCGGGGAGAAGCGGCAAGAGCGCAAACAGTCCCAACCAGCTGATCGTGATGGCGTTGTGACGTGCCGTCATGAGCCAGGGCACCGGGCACGGACGAGAGGGGCGCCCGGCACCGGAAGCAGCGCGGAGCTACAAAGCAGAGCTGCAAAGCTACAAAGGAGAGCTACAAAAGGGACGGCACCTGATCCGCGGCGACAGAGCGCGCGGCCCGCTCGAGCGCGCTGGCGAGCAACGCCAAGTCCGTCGGCCCGTTGCCCAGTTCACGAACAGGGCGGCGGGCCGGAGGGTCGCCCATCCGCTCCCACTCCAGCGGAACAACCGTGGGCCGCAACGTGGACGTACGAGGAATGCGCCCGGTGACCCGCCCCGCCTGGAAGGGACTCACCCGCCCCTCGGCGGTACGGAGCTCCCCCCGCCCGGGAGCAGGCTCCTCCGCGCCGGGAGAAACCGCGTCCAGCGCGATCCGCACAGCGGCCCGTCGCCCCAGCTCGGTCTCAGCCATCCGCTCACTGCGAGCCGTAGTGGCCACGAGATGCACCCCGAGCCGCTCTCCGTCCCGGGCGACAGCCTCAAGTGCCCGCACGACGGACCCCGCCGCGGGCCGCCCGGGCGACCCGAGCGCGGGAGAGAGCAGCGCGTCGAAGTCATCGACGAGCACGACGAGCCGAGGCAGCGGAGGCCCGGGCTCGACGCCCTTGCTGACAGCGACGGGCCGCAATCGCATCGTGGAACTCGGCGGCGGCTCAAGATCGCCCCCGCCGCTACCGGGACCGCTGCCATCGCTGACGCTCCCGCCGGCGGACGGCACCCGCGCATGCCACTCGGCGAACCCGAGACGCCCGAGCAACTCGGCCCGCCTCTTCAGCTCGGCGGTCAAGGACTGGGCGAACTCCCGCATCCGCACCGGGTCGTTGGCGGCCAGATGCGTGGTGACGTGCGGCAGGTCCATACAGACCGCGAGGCCCTCGACCAGCCGTATGTTCCCCCCGTTCGTCCCGCTGTTCCCACTCCCCGTGCTGTCCCGCCCGTCGATGAGGACCATGCCGAGGCGGTCGGGGCGCTCCGCCGCGGCCAGCGACGCGGCGACGGACCGCAGCAGCTCCGTACGACCGCTCCCCGAAGGGCCCTCGGCCAGCACATGCGGGCCCTCGGTGGCGAGGTCCACGACCACGGGCCCGCGCGGCCCGGCCCCGAGCACCGTCGCGGCCCGCCCGCCCGCCGCCTCCGGGTCGTCGGCGGCAGCGGCCCATCGCGCCATCAGGGACGCGGGCGTGGCCCGGGCGAGCCCCAACTCATCGAGGAGCCGCGCCATTTGAGGCAACGGAGCAGACACGCGCGCGTGCCCGTCGCCGGGTGCCCCGTCCGTACGGAAAGGCGCAAGGGCGCGGGCGAACCGCTCGGCCCAGGCCTGCGACACCGCGTCCACCGCCGCGACGGTGCCGTGCCCCGCCGGGTGCCCGTCCACGGTCCGCAGCAGCCGCAGGGCGGTGGCCACGTCGCCGCTGAGCAGCGCGACGGCACCGCAGGCGCGGAAGGCGGGCGACACGGAACAGGCGGCTTCGTACGTGGCGGACACCGGCGACGCGGGCGACGCGGCGGGCGTCTCCGCCAGGCAGACGACGTGGATCCCGGCGCTGCCCCCTTCGCGCGCGAGCCGTGTCACGGCTTCGCGCAGCCCGGCGGCCCCGGGGTCGCCGTCCACCACGACGACGGTGCGGGACCCGGCGTCCAGGGAGCTTTCCGCTGAGCTGTTGCTGTTGCTGTTGCTGTTGCTGCGGCCGTCGGTCGCGGTGGCGGACGCCTTGTCCGCCACGTAGTCGTCGAGGCGCCGCAGCAGCTCTCCCGTACGCGCTGCCGCCTGCTCGCGGTCGTAGGCGAGGAGGAGGCGACAGTCCTGGCCGTGCGTGGGCCGCAGATGCGGGAGCCAGCCGAGCCAGGACCACTCGGCGGCGCGCTCCGGCGTGGGCCGCGCCCGGTCCGTGCTGAGCAGCACGATCTCCAGGGTGTCGGGGGAGTGCAGCGCCGCGAGCTGGGAGACGACGGCACGGGCGAGCCCCGTGAGCCGCTCGCGCGGTCCCGCGAGGCCGAGCGCGCCCGCCTCGCGCAGGCTGACCGTCACGGGGACGGCGGGCAGCAGGCCGCGCTCGTCCGGGGCCGTGCGGTCGACCGTGCCGAGCCGGACCGCGAGCGCCTCCGGGTGGCCGGGCCCGCGCTCCCAGAGCCGGGGTCCTGGACCGAGCGCCGTGAGCAGCAGGGCCGCGGGATCGGGCCAGGACTCCGGGGTCCGCGCGGCGGCGGCCACCGCGAGATCCTCGGGGGTAGGACCCGCCGGTTGCGGGGAGGAGGGGCCGTCCTCCGGCGTTTCGTACGCGTCGTCCTCGGGGCCGGTCTGTCCGGGCTCGTCGTCACGGGCGCCCGTGATCCGCCGGGCCCAGGCGGAGAGGCCGCTCCGTTTGCGCAGGTTGCGCGGCACAGTCGTCCCGCGCGCGGGGGTGCCGACGCGGGTGCTCTCGGTGTCCGGGGCGCCGCCCTGCTGGGGCACGAGCGGCACATCGGTGAGAGAGGTGCGGCCGTACGCCCCTTGCGTTCCCTGCGCCCCGTCCCGGCCGTCGTCGCCGGCGGAACCCCAGCCCGCGGAGCCGTAGGCGTGATGGGTGCCGTCGGAGGGCGCGTGGCCCGCTCCGGGGGGCGCGCTCCGGAGGTCGTCGCCGCTCGGGCCGCTCGCGGCGACCCGCACGCGCACGTGCCCCTCGCCGTCCGCCGCCGTCGGCAGCGCGCCGCCCGTCCCGTCCCCGGTGGTGAGCCGCAGCGCGGACTCGCCGAGCCGCAGCAGGGAGCCGGGGGAGAGGCGCACCGGGTGGTCGGTGATCTCGCGGCCGTCCACCGTGGTGCCGTTCGTGGACCCCAGGTCCGTGACGGTGACCTGGCCGTCCGGGGCGAGCGTCACCGCGCAGTGCAGGCGGGAGACGTCCGGGTCGTCCAGCGGTACGTCCGCGTCGCCCGAGCGGCCGACGCGGATCTGGCCGCCGTGCAGGAGGTGCACGCCGCCCGCGTCGGGGCCCGCGATCACGTGCAACTGGGCTGCGGCCGAGGCGAGTTCGGGTCCGGGCTCGGCGGGGGAGCCGAGCGAGAGCACCGCTCCGTCGATGAGCGGTGGCTCCCCGATGGTGCAGCGCTGGGCGTCGAGCCGCTCCGACTCGGCGTACAGGACGACTGGTCCCTCGCCGCCCGAGACGACCGCGGCGAGGCCGGACGCGACCGTGGCGAGCGCGGTGCCGGCGGGGGCGGTGACGAGCACGTCACAGGCGCCGCGCGGCACGGCAGGACGGTCTTGGGGCTCGGCGGTCTGGCCGCTGCGCGGCCCGAGGACGGTCAGCCGGATCTGCATCGCCGTCAGCGGTCCCTTCTGCCCTTGCCGCCGGGCGCGGGGACGCGCGCTGTACTCGCGCTGTGATTCCCCCCACCGCACACGGCCACATCGGCCAGTAACAAGAAGGCATCTTCGCACCTGCCGCTGACAACACGCCCGGCGGCCACCCGTAAGTGATCTTGATTGGTCGGCTCTGCTCGGAAAAGTGCCTGCTTGGACCGTTGCGATCGTCGGTCGGCGCATCGTGACGAAGGTCAATTCGACGCCCATCGGCAACCAACGGCGTCAGTGGAGCGTCTTTCCACCGAACGGCTGTCCGGTCACCTGTCCGGTCAGCTATCCGGCCACCTCGTGGCCGGGTCGGAATGAGACCGGCCGGTGCCCCGTTCGGCGGCACTAGAGTGGGTCGGAACACCTTCCGGCGGGTAGCCGGGTACGGACAGACCAGTCAGATCAGTAGATCAGCAGGGAGCCTGACGTGCGGCCGGTAGGCAGCAAATACCTGCTCGAGGAGCCGCTCGGTCGCGGCGCCACGGGCACCGTCTGGCGGGCCCGCCAGCGCGAGACCGCGGGTGCCGAGGCGGCAGTCCCGGGCCAGCCCGGCGAGACCGTCGCGATCAAGGTCCTCAAGGAGGAGCTCGCCAACGACGCGGACATCGTGATGCGCTTCCTGCGCGAGCGATCCGTCCTGCTCAGGCTGACGCACCCGAACATCGTGCGGACCCGCGACCTGGTCGTCGAGGGGGAGCTCCTCGCCCTCGTCATGGACCTGGTCGAAGGCCCTGACCTGCACCGCTACCTCCGCGAGAACGGCCCGTTCTCGCCGGTCGGCGCGGCCCTGATGACCGCCCAGATCGCCGACGCCCTCGCCGCGAGCCACGCGGACGGAGTCGTGCACCGCGACCTGAAGCCCGCGAACGTCCTGCTCAAGCAGGACGCCGACGGCTCGATGCACCCGATGCTCACCGACTTCGGCATCGCGCGCCTCGCCGACTCCCCGGGCCTGACCCGCACCCACGAATTCGTCGGCACGCCCGCGTACGTGGCACCCGAGTCCGCCGAGGGCCGCCCGCAGACCAGCGCCGTCGACATCTACGGCGCGGGCATCCTCCTGTACGAGCTCGTCACCGGCAGCCCGCCCTTCGGCGGCGGCTCGGCCCTCGAAGTCCTGCACCAGCACCTGAGCGCCGAACCGCGCCGCCCCTCCACGGTCCCCGACCCGCTGTGGACGGTCATAGAACGCTGCCTCAGCAAGAACCCCGACCACCGCCCCAGCGCCGAGAACCTCGCGCGCGGTCTGCGGGCCGTCGCGGAAGGCGTGGGCGTGCACGCGTCCAGCGCGCAGATCGCCGCCGCGGAGGGCGTGGGCGCCCTCCTCATGCCCGACCCGTCGCCCGCCGCGGTGCCGGGCACCGCCGGTGCGGCCGACCCCACCCAGGTGCTTCCGAACAACGCGGGGTCGTACGACCCCAGCGCGCCGACGAGCGTCATGCAGAACACCGGCGGCCCCGGTTCCGGGGACGCCGACCCGACGTCGGTGCTGCCCACCGGCAGCGGCAGCCGAGGCGCGGCCGACCCGACGGCCGTCATGCCGCCGGTGCCGCCGAACCAGCCCGGCGGGGCCCCGGACGACCAGCATCCCTGGCAGAACCAGATGCGGGCGGCCCGGGACCGCAACGAACAGACGCAGGTCCAGGCGTACATGGACCCGAACGACGACCCGCTGCGCCGCCGCCCGCAGCGCCAGGTGGCCCGCCCGCAGCAGCAACAGCCGCAGCAGCGCCCCCAGCAGTACGCGCCGCAGCAGCAGCGCCAGCAGCGTCCACAGCAACAGCAGTACGCTCCCCAGCCTCAGCAGCAGCAGCAGTACGCGCCGCCGCAGCAGACGCCGCCCCAGCAGCCGCCCGCGGGACGGCCGCCGCGCGAGCCCAGGGAACCCAGGCAGCGCGGCTCGAACCCGAACCGGATGAAGATCCCGGGTCTCGGCTGCCTCAAGGGGTGCCTCTTCACGATCATCATCCTCTTCGTGGCGAGCTGGCTCGTCTGGGAGCTGAGCCCGCTCCAGGAGTGGATCGGCACGACGAAGGGTTACTGGGAACAGCTGACGGACTGGTACGACACGGTCTCCGGCTGGATGGGGAAAGTGAGCGGCAACTAGCTGCGACTAGCAGCGCCGTGCGGCCCTGCGGTCAGCGGTGGGCCACTGACGGATCAGCGATGAGCCGGTGATGAGTCAGTGATGAGCCACTGACGGGTCAGTGATGGGCGAATCCCCGACCGACCTTGGGGATTTGTCGACACCTGCAGGGTGATTTCTGCTCCTGGAGTGAAGGTTGGCGTCGAGGCCGCGTAGCTTTGTCGCCAACACGCATCCGTAGGAGCAGTCTTGGCACGCAAGATCGGCAGCCGGTACACCGCCCACCAGATCCTTGGTCGGGGCAGCGCCGGCACGGTGTGGCTCGGCGAGGGACCCGAGGGGCCCGTCGCCATCAAGCTGCTGCGCGAGGACCTGGCGTCCGACCAGGAGCTCGTCGGCCGCTTCGTCCAGGAGCGCACGGCGCTCCTCAGCCTCGACCACGCGCGCGTGGTGGGCGTCCACGACCTGGTGGTCGACGGCAACGACCTCGCCCTGGTGATGGACCTGGTCCGCGGCACGGACGTGCGCACCCGCCTGGACCGTGAGCGGCGCCTCGCTCCGGAGGCGGCGGTGGCGATCGTGGCGGACGTCGCGGACGGCCTCGCGGCGGCGCACGCCGCGGGGATCGTGCACCGTGACGTGAAGCCGGAGAACGTACTGCTCGACATGCAGGGCCCGCTGGGCCCCGGCGGCTCGCACCCCGCGCTCCTCACGGACTTCGGGGTGGCGAAGCTGATCGACTCCCCGCGCCGCACCCGCGCGACAAAGATCATCGGTACGCCGGACTACCTCGCCCCGGAGATCATCGAGGGCCTGCCCCCGCGCGCGGCCGTCGACATCTACGCGCTCGCGACCGTCCTGTACGAGCTCCTCGCGGGGTTCACGCCGTTCGGTGGAGGCCACCCCGGGGCGGTGCTCCGCCGCCACGTCACGGAAACGGTTGTGCCGCTCCCCGGCATCCCGGACGAGCTCTGGCAGCTGATGGTCCAGTGCCTCGCGAAGGCCCCGGCATCCCGCCTGCGCGCCTCGGAGCTGGCGGCGCGGCTGCGGGAGCTTCAGCCCCTGGTGGCGGGGATGCCGCCCCTTGACGTGGACGAGCCGGACACGGAGCCGCTCGCGGAGGAGGCGGAGGAGGAGCCGGCGCCGGAGCCGGCCCCGGGCGCTCCACGCCGTGGCGCGGTCCCCCTCGTCCCCGGGTCGTCCCCCGACTCGAACCGCGACACGCACACCTCCATGCGCGTGCCGGGCCCCGACGAGCTCGCCGGGGGCGCCCGCGGCACGGCTCGCGCCCCTCGCGCGTCCGGCGCCGCCCGCCCCGGCTCCGCCCGCCACCGCGCCTCGGCCCGCCGCCGCAGGATCACGCTCGGCGTGGCGGGGGCGGTTCTGGTGGCCGCGGCGGGCATCGGCACCTGGGTGGCCACGAACGGCGACGACGCGGACGCCACCCCCCAGGACCAGAAGAACTCCGCCCCCGCAACACCGTGACCCTGCGGCCCCTTCCTGCCCTGCCCCACCGCTCCGCGGCGGATGTCTCCCACCCGCCCACCCGTTTACCCGGCATCACGCGGTTGCCGGGCGGTGGCGGTCGCCCGCGGACGGTCGGGCCCCTGCCCCGCCGCTCCGCGACGGATTTTCCCGCCCACCCACCCGATTACCCAGGGTCACGCCGTTGCCGGATGGGGACGGACGTCTGCGGACGGTCCAGCCCCTGTCCCACCGCTTCGCGGCGGATTTTCCCCGCCCACCCACCCGAGCACCCCGGGTAATCGGGTGGGTGGGCGGGAGGCATCCGCCGCGAAGCGGCGGGACAGGTTCGGCCGGGGCGAGTCGCCGGGCGGACGCGCAGCCCGGTGCCCCTACGGCTCTGGCTGGATGCGGGGTGCTCGGGTGGGTGGGCGGGAGAGGTCCGTCGCGGAGCGGCGGGCCAGGTTCGGCCGGGGCGAGTCGCCAGGCGGACGCGCAGCCCGGTGCCCCTACGGCTCTGGCTGGATGCGGGGTGCTCGGGTGGGTGGGTGGGAGAGATCCGTCGCGGAGCGACGGGACAGGTTTGCCCGGAGCGAGCCGCCAGGCGGACGCGCAGCCCGGTGCCCCTACGGGCCCCGCTCGATGCGGGGTGTTCGGGCGGGTGGGTGGGAGACATCCGTCGCGAAGCGGCGGGACAGGACAGGCAGGAGCGGGCCCGCAGGCGGACGCACGGCCCGGGCCACGGGAGGACCCGGCCCGGACGGCGGGCCCGGACACGCCGCCCCGTAGGGGCGAGGAGGCGCTGCCGAGGGGGCGGCGACCACGCCCCCGCAGCCGCGAGGGCAGACCCCTTGCCCCCAGCCGTTAGGCTGGACCCGTGGCAGTCGTCGATGTATCCGAAGAGCTCAAGTCCCTCTCCTCGACCATGGAGTCGATCGAGGCCGTCCTGGACCTCGACAAGCTGAGGGCAGACATCGCTGTGCTCGAGGAGCAGGCGGCCGCACCGTCCCTGTGGGACGACCCGGAAGCGGCACAGAAGATCACCAGCAAGCTGAGCCACCTCCAGGCGGAGGTGCGGAAGGCCGAGGCCCTGCGCGGGCGTATCGACGATCTCAGCGTGCTCTTCGAGATGGCCGAGGAGGAGGACGACCCGGACACCCGCGCCGAGGCCGAGTCCGAGCTCACCGCCGTCAAGAAGGCGCTGGACGAGATGGAGGTCCGCACCCTCCTCTCCGGCGAGTACGACGCCCGTGAGGCGCTCGTCACCATCCGCGCGGAGGCCGGCGGCGTGGACGCCTCCGACTTCGCCGAGAAGCTGCAGCGCATGTACCTGCGCTGGGCCGAGCGCCACGGCTACAAGACGGAGCTCTACGAAACCTCGTACGCGGAAGAGGCCGGCATCAAGTCGACCACCTTCGCCGTCCAGGTCCCGTACGCCTACGGAACGCTCTCGGTCGAGCAGGGCACCCACCGTCTCGTCCGCATCTCGCCCTTCGACAACCAGGGCCGTCGCCAGACCTCCTTCGCCGGAGTCGAGATCCTCCCGGTCGTCGAGCAGACCGACCACATCGAGATCGACGAGTCCGAGCTGCGCATCGACGTCTACCGCTCGTCGGGCCCCGGCGGCCAGGGCGTGAACACGACCGACTCCGCGGTCCGCCTGACGCACCTGCCGACCGGCATCGTCGTCTCCTGTCAGAACGAGCGCTCGCAGATCCAGAACAAGGCGAGCGCGATGAACGTCCTCCAGGCCAAGCTCCTCGAGCGCCGCCGCCAGGAGGAGCAGGCGAAGATGAACGCCCTCAAGGGGGACGGCGGCAACTCCTGGGGCAACCAGATGCGTTCGTACGTCCTGCACCCGTACCAGATGGTCAAGGACCTGCGCACGGAGTTCGAGGTGGGCAACCCCGAGTCCGTTTTCAACGGCGAGATCGACGGTTTCCTCGAAGCGGGAATTCGCTGGCGCAAGCAGCAGGAGAAGTAAGCGCCGCTTTATCGACAAGGCAACTGCCGCCCAAGAGGCGGCAGTTGCCTTTTACGTCACAGTCACATCTCCGTACGCCGGTCAACTGCTGCTATTTCAGACATCGCTCGCGCAACGACCTTGACGTTGCTCCGGAAACTGGAAAGGCTAGCGAGCGGCATGCGTATCTCTGGGGCGCGTGTGATCTGTGGGGGGCGGATTCAGCGCTCCTGACGAACGCGGACCCGGACGCTGCCTCACTGACGATTCAGCTACTGGGGGTAGCAGCCAGATGACCAAGAAGACGCGGATCCGCGTTGCACGCATAGCGGCAGGTGCGGTGATCGCCGCCGGTGCTTCGCTGACCGCCGCGGGTGCCGCTTCGGCCCTCGACGTCGGCGTCGACCTCGGCGGCGGTGTGGGCGCCAGCGCCAGCGCCGACGAGAACGGCATCGGAGTCGACGTCGGCCTGGGTGAGGACGACGACGACCCGACCAACGACCCCACCCCGCCCACCGAGATTCCGACGGAGCCCACCGCGGACCCGACGGAACCCACGGAGGAGCCGACCGAGCCCACCGAGGAGCCCACGGAGCCCACCGAGGACCCGACGGACCCGGGCACGCCCACCGACGACCCGACGGACCCCTCGGACCCGGGCACGCCCACCGAGAACCCCAGCGACCCCGGTAACGGCAACGGCACCGGTGGTGGCGGCAACGGCGGCAATGGCGGCAACGACAACGACCCCGACGGCGGCGCCAACAACCCCGTCGAGCAGGGCAAGGGCAAGGACAGCCTGAACGACACGGGCTCCGCCCCGGTCGAGCAGGGTGACAAGGCCGACAAGGGTGAGCTCGCCGAGACGGGTGCCGCCGAGACCACGTTCCTGCTGATCGGTGCCGCGACGATGATCGCCGGTGGCATCGGCTTCCGCGTTCTGCCGCGCTTCGTCGGCAACCGCGGCGCCGCTGCCTGATAGAGGGCATCGGCACGGCATGGCGTGACATGACATGACAGAAGGGCCCGGAGCAGCCAGCTCCGGGCCCTTCTGGTGTCCTGGTGCGCGCCTGTGGCGTACTGAGCGCGCTCTAAGCGGTCTGGTGTGCCAGCAGGGCCACCGCCGCTATCAGCACGACGAGCAGTCCTATCAGGGCCGCAGGGCTGAGGCCGCCGAACGGCCCCTCTTGCTGCATGCGCTCGCGATTGGCCCGGCACACGGGGCAGCGGCCTTCGCTCACGGGCGACGCGCAGTTCGCGCACACCAACCTGTCGTAGGTCATGCGCTCCTCCTCCCGCACAGTCACAGCCTGCCCAACGCTAGGGGGAACTCAACCGTTCCCAATCCGTTCCTCTACCACTGTGCCAGCTTCCACGACTTTCGGCGCGGCCCGCCCGTCCTCGTCGGTTTCCAGCTGTTACGTTCCGTGGTATATCCGCGACAATTCGCGCAACTCAGGACGCTGACTGCGCTCGCGTACCCGCTTCGCGTATGGTCACGCTCACCTACCCCCGGCGACCCGTGGTGCATCCGTGATCCGATTCGACAACGTCTCCAAGGCCTACCCCAAGCAGACCCGGCCCGCCCTCCGGGATGTCTCTCTGGAGATCGAAAAGGGCGAGTTCGTCTTCCTGGTGGGTTCTTCCGGCTCCGGAAAGTCCACCTTCCTGCGCCTCGTCCTGCGGGAGGAGCGCACCAGCCACGGCCAGGTGCACGTCCTCGGCAAGGACCTCGCCCGCCTCTCCAACTTCAAGGTGCCGCACATGCGGCGCCAGTTGGGCACCGTCTTCCAGGACTTCCGGCTCCTTCCGAACAAGACCGTCGGCGAGAACGTCGCCTTCGCGCAGGAAGTCATCGGCAAGTCCCGCGGCGAGATCCGCAAGTCCGTCCCCCAGGTCCTCGACCTCGTCGGCCTCGGCGGCAAGGAGGACCGGATGCCCGGCGAGCTCTCCGGTGGTGAGCAGCAGCGGGTGGCGATCGCGCGAGCCTTCGTCAACCGCCCCAAGCTCCTCATCGCCGACGAGCCGACCGGCAACCTCGACCCGCAGACATCGGTCGGCATCATGAAGCTGCTCGACCGGATCAACCGCACGGGCACGACCGTCGTCATGGCGACCCACGACCAGCAGATCGTGGACCAGATGCGCAAGCGGGTCATCGAGCTGGAGAAGGGCCGTCTCGTCCGCGACCAGTCGCGCGGCGTCTACGGCTACCAGCACTGACGACCCGTACTGATCCACTGCACTGATCCACTGAAAGGGAGCCATGCGCGCCCAGTTCGTCCTGTCGGAGATCGGCGTCGGTCTCCGCCGTAATCTCACGATGACCTTCGCGGTCATCGTCTCCGTGGCCCTCTCGCTCGCCCTGTTCGGCGGCTCGCTGCTCATGCGTGACCAGGTGAGCACGATGAAGGGCTTCTGGTACGACAAGGTCAACGTATCGATCTTCCTCTGCAACAAGGCCGACGCGGAGCAGGATCCCAAGTGCGCCAAGGGCGCGGTCACGAACGAGCAGAAGGAACAGGTCAAGGTCGACCTGAAGAAGATGCCCGTCGTGCAGAAGGTCGAGTACGAATCGGCCGACCAGGCCTACAAGCACTACAAGGAGCAGTTCGGCGACTCGCCGCTGTCCAGCTCCCTCACGCCGGACCAGATGCAGGAGTCGTACCGCATCAAGCTGAAGGACCCGGAGAAGTACCAGGTGGTCGCGACCGCCTTCTCCGGGCGTGACGGCGTGCAGTCCGTGCAGGACCAGAAGGGCATCCTGGAGAACCTCTTCGGGCTGCTCAACGGCATGAACTGGGCCGCGCTCGCGGTGATGGCGCTGATGCTCGTCGTCGCGCTGATGCTGATCGTCAACACGGTGCGTGTCTCCGCGTTCAGCCGGAGACGTGAAACCGGGATCATGCGGCTCGTCGGCGCGTCCAGCTTCTACATCCAGATGCCGTTCATCATGGAGGCCGCCGTCGCCGGGCTGATCGGTGGCGGTGTCGCCTGCGGAATGCTCCTTGTGGGCCGGTACTTCATCATCGATCACGGCCTCGCGCTCTCCGAGAAGCTGAATCTGATCAACTTCATCGGGTGGGACGCGGTCCTGGCCAAGCTGCCGCTGGTGCTCGCCATCAGCCTGCTGATGCCCGCGCTCGCCGCGTTCTTCGCGTTGCGCAAGTACCTGAAGGTGTGACAAGACCCGCTGGAGCATGGGGGCGCTGTGCGGTTCAACCGGCCGTACGGCGCCCTTCGTTGTCCTAGACTCACCGGCATGTCAGGCCTCGACCGGTTCTGCTACCGGCTCTCCCGGCCCCGCCGTATCCGCCGCGGGGCGACCCTGACATTGGTGTTCGCGAGCGTGCTCGCCACCGGTGCGGCCACCGGGTCCTGGGACGACGTGGCCGACGAAGGCCGGAAGTCGCCTGCTCCCTCCACGTCCACCCGTTCCGTCGCCTCCTCCACCGACGCCGCCTCCGAAGCGGCCGACGCCGCCGCGGAGGCGATGGCTGACGGCAAGTCCGGCGAGAAGGCCGCGGAGGACGCCGTCAGCCGCAGCGGTGACCGCTGGGGGGCGGTGTACTCCCCGGGGGAGTACCAAGAGTTCGAGCAGTCCCTGGACGGCGCGTACACCGGTGTCGGCCTCTGGGCCAGGCGCACGGCCGACGGGCGCATCGAGGTGTCCCGGGTCCAGCGCGGCGGCCCCGCCGAGCGGGCCGGCATCCGCGAGGGCGACCAGCTGGGCAGCATCGACGGCAAGCGCGTCACGGGCCTTCCCGTCACCGAGGTCGTGTCCCTGCTGCGCGGTACCCGCGCGGGCAGCCCGGTCGAGCTCGGCCTGAAGCGGGGCACGCGCGCGTGGAGCGAGACGCTGCACCGGGCCCGCCTGACCACGGACTCCGTCACGGTCACCCAGCTCGCGGGCGGCGCCGTGATGATCAAGGTCGAGGCCTTCACCAAGGGGGCGGGCAAGCGCGTACGTTCCGCGGTGCGCGACGCTCCCAAGGGCGCCGGAATCCTGCTCGACCTGCGAGGCAACTCCGGGGGCCTGGTGTCGGAGGCGGTCACCGCGGCCTCGGGGCTCGTCGACGGGGGCCTGGTGGCGACGTACGACGTGCGCGGTCGGCAGAAGGCCCTGCACGCGGAGCGTGGCGGTGACACCACCAGACCCGTGGTGGCCCTGGTCGACGGCGGCACGATGAGCGCGGCCGAACTGCTCACGGGCGCCCTGCAGGATCGCGGCCGTGCGGTCGTGGTGGGCTCACGGACCTTCGGCAAGGGCTCGGTCCAGATGCCGAGCCGGTTGCCCGACGGTTCGGTCGCCGAGCTGACGGTCGGGCACTACCGCACTCCTTCGGGGCAGGCGGTCGACGGCCGTGGCATCACCCCGGACCTGGAGGTCCAGGACAGCGCCGAGAGACGGGCCGAGACAGTATTGACTGGCCTTGGACCCCCCTCGTAGTGCGAAAATAGGCGCACTATGGCGAAGGAAAAGGTAAAGCGCAAGGCCGCGAAGGCCGCTGAGAAGGCCCCTGCCCGGAAGATGGTCGCGCAGAACAAGAAGGCGCGGCACGACTACCACATCATCGACACCTACGAGTGCGGCCTCGTCCTGATGGGCACCGAGGTCAAGTCGCTGCGGATGGGCCGGGCCTCCCTGGTGGACGGCTTCGTGCACATCGACGGCGGCGAGGCCTGGCTGCACAACATCCACGTCCCGGAGTACGTGCAAGGGACCTGGACCAACCACTCCGCCACGCGGAAGCGCAAGCTGCTGCTGCACCGGGCGGAGATCGACAAGCTGGAGTCCAAGTCGCAGGAGACGGGTCACACGATCGTGCCCCTGGCCCTGTACTTCAAGGACAGCCGGGTCAAGGTCGAGATCGCGCTGGCCAAGGGCAAGAAGGAGTACGACAAGCGCCAGACGCTCAAGGAGAAGCAGGATCTGCGCGAGACGAACCGCGCGGTCGCGGAGGTCAAGAAGCGCCAGCGCAGCGCCTAGGACCCTGGGTCCGCGTGGGCCCGGACGGGGCACGCGGGAATTGGCTGGCCCCGTCGGGCGTTGTTCACGTACGATGGGCACTGCCCCGCACAACCGGGGCGCGCATTGAGGCAGTATCTAATTCAATAGCGGTAAACATGGGGATGATCGGTTTCGACAGCGGATGTCGAAGCAGGGGAAGCGAGCCGAGGAAGCGACAATGATCTCGTTAACCATATGTCGCAACCAATAATCGCCAATTCTAAGAGCGATTCCCAGTCCTTCGCCCTCGCTGCCTAATAAGCAGTGAGTGAAGGACCCTTAATGGGTGTCAGCCCGGGGGTGTTCCCGACCCGGATCCTGGCATAATCTAGGGAACTAAACCATCGATCCCGGTCACGGGGTTCGATGGGAAATCAAACAGTGACTGGGCCCGTCGGAGACTTGTTCGCGAGATCACCGGGGCCGAGAAAATCGTAGCGAACTGCGCTCGGAGAAGCCCTCCTTTTGCACCGTTGGACGCGGGTTCGATTCCCGCCATCTCCACAATTCCCATGTGAGGTTAAAGCCTCCTGGCCGCTGGCCAGGGGGCTTTTTCCGTGGCCACACCCGAGGCCGCCCCATAGATGTCCGGAGTGGGGTCTGTCGCGAGGCGGCCGCGTCCGGGATGCTCCTGGGTCATGAGTAGACCCGTGAGACGCGTCAACGCCCGTATGCGCCACTGGATCTGGCCCGCCGTGCTCGGAGTCGCGGCGGCCACCCTCTCCGTCAGCTCGCCTGCCGGGGCCGACTCCGACCGCAGCGGCCTGCCCGAAGCCATCGACACGATCCTCGGCGATCCCCGGATGGAGGGCGGCGCGGCGAGTGTCGTCGTCGCCGACGCCGCGTCCGGTGACGTGCTCTACCAGCACCTGCCCAGCGGACGCCTGATGCCCGCGTCCAACACCAAGCTGCTCACCTCGACGGCGGCCATGGAGCGGCTCGGGCCCGACCACCGCTTCACCACCGATGTGCTCACCGACGGCAGGCAGCACGGCCCCGTCCTCTCCGGTGACCTCTACCTGCGGGGCACCGGCGACCCGACGACGCTGGCCAAGGACTACGACCAACTCGCCGCGAAGATCGCCGACTCGGGGGTCCGGAAGGTCTCGGGGCGGCTGGTCGCGGACGACACCCGGTTCGACGACAAGCGCATCGGCGACACCTGGTCCGGCGACGACGAGTTCGCGTACTACGCGGCCCAGATCTCCGCGCTGAGCGTCGCCCCGGACACCGACTACGACACCGGGACGGTCATCGTCGAGGCCACGCCCGGAGCGAAGGCCGGGGACCGGCCCAAGGTCACGGTGACCCCGAAGACCGATTACGTGGACGTCGACAACAGCGCAAGGACCGTCGCCGCCGGCGGTCAGGACACGCTCACCATCGAGCGCGAGCACGGCACCAACACCCTCACGGTCACCGGCACCGTCCCCGTGGGGGGTGACGCCACCAAGGAGTGGATCACCGTCTGGGAGCCGACCGGATACGCGGCCGCGATCTTCCGGGACGCGCTGAAGGCGCACGGGGTGCGGGTGAGCGGGCCGACGAAGGCCGGGCTGGCCACTCCCAAGGGCGCGCGTCAGCTCGCGTCGCACGACTCCATGCCGCTGAAGGAGCTGATGATCCCCTTCATGAAGCTCTCCAACAACATGCACGCGGAGAACCTCACGAAGACGATGGGGTACGAGGCGACCGGACGGCCGGGGAACTGGACGGACGGTCTCGCCGCCATCAGCTCCTACCTGAAGACCGCCGGTGTCGACCCCGGCAAGGTGCGCCAGGTCGACGGCTCCGGGCTCTCGCGCAAGGACAACGCCCCCGCCGACCAGCTGATCAAGCTTCTGCTCTCGGCCAAGGGCGAGCCCTGGTACGCCGACTGGTACAAGTCCCTTCCGGTGGCCTGCGCCCCGGACAAGTTCGTCGGCGGCACGCTGCGTACGCGCATGTGCGGAACTCCGGCGGCCATGAACGTACGGGCCAAGACCGGGTCGTTGACCGCCGCGTCCGCGCTCTCGGGGTACGTGAAGGACGCGGGCGGGCGTGAGCTCGTGTTCAGCATCATCCTGAACAACTACATGCCCTCTTCGGTGAAGGCCCTGGAGGACGCGATCGTCGTGACGCTCGCCAAGTCGACCGAGGACAAGGCCGTTTTGGTCATGCCGCGCTCGCGGCGCGGGGCCGAGCCGAGCGGGGATCTGGAGTGCTCGTGGCGCAAGCCCGCACGATGCTGAGCAGCAGCGCGCAGCACGCGGCGGTGACCGGGACCGCGTAGCCCCGGGCGGGACTCAGGTGCTCCACCACCCAGCCCCCTGCTGCGGCCCCGCACGCGATGCCCCCGAGGATGCCGGTGACGGCGAGGGTCATGCCCTCGTTCAACCGGCCCTCGGGGGTCAGCTGTTGGACCAGGGTCATGCCGGTGACCATCGTCGGTGCCGTAGCCATTCCGGCGACAAGGAGAGCCCCGGCGAGCACAAGGAGCGAGCCGGTGAGCGTGGCGGCCAGGAGCGGAAGCGTCATCAGGGCCGCCATCGCGCCGACGCACAGGATGTGGCGGCGGCGCAGCGGCCCGCTCGGCTTGAGCGTCCCGTAGAGGAGGCCCGCCGCGCAGGAGCCCGCGGCCTGGAGCGCGAGGATCGCACCGGCGACAGCCTTGTGCCCCTGCGTGTCCGCGAAGGCGATCGTCACGACCTCCATCGAACCGAAGACGGCACCGGTGGCGAGGAAGGCGGCGAGCAGTGTGGGCATCCCGCGCGCGTGGAGGGGCGTTTTCTCCTTCGTGGTCGTACGTCCCCGGGGCGGCGGTTCCGTCGTGCGCTGGGCGGCGAAGAGCAGGACGCCGGTCATGAGCAGGACGACTCCGATGAGGGTGCCCGCCTCCGGGAAGAGCGCCCCGCACAGGAAGGCCGCGAGGACGGGGCCGAGCATGAAGCAGAGCTCGTCCGCGGCCTGCTCGAAGGAGTTGGCGGTGTGCACGGCCCGCTCGTCGTCCTTGAGGAGGTGGGCCCAGCGGGCGCGGGACATGCCGCCGGTGTTGGGGGTCGTGGCCGTCGCCGCGTACGAGGCGAACAGGGTCCAGCCGGGCGCTCCGTAGTGCACGCACAGGAGCAGGGAGAGCGAGCCGAGTGCGGCGATCGCGGTGGCGGGGACGGCGATCCGTGCCTGGCCGTACCGGTCCACGAGGCGGGCGGTCCAGGGCGCCACGAGGGCGGTCGCGGCGAGGCCCGTCGCGGTGACGGCGCCCGCGAGGGCGTACGAACCGCGTGCCCCGGCGATCATGATGACGGCGCTCACGCTGAACATCCCCATGGGGAGGCGGGCGATGAGGTTGCCGAGGGTGAAGGCGGTGGCTCCTGGTATGCGGAAGAGGCGGGCGTAAGGGTTGCGGCGGCGGGGCGCGCGGGATTCGGCGGGCGGCATGCGATCACCCTCACCGGGGCGGCGGTGCGGGGTCCAACACCTACTGGGGCCCCACTCACGCACTCCTGTTGTAAGTCCCCGTCTCCGGCGCCTGTAAGTCGCCGTCTCCGGCGCTTGCAAGTCCCCGCCTCCGGCGCCCGTCGCCGATGTAGGTTCTCGGCGTGACAGACCTGGAACCCCGCCTCCTGCGTGCCTTCATGGCCGTCTGTGAAGAGCTGCACTTCACGCGGGCCGCCGCCCGCCTCTACGTGGCCCAGCAGGCGTTGAGCCGTGATGTGCGGCGCCTGGAGCGGGAGTTGGGCGCCGAGCTCTTCGTACGGACGACGCGGCAGGTCACGCTGACGGCCGACGGCGAGCGGCTGCTGCCGTACGCGCGGCGGGTGCTCGACGCGCACGACGACCTGGCCGCCGCCTTCGCGCGGGGCGCGAGCTGCGGCGGCGCGGCGGCCCGCCCGCTGCTCGTGGACCTGAACAGCGAGGGGCTCATCAGCCGGCGCGTCCTGGAGCGGGCCCGCGAACTCGCCCCGGACTGCGAGCTGATGGCCCGCTTCGAGAGCGGCCTCACCTGGGCCGCCGCCGAGATCGCCGCCGGGCGGCTCGACGTCTCCTTCGGGCGGTACGCCGGGCTCGAACCGGCCCTGCGGTCGCGGCTCGCTCAGCAGCCGGTGCGGTACGAGCCGATGGCGGTGCTCCTGCCGCTCGGCCACCCCTTGGCCGAGCTGGACGCGGTACCGCTCGGGGCGCTCGCGGGGGAGAGCGTGTACGCGGGGGCGGGCAATCCGCGGACGCTGGAGTGGACCGACCTGGCGCACCGCCTCTTCGAGGGGCGCGGCATCGAGGTGGCGCCGCCCGCGCCCCTCGCGGTGGGCGCCGAGGAGTTCGGGCGGGTCATGGCGAAGAACCGGAACCCCGTGCTGGCGGCGGTGGATTTTCCGGCCATGCCCGAGTCGGTCCTGCGGCCACTGATCGATCCGGTGCCGCTGTCGCCTGTGTCGTTGGTGTGGAGAAAGGGGCTCGTGCATCCGGGGGTCGACGCGTTGCGTGCGGCGGCTGCCGAACTCTCCGAGGCCGAGGGGTGGCTGCGCAGGCCCGAAGGCGGGTGGGTTCCGGCCACGGATGCGCTCATCATGGTGGGGCGGGACTGATGGATTAGTACGACTGTCACCGCTGTGCGCTACATTCATGGTCCGGGCGCGGTGTGATAGGGGGGCGCTCGGATCGGGTGGGGGCCCGGTCCGACGGCAAAAAGTTGCCCGGAGTCGTGCGCGCCCGAGCCAGGTTATGTGGGGGTTGTGCGTACGCATGGAGAATTGGCGAGAAGATGCCCTACCGGAACACACCCATGATCCGAACGAAGTCACCGTTCAGATCGACGGAGTGGGGCGACAGCTGGCGGATCTGTCCGCCGAGAGTGGCCAAGACGCGCCGGACGGGCCGGTCTTCGTCGACGAGACGGGCCGCCGCAGCCGGAGATACCGCCGCATAGGCGTACTCGTCGGCATAGCCTGCGCCGTGTACGCGGTGATCATCGTAGGCACCCTGCTCTCGGGCAACTCCGACGCACCCTGGGTCCCGATCGACCCCAAGGACGAGAAGCCGGCGAGCAAGGTGGACACACCGAACCGCCCGGCCGACTCCCTCGACCCCTCGGCATCATCCGGCACGACACCCTCGCCCGGCGCGTCGGAGAGCGGCAACACCGCCCCCGCGACCGGTGGCGACGGCTCGGCCGACCCGTCAGAGACGGCCGACGGCAAGGGCGACGCGGGCGGCGGCAAGCCCGACCCCGATCCCACGGGCGGCGGCAAACCCGACCCCGACCCGACAAGCGGCGGCGGTGGTGGCGGCACGGACCCCGACCCGACCGTCGACCCCACGAAGCCGGGCACGGACCCGGACCCGACCATCGATCCCACCACGCCGGACCCGGACCCGTCGACGGAGCCCCCGGGCGACGCCGGCGGAGGCGCCGGCGAAGTCCCCGTCATGCAGCCCGCCGGCGAACAGCAGTCCCCGCTGCGCGTCCAGGTCGCCGTCTACGGCCATCAGTCCCCGCTCAGCTCCGCCCAGCAGCCCTCGGAGGGCTCACAGCGATGAACTCCCGTACCAACAGGGGCCGGTCCGCCGGTTCCAGGAACGGCCACGCCCAGAACCGGAACGGTCATGCGCCGCCCCGGAACGGCCGTGCCCAGCCCCGGGGCAGTGGCGGCGGCCGACGCCGTGCGCAACCGGCCCGCGGCACCAAGCGGCGCAGACTCCCCCTGCGCTACCTCCTGCCTCTGCTCCTCCTCGTCGCCCTGATGGCGATGCTCATGCTGCGCGGCTACACGCACAGCGAGATCCTCGCCGACCACCGCATCCGCCCGCCCGCGGGCACCGGCAAGGTCCCGGAGAAGATCCTTGAGGGCGGCCCGGTCATCGACACCCGAGGCGGCCACGAGGGGACGCTGAGCGTTCCACGCCACCGGCTCGTGCTGACCTTCGACGACGGCCCGGACCCGGAGTGGACCCCCAAGGTCCTCGACGTACTGAAGAAGCACCACGCGCACGGCGTCTTCTTCGTCACCGGCACGATGGCGTCGCGCTACCCCGACCTCGTCGAGCGCATGGTGGACGAGGGCCATGAGGTCGGCCTGCACACGTTCAACCACCCCGACCTGTCGTACCAGTCACCGGGCCGCATCGACTGGGAGCTCACGCAGAACCAGCTCGCCCTCGCGGGCGCCGCGGGCATCCGCACCTCCCTCTTCCGCCCGCCGTACTCGTCGTTCTCCGACGCCATGGACAACAAGTCCTGGCCGGTGACGAAGTACATAGGCGGCCGCGGCTATCTCACCGTCGTCAACAACACCGACAGCGAGGACTGGAAGCGCCCCGGCGTCGCCGAGATCATCCGCCGCGCCACGCCCAAGAACGGCGACGGGGCCGTCGTCCTGATGCACGACTCCGGCGGCGACCGCTCACAGACGGTCGCCGCGCTCGACACCTTCCTGCCCGACCTCCAGCACGAGGGCTACCACTTCACGAACCTCACCGAGGCACTGGACGCCCCCAGCGCGCACGCGCCCGTCTCCGGCATTGAGCTGTGGAAGGGCAAGGCCTGGGTCTTCCTGGTCGGCGCGTCGGAGAAGATCACCGGCGTACTCGTCGTCGCCCTCGCCGTCATCGGCTCCCTGGTCCTCTTCCGCTTCGGCCTGATGCTGCTGCTCTCCGCGGTGCACGCGCGCAAGGTGCGCAGGCGCGGCTTCCGCTGGGGCCCCGACGTCACCGAACCGGTGTCGGTCCTCGTCCCCGCCTACAACGAGGCCAAGTGCATTGAGGCCACGGTCCGTTCGCTCATGTCGAGCGACCATCCCATCGAGATCATCGTCATCGACGACGGCTCGTCGGACGGCACCGCGCTGATCGTCGAGGGCCTTCGCCTCCCGAACGTACGCGTCGTGCGCCAGCAGAACGCGGGCAAACCGGCCGCCCTCAACCGAGGCATAGCCAACGCCCGTCACGACCTCATCGTGATGATGGACGGCGACACGGTCTTCGAGCAGTCCACCGTGCGCGAGCTGGTGCAGCCGTTCGGCGACCCGCGCGTGGGCGCCGTCGCGGGCAACGCGAAGGTCGGCAACAGGGACTCGCTGATCGGCGCCTGGCAGCACATCGAGTACGTGATGGGCTTCAACCTCGACCGCCGGATGTACGACATGCTCGGCTGCATGCCGACCATCCCCGGCGCCGTGGGAGCCTTCCGTCGTTCGGCACTCGAACGGGTCGGCGGCATGAGCGACGACACGCTCGCCGAGGACACCGACATCACGATGGCGATGCACCGGGACGGCTGGCGGGTCGTGTACGCCGAGAAGGCGCGCGCGTGGACCGAGGCGCCGGAGACGGTGCAGCAGCTCTGGTCGCAGCGCTACCGCTGGTCGTACGGCACCATGCAGGCGATCTGGAAGCACCGCCGCTCGGTGATCGAGTCGGGCCCCTCGGGCCGCTTCGGCCGCGTGGGCATGCCCCTGGTCTCCCTCTTCATGGTCCTGGCACCGCTCCTGGCCCCGCTGATCGACGTGTTCCTGCTCTACGGCCTGGTCTTCGGCCCCACCCAGAAGACGATCGTCGCGTGGCTCGGCGTCCTCGCCGTCCAGGCGGTGTGCGCGGCGTACGCCTTCCGGCTGGACCGCGAGCGCATGACCCATCTGATCTCGCTGCCCCTCCAGCAGATCCTCTACCGGCAGCTGATGTACGTCGTGCTGCTTCAGTCCTGGATCACCGCCCTGACCGGAGGCCGCCTTCGCTGGCAGAAGCTCCGGCGCACGGGAGTGCTCGGAACCCCGCCCTCGATTCCGCGGCAGCGGACGGGCAGCCCTGACCGGAGGCCCGTCGCATGACCTATCCCACGCAGCCGCTGCCCCAGGTGCCGCCGCCCCCCGGGTTGGCGGTGACGCCGGTGGGCCCGGCCCGTCCCGAGGCGGCCGGTCCCGAGGCGGCCCGTTCCGATGCGTCCCGTCCCGAGGCAGCCCGTCCCGACGCGGCTCCCGCCCCGGCGAAGAAGCCGGGCCGCGACCGCTACTTCGACGTACTGCGCTCCCTGGCCCTCGTCCGCGTCGTCATCTACCACCTGTTCGGCTGGGCCTGGCTGACGATCGTCTTCCCGTCCATGGGCGTGATGTTCGCGCTGGCGGGCGCGTTGATGGCGCGCTCCCTGAAGCGCCCCGCGTGGGGCGTGATCAGGGGGCGCATCCGCCGACTCCTGCCGCCCATGTGGGCGTTCAGCGCGGTGGCACTCTTCCTGCTGTTCTACGGCGGCTGGAACGTGAGCAAGGACCCGGACCACGGGGGCACCTGGGGCCTGGTCAGCATGCTCAACTACGTGTTCCCGGTCGGCGCCCCGCCCTTCCCCTGGCACATCGGGGACAAGGCGGGCCTCCTGGAGGACACTTGGCCCGCCCAGGCGGCGGGCCCGCTCTGGTACATCCGCGCGTACCTCTGGTTCGTCATCGCGTCGCCGCTGCTCCTGTGGGCGTTCCGCCGGGTCCCGTGGGCGACGCTCTTCGCGCCCCTTGCCCTGACGGCGGTGCTCGCCACGGGCGTCGTGACGATCCCCGGCGAGACGGGCAACGCGGTCTCGGACTTCGCGGTGTACGGCAGCTGCTGGGTCCTGGGTATCGCCCACCAGGAGGGCGTCCTCGCCCGCGTCCCGCGCTACCTGGCGGTCTCCGTCTCGGCCCTGATCATGGCCTTCGGCCTGTGGTGGGCATCGGGCCATCTGGGCCCGGACGGCTGGGACCTGAACGACATCCCGCTCGCCCAGGCGGCATGGTCCTTCGGCTTCGTCGTCATCCTCTTCCAGTACTCCCCGTCGTGGCAGGAGCTGCCGGGCCGCCTGAAGCGGTGGGACAAGCTCATCACCCTCTCCAACAACCGAGCGGTGACGATCTACCTCTGGCACAACCTCCTGATCATGGCCACGGTGCCGATCATCGACCTGGCGTACGACCTGCCGTTCATGGAGGACGAGCAGTGGAGCTCGGCCCTGGACACCACGTACATGGTGTGGATGACGGTCCTCGTCTGGCCGTTGATCGGCCTGATGGTGATGGCCGTGGGCTGGATCGAGGACTTCGCGGCGAAGCGGAGCCCCAGGTTGTGGCCGAACGGGGCCAAGTCCCGTCGCTCGGCGGCACCTGCGCGAGGTGGTGCGCACCGGGGCTGAGGGAGGCTGGGGGGCTGTCGGGTTCTGTCGGGTTCTGCCGGGTGGGTGTCAGTGGTGGTCCAGGCCCCCGGGCGCCCACCCGCCGGACTCCGACCAGCTGTACACGGGGCGTCCCTCTTGGCCGCTGGTCCGGAACGGCTTGCCCTGGTCGTCGATGCGCAGCACGTCGTGCCGCTTGCCGCTGGACCACTCCATTTCCAGGTACCAACGCACGTCGTGCAGATCAGAGTTGGCCTCGACGTAGAAGACCTGCGGGTCCTTCTCGCTGACCTTGTACGGGAAGCGGCTCTGGCCCGGGTTGGGCGTGGCGCGCGGCGTCGCGTCGTCGAGGTCGACGGTGAAGACCTTGTTGAACAGCTTGTCGCCGCAGTGGGTCCCCATCTGGAAGTTGTTCCAGGCGAGCGGGGCACCGCTGCTCTGCACGCGGACTTTCATGTTCCGCAGGGTGACGGTCTCGTCGCCCGTGCCCTGCACGGTGAACGCGATGTACTGGTTGCGGGCCGAGACGGCACCGAGTTCCCCCACCCAGGCGGGCACGTCCCCCTCGGAGGGCGGCTCCGGCATCTGGGCAGGCTTCCGGTTCACCAGGAAGTGGTGCTCGCAGTCTTCGTAGAGATACGGGTTGACGCGTGCCGCCAGGGGCACGTCGGGATCGTCGCCCCGCCCACCGTCGGGTACGGGGCCCTTGCCGATGCCACGGGGGCCGGCGGGGTCGGGACGGCCGTTCTGGTTCCTGTCGTTCTCGTCGTTCTCGTCGTTCCTGTCATCTCTGTCGTTTCTGTCGTTCTCGGACGGTGAAGCGGAAGAGGCACTCTTCTCGGCCTTGCCATCGGGTCGGCCCTTGGCGCCGGGCCGGTCCTGGCCTTCGAGCCGGTCCCTGTCGGCGCTTTTGCCGGTCCGCCCGTACGGCGAGCCACTCGGGTCCGGCGGGGCGGTGGGCCTGGCGTGCTCCTTCTGCATCCGCTTGTGCGCGTCGCCGTCACCGCTGCGGTTCATGGCGAGAGCGAGGGAACCGATTCCGACGACTGCGGCGACGGTGGCGGCGAGGACGAGGGTCCGCCGCTTGCGGGACGGGGGTGAGGGGGATGAGGGGGGCGATGAGGGCGATGAGAGCGATGAGGAGGACAAGACGGTTACGGTGGCCGCCGGGCCGGACGGCGTCTCGGTCTCCGGCTGCGGCTGCGGCTTCGATTCCGGCTCTGGCGCCGGTTTGGGCTTGGCCTTGGGCTTGGGCTCCGGGTCCGGCTTCAGGTTCGGCTTCAGGTTCGGCTTCAGTACGCCGGAGGCGGTGGGCTCCGCCTTCCGCCTCCGGTCCGCGTCCGCCAGGACCCACTGCCGGTGGATCTCCACCAGCTCTTCCGGAGTCGCCCCGCAGAGGCGGGCGAACTGCTTCAACGGAGTGAACTGGGTCGGTGGCGCACCCCCGTTGCAGTACCGGTGCAACGTGGACGTACTCATGTGAAGCCGCTCGGCAAGGACTTTGTAACTGAGGCCTGACCGCTCCTTGAGCTCCCGCAGCAGCTCCGCGAGAGACGCCATCTTCGCCCTCCACCATCCAGGCCAGTCGTTTCCACCGCACAGCCGGACAGGGGTCTACTCGTGGGCGCTGATCTCGCCACCGGCGCTGAGCACGATGTACACGCCGTTGGCGACGGCCCCGTCATCCTGCTGGTCCGCCTCCAGCGTGCCTTCCACCGCACCCTCGTTGCCGATGATCTCCGCGCGGTAGTGGAGCTCGCCGACCTTCGTCACCTTGACCGTCCAACCGCCCGCGACCTTGAACGTGCCCGGTCCCTGGTGTTCGCCGCCCATCCAGGAGTGGACCTTGCCGTCCAGGGTGAGCACCACGAACATGCCGTTGGCGTCGACTCCGGTGTCTTCCCCGTTCGCCTCCAGATCGCCGACGACCTGACCGTCACTGACTATGTCGGCGCGGTAGTGCTGGCCGCCGAGCTTGTAGATCTTGGCCGTGCTGCCGTCCACCAGCTTCTGGGTGCGGTACGTCGAGGCCGCCTTGGAGGAGTCGGACACGGACACGACGTCGTCGGCCTGGGACTTGCCTGCGCCGGTCTGGGATCCGTTGACCGTGACCACACCGCTGTTGCCGGTGGAGAACGAGGCGGAGGCGGAGTCCTTCTTCGCCGGTCCAGCGGCGCCGTCCCCGCTCCCGCCGCAGGCGGTCAGCGAGAACGCGGCAGCGGCGGCAACGACCGCCAGGGCGGCGGAACGGGCGGTACGGCGAGCGCGGCGAGTGGTCATCACTAGGTTCTCCCAGGGGATATCTGAAGTGTCTGTTGGCTACACCCCCTCAGATGAGCCCCACGTCGGCCTCGTTCACCGGGTTCCGTCCGCACTCGGTAACAAGAGATCCGTACTCGGTAACAGGGGCCTTCAGGCCGCGTCCGTAGCCGTGGTCGCGGGAGCAGCCCGGCGGGCACGACCACGGCCCTGCCCGACCAGGACACTCGCCACCACGAGCACCAGACCGCCGACCTGCCAGAGAGTGAGGGTCTGCCCCAGGAGGAGCAGCCCGGCGAGGGTGGCGACGACGGGATTGGTCAGCCCCAGGAACGAGACGGAAGAGGCGGGGAGCCGCTCGATGCCGCGGAACCAGAGGGCGTACGCGACGGCGGTGCCGATGATGCCGAGGTAGGCGTATCCGGCGAGGTTGGCCCCGGTGAAGTGGCCGGGAAGCCCTTCGAAGCTGAGGGCGATGGGTGCCAACACCACTCCGCCCACGGTGAGTTGCCACCCGGTGAGGGCGAGCAGCGAGACGCCTTCGGGCCGTCCCCAGCGCTTGCTCAGTACGACGGCGAGGGCCATCAGGGTGGTGGCGGCCAGCATGGCGACGAGCCCCGCGAGGTCGAAGGAGGCGCTGCCGCGCAGGACGAGCAGCGCGACGCCGACGAAACCGACGAGCCCGGCGACCAACGTACGACGGGTGGGCCGCACCTTCAGAACACCGACTCCGAAGCCGGCGACGAGCAGCGGCATGACGGCGCTGATGGTCGAGGCGACGCCGCCGGGAAGGTGGTAGGCGCCGAAGAACAGAAGAGGGAAGAAGGCCCCGAAGTTGAGCAGCCCCAGGACGGCCGCCTTCCACCACCAGTCACCGCTGGGCAGCCGCCGGGTGAGGGCGAGCAGGATGAGCCCGGCGGGCAGCGCGCGCAGGGCCGCGGCGAGCAGGGGGCGGTCCGGGGGCAGGAGTTCGGTGGTGGTGACGTAGGTGGTGCCCCAGGTGGCGGGCCCGATGGCGGCGAGGGCCGCGGTGGCGAGGCCCCCGGTAGCGAGGGCGTGGGCCCGCGGCGCTGGAGCGGGCCGGACCAGGGTGTCTGCCTGCTGTGATTGCCGTGCTTGCTGTCCACGGACGGACATGTTGCTCCCCCTCGACTTCTACTCAACGCTGTTATTCTCAACGTTGAGATAAATATGAACCCGAGGCCTGCGAACGTCAAGTATCTCAATATTAAGAGACCTGACGGGCTCCGGCCTGCTGAGAGAGAGGGGGCGCGACAGTGGCAGAACCTGAGGCGTCGATGTCGACGGCAACCGTGAAGGCTGACGCGGAGGTCGATGTGGAGGCCGACGCCATCGACGAGCTGCGCGCTCAGTGGCACCGGGAACGCCCGGACATGGCGGCGGCGAGCCTGGACGCGATGGCCCTGGTGGGCCGCATCACGCGGGCGAACCACTTGCTGAGCAAAGGGATGAAACCGATCTTCGCCGAACACGGCCTGGAGTTCCCGGAGTTCGACGTGCTCGCCACGCTGCGCCGGGTGGGCGCCCCGCACGAACTGACGGCGGGCGGCCTCATCAAGACCGCGATGGTGACATCGGGCGCGATCACCAACCGCCTCGACAAGCTGGAACGCAAGGGCTTCATCGAACGCCACCCGGACCCGTCCGACCGCCGCGCGATCAAGGTGCGCCTGACGCGGGCGGGCCTCGAACTGGCCGACCGTGCGGTGGTGGACCACGTGGCGAACGAGGAGCGGATGCTGGGGGATTTGTCGGCGGAGGACCGGCGGGCGCTGGATGGGGCGCTGCGGAGGCTGCTGGTGTCGCTGGGGGATACGCACTTGGGGTAGCGGCGTGAGTTTCGCTGACGCGAAGACCGCGGTCCGGGTGACCCGCTCTTCGGCGCGTGATCAATTCGCTGCGCCGGGGATCAATTCGCGCCATGGGGGCAAGGCGTGGGTGCTATGCCCGCGTATGTCTTGCTGCTGGCGGCCCTCGACGTGACGTCGCCCTTGCCTCGTCGATAGCTTGGTTCACTCCAGAGAACCCTCGCCCCCATCAGGAGCTGACCGTGAATCGCCGACCCACCCTGCTCGCAGCGGCCACCTTCACTGCTGCCGCAGTCCTTTCGCTCACTGCTTGCGGAGGGGGCGACGGCGGCTCCGGGGACGGCGACAAGATCGCGGGCGCCGAGACCGGCGACAAGAAGAGAGAGTCGCCGTCTCCGTCGGCGTCCGATGAGGGGTTCGAGCGGCCGGAGATCAAGCTGCCGAAGGGCGTGAAGAACGTCTTCGAGGGAGGCAAGACGGGTGACGCGAAGAAGGACGCGATCCTGGCGGACAACGAGCGGCGGATCAACTCGATTGATGAGGCGATCACGGTCGATGCCAAGGAACATCCGGCGCTGAAGTTCTATTCGTCGGGCGATGCGTTGCTGACGGCGGCGGACTACGTTCAGAGCTTCTACAAGGACGGCAGGAGTTTCGAGGGGACCACTCGGTACTTCGACCGTCAGGTGACGTTCCTGAAGTCGGGCGCCGCAGCAGTGACGTACTGCGTGGATGAGACGAAGTCGTACCCGAAGGACCGCAAGACGGGCAAGGTGGATAAGTCGATTCCGGCATCGAAGGACGACTACGCCTTTTACAACACGAGGCTGAAGAAGAACGCCAAGGGCGTTTGGCAGACAGATTCCGTCACCAGCACGACGGGGGCCAAGCAGTGCCTGTGAAGCTCCATGCCGCCTGGCGGTTGCTGGTCCCCGCCGTAGCCTTGTCCGTGGTGGTAGCACCTGGCTTTGCCTACGCGGCCGGCAAGAGCGGCAAGGGCGGTGCTCGTGAAGGCGAGGCCAAGGCGGGCCGACAGGGACAGAACCTCAACGTCCAGACGAGAATCCAGACCACGGTCGAGGGCAGCCCCAAGTCCGCGAAGACGGGCTCGCTCACACCCGCCAACAGCAACTGGGATCCACCGGCCTGCTGGTACGAGCCCGCGTACTCGCCGAAGCAGATCCAGGCCGCAGTCAAGGCGATTCGTCAGGTGAAGGTATTCGGGGTCGGCGACTTCGTGGGTAGCGCTTTCGACTCGTACTTCAAGGAAGGCCACCCCTACAAGAACTACAACCTGGACAAGCAGGGCGACGGACAGTTCTGGGCGGCGGCCATCAACGAAAAACGCAAGGACGAACCCGAGGCTAAATCCTGCGACAAGATGCCCTTTTGGGTGACCACGGGCGAGACTCCCAAGGAACCGCTCGCAGTCTCGCCCAAGATCCTCGCTGAGTACGCCTACGACGAACTGCCCGTACCCAGCACCGAGATCGCGATGGCACCCGAGGGGACGACGAAGGTCAACCTCCCGACCTGGGTCTGGCTCGACAAGGCGAAGTTCAAGAAGGTCTCCGTCACCGCGAGCATCCCGGGCTCGGGGCTCTCCGCGACGACGACTGCTGAACCCGTGTCTCTCTCGATCGCCCCGGGGACGAAGGACGCCGAGACCTACCCCGCGTCGGGAAGTTGCCCCATCGTGGACGGCAAGATCGGCAAGCCCCGCGCGAAGGGCACCCCCGCCGACACGCTGCCGCCGTGCGGCGTGCAGTACCTGCGGTCCTCCGGCGACGACACGTACGACCTCCAGGCCACCGTCACCTGGAAGATCAGCTGGACGAGCACGACCGGCGAGGGCGGTGACCTCCCGGACGGCGAGTTCGGCGGGGATCAGCAAGTCGCGGTGGAGGAGATCCAGTCCATCAACCGCTGAGCGCCTGATCGCCGGGAGGCGAAGGCAGCGTCGATTGCAGAAAAGTCCCGTGGAGTGCCCTATTTGGTGGGGTATTGCCGGGACTTTTCTGCAGTCGGCCGAGGCAGCGCCGCGCTCGCCACGGGTGCCCAGGACCACTTGTTCCTGGCCGTTCCCGTTAGAAGGCTCCGGCGCCGGCGTCCTCGACGTTGGCCACCATCCTGCGCAGGACCGTGAGTGCGGCCACGTACTCTTCGTCGCTGATGCCTTCGTGGACCACGGCGCGCAGTTCGGTCACCAGCTCGCGCAGCCGCACCCTGGCGGCCTCTCCGGCATCGGTGAGGTGCAGGCGGTGCTCGGCGTCGCTTCGCAGCCAGCCACGGTGGATCAGCTGGTCGACGACGCGCCCCATCTCATGTGGCCCGTCCGCGAGGGGCGTCAGCTGGATGACTGCCTCCTCGCGGCTCGGCGCCAGGGGCCCGCCGTTCACACGGTTCAACACCCAGTACTGCGGCTGTGTGACGTCGATCCTGGCCATGGCATCACGCAGATGCCGGGTGACGACCTCATGGGCGAGGCCGCTCCAGTACCCGACGGGCTGGGTGGCCAGCGTGTCGTCGGTTGCGGCAGGATCGGCCGGTGCCTGGTCGGTGCCTGGTCGGTGCCTGGTCGGTGCCTGATCGGTGCCTGATCGGTGGCTGTATCGGTCGGCGGTTTCATGATCCGACGCTATATCCCCCAAGGGGTGGCCTTGAGGGTGCGTATCAGGATCAGGTTGTGCAGGCGGTCGGGGGTTGTCGTGAGGACGGCGTCGGGGGCGTCGCTTTCGCGGAGGTGGATCGTGCTGTCGGGGGTGGCGGCCACGTATACGCAGGAGGAAGCCTCCTGGCTGTGGGATGACTTCTGCCAGCGCAGTTCTGACATTTGGGGCTTCTTTAGATGTCGTGGGCCAGCCGCATGATGTGGTCCCGGGACTCGCCTGGCGCCAGCGCGGCGGCTTGCATGCGGTCCAGGACCAGACGGTAGCGCTCCAACTGGGCTGGTGAATCGATGAGTTCCCCGCCGTGATCGGTATCGCACGCCACTCAACTGCCCTGCCCCGCAAGGCGGAAGCGCACCGCGCCACACAGTCGCGGCATTGCCACCGCCGTACGGTCGCCGACACGTCGAGTGGGTCAATTCCCTTCTCTGGGAGCTCTGGGAGGCCCCCCATGGTCACCGTAGCCCCACCCCAAGGCTGGTCCTACGCCCTTCATCTGCCCCACGATCCAAGAGCGCCCCGCGTCGCCCATATGACCTTGCGGGCCGTGCTCACCGGGCACGGCATGGGAGAACTCCTTGACGTCGCCGAGTTGTTGACGTCGGAGGTGGTCACCAACGCCTACCGGCATGCGAAAGGGCCCTCCTCGCTGCGGCTGCGGTCCGTTCGGGGCGGGCGGCTTCGGGTCGGGGTGTGGGACAGCGACCCCCATATCCCCGCCCCCTTCGGCAATCCGCCCGGCCCGTTCGGTGCGCCGCCCGTGCCGACCGAGTCCGACAGCGGGCGTGGGCTCTTCCTCGTACGGGAGTGCGCGGACGCGTGGGGTGGGTGGCCGCTCGGGGGCCAGCTCTTCGGCGCCCGGGGGAAGTTGCTGTGGTTCGAGGTGGGGGAAGACGGGGGTTGTGCCTCCGGTGCCGTGTAGTGGATGTTGGGGTGGGCGGGGGCAGGGGGTCTCCGCTGGGCTCTGCGAGGAGCCAGTCGGACAGCGAGGGGATCCGAACCACATGACCCAGCCTCCCGGCCAGCCGCCGCAGAACCTGCCGCCGCAGAACCAGCCGCCGCAGGACCCGTCGCCGCAAGACCCGTCGCCGCAGGGAGGATTCGGACCCCCGCAGCAGCCCCAGCCGCCCGTGCCGGGACCGCCCGCCGGTCCTTACGGCGCGCCGCCGCCGCAGCCTCAGCAGCCGGACGGGCAGAACCCGTACTCCGGGTCGCCACCCCCGCAGAAGCCGCCGTACGGTCAGCCTCAGCCTGGTCCGTACGGGCAGCAGCCCTACGGCCAGCCCGGCCCCTACGGTCAGCAACCCCAGCCCTTCGGCCAGCCCGACCCCCAGTACGCCGGCTACCCGCCACCCCCTCCGCCCGGCGGTCCAGGCGCCCCCGGCAAGAAGAAGCTCGCCCTCATCGTCGGCTCCGTCGTCGTGGTCGCCGCGCTCGTCGGCGGCGGGATCTTCCTCGCCACCAGCGGGGGCGACAGTGACGACGATCAGAAGCCCAAGGCCGGTGGGAGTGTTTCGGCCAGTCCCTCCATCAGCCCTTCCGCCTCCGCCTCCGCCTCCGACACAGCCTCGGAAGAGCCGCCCGCTGACGACCCCGCCACCGAGGACCCCCTCGACGAGCCGACCGGCGACACCAGGCCCGCCGGTGACACCGGCTACCAAGGGCAGTGGCAGGACGCCGACGCCAAGACCCTCACCATCGGCGACAAGCTCACCTCGGGGCAGGGCAAGGGCAAGCACTCGGTGTCGTACATCGACGCCGGTGGTGACGGGCTCTGCATGGGGCTCGGGCAGGAGCAGGGCGGCGGCGGTTTCCGTATCGCCCTCAAGTGCGGCACCGGCGACGACAAGAAGTACATCTCCGCCGACCTCACCCAGGCCAATGACGAAGTGACCCTGAAGTGGGACAAGGGCGGCGGCAGTGACGTACTCCCGTGGGTGAGTGCGGGATGACCGGCTGACCTGCACGGACGCCCCCGGGCGCGGGGCCCTCACCGCCCGCCCCACCCCCAGGTGAGAGCAAAGTTCCCCGCCGGTCACCGCGTGCCACAGGACTGAAACCCACCCTCCCTACCTTCGGGCCATCAGCCATCAGCCGTCGGCTGTGGAGATGCGGAGGTCTGGCATGTGGATCCAGCGGTGGGACCCGGAGGACGAGAGCTTCTGGAAGGAGGAGGGCGGAGAGCGCGTCGCCCGGCGGAATCTGGTGTTCTCGATCCTCTCGGAGCACATCGGGTTCTCCATCTGGACCCTGTGGTCCGTGATGGTGCTCTTCATGGGGCCCGAGTACGGGATCGACCCCGCCGGAAAGTTCTTCCTGGTGTCCATGGCCACCCTGGTCGGCGCCATCGCCCGCGTCCCCTACACCTTCGCCGTCGCCCGCTTCGGCGGGCGCAACTGGACGATCATCGCGGCCAGCGCGCTCCTCGTACCGACCGTCGCGGCCTTCGCCGTCATGGAGCCGGGTACCTCGTACACCACCTTCATGGTGTGTGCTCTGCTCACCGGCGTCGGCGGCGGTAACTTCGCCTCCAGCATGACCAACATCAATTCCTTCTTCCCGTTGAGGGAGAAGGGGTGGGCGCTCGGGCTCAACGCCGGGGGCGGCAACATCGGCGTGCCCGTCGTGCAGCTCGCCGGGCTCGCGGTCATCGGGGCCGGTGGCGGACCCCGTGTTCTTCTCGGGATCTACATCCCCTTCATCCTCGTCTCCGCCGTCTGCGCCGCCCTCTTCATGGACAACCTCGCCACCGTGAAGAACGACACCGGCGCGGCCAAGGAGGCCGTCCGGGACGCCCATACCTGGATCATGGCCTTCCTCTACGTCGGGACCTTCGGGTCGTTCATCGGGTACAGCTTCGCCTTCGGGCTCGTCCTGCAGACCCAGTTCGGGCGTACGCCGTTGCAGGCCGCCGCCGTCACCTTCATCGGGCCGCTGCTCGGCTCGCTGATCCGGCCCGTGGGCGGGCGGCTCGCCGACCGGTTCGGTGGGGCCCGCATCACGCTGTGGAACTTCGTCGGGATGGGCGCGGCCACCGCTGTCGTGGTCGTCGCCTCCATGCGGGAGTCGCTCGCGCTCTTCGTCGCCGCGTTCATCGCCCTCTTCGTGCTGACCGGGCTCGGCAACGGGTCGACGTACAAGATGATCCCGGGCATCTTCCACGCCAAGGCCCTCCAGAAGGGGCTCCACGGTGAAGCCGCCGCGGCTTACGGGCGGCGGCTCTCCGGGGCCTCCATGGGGCTCATCGGTGCCGTCGGCGCGCTCGGCGGGCTCGGGATCAATCTGGCCTTCCGGCAGTCCTTCCAGACCGTGGGGTCCGGCACCGGCGCTTTCGTCGCCTTCCTCGTCTTCTACGCCGCCTGCTTCTGCGTCACCTGGGCCGTATACCTTCGCCGCCCGACGGCCGCCGCGGACTCCGGGCAGGCGTCGGACACGGACGCGGATGCCGAAGCCGACGCAAAGCCCCAGCTCACGTACGCGCGAGTTTGAGGCAGGGGTGGTCGTAGCCTGGTGTACGTAGCCTGGCGTAACACGTACGACATCGTGATGATCCGGGGTTGTCACGGGCTGTTGGCAGGCTCGTTCAACCCCGGGCCACCCACCACGCAGTATTAGCGGGACGAGAGCAGCTGCCATGCACGCGACCCCTCAGAACGGTCACCAGAACGGTCACCAGAACGGTCCCGATGGACGCGACGGACGCGACGGACGCGAGAACGGGCCCCTCGCCGGGTTCACCGTCGGCGTCACCGCCGCCCGGCGCGCCGAAGAGCTCGGCACGCTGCTCCAGCGGCGGGGCGCCACCGTCCTGCACGCGCCCGCACTGCGCATCGTCCCGCTCGCCGACGACAGCGAACTCCTCTCCGCGACCAAGCAGCTCATCGACCACGCACCCGACGTGGTGATCGCCACCACCGCGATCGGGTTCAGGGGATGGGTCGAGGCCGCCGATGGATGGGGCTTCGGTGAGGCGCTCCTGGAGTGTCTGCGGGGCGTCGAAGTGCTCGCCCGCGGGCCCAAGGTCAAGGGCGCCATCCGTGCCGCCGGGCTCACGGAGGAGTGGTCGCCCTCGTCCGAGTCCATGGCGGAAGTGCTGGACCGGCTGCTGGAGGAGGGCGTCGAAGGGCGGCGCATCGCGCTTCAGCTGCACGGTGAACCGCTGCCCGGCTTCGTCGAGTCGCTGCGTGCCGGGGGAGCGGAGGTCGTCGGCGTGCCCGTCTACCGGTGGATGCCGCCCGAGGACCTCGCCCCCGTCGACCGGCTCCTCGACGCCACCGTCGCGCGCGCCGTCGACGCGCTGACCTTCACCAGCGCGCCCGCCGCCGCGTCCTTCCTGGCCCGCGCCGAGGACCGTGGCATGTCCATCGAGCTCTTCGCCGCCCTCCAGCACGACGTGCTCTCCGCCTGCGTCGGCCCGGTCACCGCGCTGCCGCTCCAGGCACGCGGCGTCGACACGGTGCAGCCCGAACGCTTCCGGCTCGGCCCCCTCGTACAGACCCTGTGCAAGGAACTGCCCGCCCGCGCCCGTACGTTGCCCGTCGCGGGGCACCGCGTCGAGATCCGCGGGCACGCCGTCCTTGTCGACGACGAGCTGCGGCCCGTTCCGCCCGCGGGCATGTCGCTGCTTCGGGCGCTCGCGCGGCGTCCGGGGTGGGTGGTCTCCCGCGCCGAACTCCTTCGCGCGCTGCCGGGCGCGGGGAGCGACGAGCACGCCGTGGAGACCGCGATGGCCCGGCTGCGTACGGCACTTGGGGTGCCCAAGCTCGTCCAGACGGTGGTCAAGCGCGGTTACCGGCTCTCGCTCGACCCTGCCGCCGAGTCCAAGTACGCGGACTGACGGGCCCCGCTGCCCCGCCCCGCGCCCTCGCCCTTGACCCTGACCCCCGCCCTCGAACGCCCGTCACGCCTTTGTCCGTCATGGGGCAGAGTCAATCGGCCCCGGACGCCCCGGGCCATGGCCGTGCCGCGCACCCCCATAAGCGGGCGTCTCACCGCCGTGCGCGGTGGCAGGGGTTCCGCCGCCGCCCAAGGCGAGGCACTGTAGGGGTAGCACTCACCGGTAACCCCACAAGGCGGTGACAGGGGCATGGCATTGGGCATGGACCCGGCCACGTACGAGATGCGATTCGACTCCGGGCGGAGTTGTCTGGACCTCGTGGCGACGAACCATCCCGTGGAACGGCTCGACTCCGTGGACCGGCTGCTCGCCTGGCTCGCGGGCGCCGGGCTCATCCCGGATCGCACGGCCGTGCGAGGCGCGGGCCCGGTATGGCTCACCGCCTTCCGTGAACTACGGGGCTACGTAGCGCAGTTGATGCTCGCCGAGATCGAAGGGCGCTACGAGGAAGGCGCGTTGGCCGGTGTCAACGCCCTCGCCGCCGCCGCGCCGCCCGCCCCGCGCGCCGTCCGGCGTCCCGACGGGATCCTGGTCCGCGCCCTGGACGGCGACCCCGGCTGCGCCGCCCTGCTCGCCGCCGTCGCCCGTGACGCCGTCGACCTGCTCACCGACCCCGCGGCGCGCGCCCTGCTGCGCCAGTGCGAGGGCGACAACTGCCCCATCGTGTACCTCGATACGTCACGCGGGCGCCGCCGCCGCTGGTGCTCCAGCGAGGTGTGCGGCAACCGGGAGAGGGTGGCCAGACACCGGCGCCGGGCCGCGCTCGCTCGGGCCTGAGGCGTGGCCCCGGTGCGGGCCTGAAACGCGGCGCCCGGGCGGGCCTGACACACACTCAGCCGTACGCCGTCGAAAACTCGTGTGATCTCCGTTGAACGCAACCCCTGCCACCTACGTAAGTCCAGGGTGAAAAGCCGACAGGGCGAAGCCCGACGAAGAGCGGACACCGGAGGCAGACGTGCGCAAGGATTCCGCCGTGGCCGATGAGCGCCCGCAGGAACGCCCGCACCGACATCGTCTCGCCCCCCGACGCAACGGACCCGACGAGGAGTTGATGCGTGCCCTGTACCGCGAGCACGCGGGTCCACTTCTGGCCTATGTTCTCCGTCTGGTGGCGGGGGACCGGCAGCGCGCCGAAGATGTCGTACAGGAAACGCTCATCCGTGCCTGGAAGAACGCCGGTCAGCTCAATCGTGCGACCGGTTCGGTACGCCCCTGGCTGGTGACGGTCGCCCGGCGCATCGTCATCGACGGCCACCGCAGTCGGCAGGCCCGGCCGCAGGAGGTCGACCCGTCGCCGCTGGAGGTCATCCCCGCGGAGGACGAGATCGATAAGGCGCTGTGGCTGATGACTCTCTCGGACGCACTCGAGGACCTGACTCCCGCACACCGGGAGGTACTTGTCGAGACCTACTTCAAAGGGCGTACGGTCAATGAGGCGGCCGAGACGCTGGGTATACCCAGCGGGACGGTGCGTTCGCGGGTCTTCTACGCGCTTCGCTCGATGAAGCTGGCGCTCGAGGAGCGGGGGGTGACGGCATGAACGAGTCCGACTACACCAGTCATGGCGCGCAGGGCGACGTGCACGAGACCGTCGGCGCCTACGCCCTCGGCATCCTGGACGACGCGGAGGCGACGGCCTTCGAGGCACATCTGGCGGGCTGCGCCACTTGCGCGCACCAGCTGGAGGAGTTCTCCGGCATGGAGCCGATGCTGGCCGCGCTCGCCGACTTCCCGGGGGCGCGGGGCGCACCGGCGATCGGTGAACAGCTCGCCGCGCGGCCGAGCCCGCACCTCGCGGACCGGCTCGTGGACGAGGTCTCCGTGAAGCGCGCCCAGAAGCGCAGGCGCGGCATGTATCTCGTCGCCGCCGCTGCCGCGCTGATCATCGGCGGGCCGCTCACGGTCCTCGCGATGAGCGACGACGGCGGTTCGCACGACGTGGCGGGCGAGCCGCACCCCACGAGCCCCGCCGAGGACGCCTTCTTCAACCACATGACCGACAAGATCAAGGCCACGGACCCGAAGACCAAGGTCAGCGCCACGGTCGGCACGGAGGAGAAGCCCTGGGGCACGCACGCGGTCCTTGAGCTGAAGAACGTGAAGGGCCCGCTCAAGTGCTCCCTGATCGCGGTCGGCAAGGACGGCGAGAAGGAGACGGTGACCACCTGGTCCGTCCCGAGGTGGGGCTACGGCATCAAGGACAGCCCGAACAAGTGGTCGCGCGGCCCCCTGTACGTCCACGGGGGCGCCGCCATGGACCGCAACGAGATCGACCACTTCGAGGTGACCACCTTCAACGGTGATCGCCTGGTGGAGGTGGACGCGTAGGAGAAGTGCACACAGGGGCCCCCTTTCGCGTACGGTAGACGGCTGCTCAATAGAGCAGCTGCACGTCCGGAAAGGGGCCTCGGTGGCCGACGTACGCGACCGTGAGATCAGCGTCGAACAAGAACATCTCGACCAGGTCTACCGGCGTCTCGAGGAGAAGATCCACGAGGCCGAGTTCCTCATGACCGACGCGGCCAAGCGTTCCCAGGTCGGCACGCCCGGCGCGCTGGCCGAGCGGGACGCCCAGGTGTTCCGCGCGGGGGTGCATCTCAACCGCCTCAACAGCGAGTTCGAGGACTTCCTCTTCGGGCGGATCGACCTGCTGCTCGGCAAGGACGGCAAGAAGGGCCCGGACGGCGCGTACACGTCGGTCGAGCCCGCCGAGGACGCGGTGAGCGAGAACAACACCGCCGAGATCGCCGAGACCCTGCACATCGGCCGCATCGGCGTCCTGGACGCCGACTACTCCCCGCTCGTCATCGACTGGCGGGCTCCGGCCGCCGCGCCCTTCTACCGCTCGACGCCGGTCGATCCGGGCCGTGTCGTACGCCGCCGGGTCATCCGCTCCAAGGGCCGCAAGGTCCTGGGCGTCGAGGACGACCTGATGCGCCCCGAGCTGACGGCCACCCTGAACGGCGAGACGCTGCCCGTCATCGGCGACGGCGCCCTGATGGCGGCGCTCGGCCAGGCCCGCAGCCACACGATGCGGGACATCGTGGCGTCGATCCAGGCCGAGCAGGACATGGTGATCCGTGCCCCCGCCGCCTCGGTGACGTACGTCGAGGGCGGCCCGGGCACCGGCAAGACCGCCGTGGCCCTGCACCGCGCGGCCTACCTCCTCTACCAGGACCGCCGCCGGTACGCGGGCGGCATCCTCATCGTCTCCCCGACCCCGCTCCTCGTGGCCTACACGGAGGGCGTGCTGCCCTCGCTCGGCGAGGAGGGGCAAGTCGCGATCCGCGCGGTCGGCGCGCTGGCCGACGACGCGACGGGCACGGTGGAGGCCACGGTCTACGACTCGCCCGCGGTGGCCCGCGTCAAGGGCTCGTCCCGGATGCTGCACGTGCTGCGGAAGGCCGCGCGGGGTGCTCTGGAGAGCGGCGTGGGCGCGGCCGCGAAGACGGCCGCACAGAGCGGCCAGCTGTCCTTCGGGGAGTTCGGCGACGATGACGACGACGAGAGCCCCCAGACCCCCCTTGAGACCCCCACACGCCTGCGTGTGGTCGCCTTCGGCCGCCGTCTGGAGCTTGAGGCCGACGCCCTGGGCCGCATCCGCCGCAACGCGCTCAGCGGCACGGCGCCCGTCAACCTCCTGCGCCCGCGCGCCCGCAAGCTCCTCCTGGACGCCCTGTGGTCGCAGTCCGGCTCCGCGGGCCGGCACAGCGACCCGGAGCTCGCCGCCGAGCTGCGCTCCTCCTTCGACGAGGACATCACGTCCGAGGACGACTTCATCCGCTTCCTCGACGCCTGGTGGCCCGAACTCACCCCGCGCGCCGTCCTGTCCGCGATGGGCGACGAGCGGCGTCTCGGCCGCTGGTCGCGGCGCGTCCTGAACCCGGGCGAGGTCCGCAAGGTCGCTCGCTCCCTCAAGCGCGACGCCCTGTCCGTGCACGACGTGGCGCTCGTCGACGAGCTCCATTCGATCCTCGGTACGCCGCCCAAGCCCCGCAAGAAGAAGGATCTCGACCCCCTCGACCTGCTCACGGGGCTCGACGAGCTGATGCCGCAGCGCGAGGAGTCCCAGCGCGAGCGCGCCGAGCGGCTCGCGGCGGAGCGCACCGAGTACGCCCACGTCATCGTCGACGAGGCCCAGGACCTGACGCCCATGCAGTGGCGCATGGTCGGCCGCAGAGGGCGGCACGCCACGTGGACGATCGTCGGCGACCCCGCCCAGTCGTCCTGGTCCGACCCGGACGAGGCGGCCGCGGCCCGTGACGAGGCCCTGGGCAGCCGCCCGCGCCGCCGCTTCACCCTCACCGTCAACTACCGCAACCCCGCCGAGATCGCCGATCTGGCCGCCAAGGTGCTCGCGCTCGCGATGCCGGGCGCCGAGTCCCCGTCAGCCGTTCGGTCCACCGGGGTGAAGCCCCGTTTCGCCGTCGTACGCGACAAGGACCTCGGCGCGTCGGTCCGTGACGAGGCGGCGCGGCTGCTCGAACAGGTGGACGGCACGGTGGGTGTCGTCGTGGCGATGAACCGCCGTGAGCAGGCAGCTCGTTGGCTCGCCGGGCTCGGGGGCCGGGTGGTGGCGCTCGGCAGCCTGGAGGCCAAGGGCCTGGAGTACGACGCCACGGTCGTCGTCTCTCCGGCGGAGATCGCGGACGAGTCCCCGGCCGGCCTGCGCGTCCTCTACGTGGCCCTGACCAGGGCCACTCAGCAGCTGACGGTCCTCTCCGGCGAGCGCGACGAGCCGGACGCGGACGGGGTGCCGGACCTGCTCCGCGAATGACTTTGCGGTACGGGAATTGCCTTGCGGGGATCGTTTGTTACCGTTGATGTGGCACCGGCCCGATCCAAGCCCCCGGGCCCAACCTTCGTCGCTTCGAGCGACCACTTGCCGCGAGGCGAGCATGGCGGGTCGGTGTCATTAGCGTAGGAAGAGGCCCTCGTCACGACGTGACGAGGGCCTCTTTCCGTTTCTCCTGCCGATCCCCCTACCGACCGCGCACAACTTCTCGTATGGTGGAAACTAGTTTCCGAAAAACTAGTGAACGAAAAGTTCGCAATCCGAGGCGGCTACCACGTACTCAGTGGTAGGTGCGACGATCGGACGGCAAGAGCAACACGGTGAAAGCAGAGGAAGTCGGCCATGGCAACGGCGCCCAGCGTCTCCTACTCGAACACGGTCCGGTTGGAGGTGCCCGCCAGCGGCACCGCGGTCTCCCAGATCACCACGGCCGTCGAGTCCCACGGAGGCTCGGTCACCGGCCTCGACGTCACGGCCTCCGGCCATGAGGCACTCCGGATCGACGTCACGATCGCGGCGACCTCCACGACGCACGGCGACGAGATCGTCGCACAGCTGCGCACCATCGAGGGCGTCACCGTCGGCAAGGTCTCCGACCGTACGTTCCTGATGCACCTCGGCGGCAAGATCGAGATGGCGTCCAAGCACCCCATCCGCAACCGTGACGACCTCTCCATGATCTACACCCCGGGCGTGGCCCGCGTGTGCATGGCGATCGCCGAGAACCCCGAGGACGCACGCCGCCTCACGATCAAGCGAAACTCCGTTGCGGTCGTAACGGACGGTTCGGCCGTTCTCGGGCTCGGCAACATCGGCCCGAAGGCCGCGCTGCCCGTCATGGAGGGCAAGGCGGCCCTCTTCAAGCGCTTCGCCGGCATCGACGCGTGGCCGCTCTGCCTGGACACCCAGGACACGGACGCGATCGTCGACATCGTGAAGGCGATCGCCCCCGGCTTCGCGGGCATCAACCTTGAAGACATCTCGGCGCCGCGCTGCTTCGAGATCGAGGCCCGCCTGCGCGAGGCCCTGGACATCCCCGTCTTCCACGACGACCAGCACGGCACGGCGATCGTCGTGCTCGCCGCCCTGACCAACGCACTTCGCGTGGTGGGCAAGGGTGTCGGCGACGTACGCGTCGTCATGTCCGGTGCCGGCGCGGCCGGTACGGCCATCCTCAAGCTGCTCATCGCGGCGGGCGTCAAGCACGCCGTCGTGGCCGACATCCATGGTGTCGTGCACGCGGACCGCGAGGACCTCGTGGACGCCGCGCCGGACTCGCCGCTGCGCTGGATCGCCGACAACACCAACCCCGAGGGCGCCCGCGGCACCCTCAAGGAAGCGGTCGTCGGCGCCGACGTCTTCATCGGCGTGTCGGCTCCGAACGTCCTGGGCGCGGACGACGTCGCGGCCATGGCCGACGGCGCCATCGTGTTCGCGCTCGCGAACCCGGACCCCGAGGTCGACCCCGCGATCGCCCGCCAGACGGCGGCAGTCGTGGCCACGGGCCGCTCGGACTTCCCGAACCAGATCAACAACGTCCTGGTCTTCCCCGGCGTCTTCCGCGGCCTGCTCGACGCCCAGTCGCGCACGGTCAACACGGAGATGATGCTGGCGGCGGCGGGCGCCCTCGCGGACGTCGTCGCCGAGGACGAGCTCAACCCGAACTACATCATCCCCAGCGTCTTCAACGACAAGGTCGCGGGCGCCGTAGCCGATGCGGTGCGCAGCGCGGCGAAGGCCGCCGGGGTGACTGTGACAGGTGCCACGGGCCAGTAGTACGGCGCGTCGCGGAACCCGGGGCCCGCAAAGGCCCTCTAGGGTGGCGTGGAAGCGCGCCCCCGACTGCCACCTTCCAGGGGGCGGTGAAGCTGTTCGTGTGACCCCCCGAGGGCTCCGGATTGGCTTTCCCGCCGCAGGTGGGGGCAGGATGCCTTTCTGGGCGCGAGGGTCCGGAACACGGACCCGGGTCCGGGGCCTGACCGAGGACCCTGGCAGCATCGGCTTCGCTGTGCCCATCATGCGGCTCCGCCGCGTGGCACGCCTCAACGGCAAGAAGAACACGGGAGTACAAACATGAACCGCAGTGAGCTGGTGGCCGCGCTGGCCGACCGTGCCGAGGTGACCCGCAAGGACGCCGACGCCGTGCTGGCCGCGTTCGCCGAGACCGTCGGCGAGATCGTTGCCAAGGGCGACGAGAAGGTCACCATCCCCGGCTTCCTGACCTTCGAGCGCACCCACCGTGCCGCTCGCACCGCACGGAACCCGCAGACCGGCGAGCCGATCAACATCCCGGCCGGCTACAGCGTCAAGGTTTCGGCGGGCTCCAAGCTCAAGGAAGCCGCCAAGGGCAAGTAGCCTCAGGCAGCAAGAGAAGGGGGGGGGGACCGGGTGGGTGTGGGGTGCCTGTTTTTTTGTTGGGGGGACGCAGGTTGAGGTTTACCCTCCCGGCAGCTTCCCCCTTCCCCCCCGATCCACAAA
>NZ_JBVIHP010000014.1:70129-123901 GCF_055570235.1 Streptomyces sp. NPDC031274 | reverse complement strand
GACCCGACCACCGCCCCGCCCGCCCACACCGCCAATTTTTCGGCGGCCCCCAACCCCAAAAAACCCAACAAGGACAACCACCCCCAGCAAAAAAAAAAGGGGCCGCCCCCCCGTTTGGGTGCCCCCCCCTTCTGCGTGCGTGGGGAGCCGTCAGGCGAGCGTCGCCCTGCCGGGCAGCTCCACCTTCGCGCCGAGCTCCACGAGCTTGTCCATGAAGTTCTCGTAGCCGCGGTTGATCAGGTCGATGCCGTGGACCCGGGACGTGCCCTGCGCCGCCAGGGCCGCGATCAGGTACGAGAACCCGCCGCGCAGGTCGGGAATGACCAGATCGGCGCCCTGGAGCTTCGTGGGGCCGCTGACGACCGCCGAGTGGAGGAAGTTCCGCTGGCCGAATCGGCAGTGGGAGCCGCCCAGGCACTCCCGGTAGAGCTGAATGTGTGCGCCCATCTGGTTGAGCGCGGAGGTGAAGCCGAGCCGGGACTCGTAGACCGTCTCGTGCACGATCGACAGACCCGCGGCCTGCGTCAGGGCGACGACGAGCGGCTGCTGCCAGTCCGTCTGGAAGCCGGGGTGCACGTCCGTCTCCAGGGCGATCGCGTTGAGCGAGCCGCCCGGGTGCCAGAAGCGGATGCCCTCGTCGTCGATCTCGAAGGCACCGCCCACCTTCCGGTAGGTGTTCAGGAACGTCATCATCGAGCGCTGCTGGGCGCCGCGGACGTAGATGTTGCCTTCGGTCGCCAGGGCCGCGGAAGCCCAGGAGGCGGCCTCCAGGCGGTCCGAGAGGGCGTGGTGGTTGTAGCCGCCCAGGCTGTCGACGCCGGTGACCCTTATGGTCCTGTCGGTGTCCATCGCGATGATCGCGCCCATTTTCTGCAGCACGCAGATGAGGTCTTCGATCTCGGGTTCGACGGCGGCGTTCGAGAGCTCGGTGACGCCCTCGGCGAGCACGGCCGTGAGCAGCACCTGCTCGGTGGCGCCGACGGACGGGTACGGCAGCTGGATCTTCGTGCCGCGGAGCCGCTGCGGGGCCTCCAGGTACTGGCCGCCCTCACGCTTCTCGATGGTGGCGCCGAACTGGCGGAGCACCTCGAAGTGGAAGTCGATGGGCCGGCCGCCGATGTCGCAGCCGCCGAGGCCGGGAATGAAGGCGTGGCCGAGGCGGTGCAGGAGCGGCCCGCAGAACAGGATCGGGATCCGCGAGGAGCCCGCGTGCGCGTCGATGTCCGCGACGTTGGCGCTCTCCACGTGCGAGGGGTCCATGACCAGCTCGCCCGGCTCCTCACCGGGGCGGACCGTGACGCCATGCAACTGCAGGAGACCGCGTACGACGCGGACGTCGCGGATGTCGGGGACATTGCGCAGCCTGCTCGGAGCGCTGCCGAGCAGCGCGGCGACCATGGCCTTGGGCACGAGGTTCTTCGCGCCGCGGACACGGATCTCGCCCTCCAGCGGGGTTCCGCCGTGGACAAGCAGTACATCGTCGGTGACGGTCATGAATCTCGCGTTCCGATTGGATGGACGGGTGGACCAAAGGGCAAGCGTAATGGGCGAGTACCCCCCTTCCGTAAGGTCAAGGACGTCCGGAACACGTCAGGAGTCCGTGACAACACGAAACGTTCGGAACCGGACACTCCGGGTCACCGCCGAAAGTGTGCGCTCCGGCCGCTTCAGTGCGCCCCTGAGCTGCATTCACTCCCGTACGCGCATTGCCTCCCCCCGCGGGGCAAAGATGCGGGATCATGTCGTTCATGACCGAGGTGTCCTCGCTCACAGGGCGGCTGCTCGTGGCCACGCCTGCCCTGGCGGACCCGAACTTCGACCGCGCGGTGGTGCTTCTCCTCGACCACGACGAGGAGGGCTCGCTCGGCGTGGTCCTCAACCGGCCCACGCCGGTGGACGTCGCGGACATCCTGGAGGGCTGGGGCGATCTGGCCGGCGCGCCGGGAGTCGTCTTCCAGGGCGGCCCCGTCTCCCTCGACTCGGCGCTGGGCGTCGCGGTGATCCCCGGCGAGGAGGGCGCGTCCCCCGGGTCCCGGCCACGCCCGTCCAGAGGCGAGCCGATCGGCTGGCGCCGCGTGCACGGCGCGATCGGCCTGGTCGACCTGGACACACCCCCCGAACTCCTGGCTCCGGCGCTCGGCTCGCTGCGGATCTTCGCCGGGTACGCGGGCTGGGGCCCGGGCCAGCTGGAGGACGAACTCACCGAAGGCGCCTGGTACGTGGTCGAGTCCGAGCCCGGCGACGTCTCGTCGCCGGACCCCGAGCGACTGTGGCGCGCGGTCCTTCGACGGCAGCGCAGCGAGTTGGCGATGGTGGCGACGTATCCGGATGATCCCTCGCTCAACTGACGGGTCGGCGTCTGGGAACGGCCCTCGGTGGCGCGATCGCGCGTCACGCGGATGGCGTTCTGACGCGTACTTGTCGTTTTGTATGCGGGGGTTGGCCGTGAAGCGCGTTCAAGGGGAACGGCGACCCTTCCGGCGGCTACGAGAAGGACTTGGGCAGCGGCATGCCGCGTGAGAGTTCCGTTGCCCGCCCGTCCGGGCGATGCCCGGACGCGGTCGGCGTAGGTACCCTTGGATGCCATGAGCACTCTTGAGCCCGAGCCCGAGCGCGGGGCAGGTACGGGGACCCTCGTTGAGCCGACGCCGCAGGTGTCGAGCGGTGACGGCGACCACGAGCGCTTCGCGCACTATGTCCAGAAGGACAAGATCATGGCGAGCGCGCTCGACGGTACGCCCGTCGTCGCGCTCTGCGGCAAGGTGTGGGTGCCGGGTCGTGACCCGAAGAAGTACCCCGTCTGTCCCATGTGCAAGGAGATCTACGAGTCCATGAGCGCCGGTGGCGACAAGGACAAGGGCGGTAACGACGGCAAGGGCGGCGGCAAGAAGTAGCCTCCCGGCGTCCCGGCCCGGCGCCTTCCGGCCGGTCCACGACCCTCCTCGCGACGGGGCGTTGCGTGTGCCGCAACGCCCCTTTTGCGTTGTGCAACGGCATGGCAGCCTCGCTCCATGACCTTGACCTTTGAGGAACTGATCCCGGCGCCCTCCCACGCCGAGGGACCGCACACCGAAGGCTTTCTCCTCGACCCCTCGACCGTGCTCCGCGCGGCACCCGGCACCGAGTCCACCGAGCGCTGGCTGCGCTCCACCCTCGGCGCCGCGCTCGGCCTGCCCCTGGCCCCGGGTGAGGGCAGTGGCGTCTCGCTGGAGATCGACGGCTCCCTCGCGCCCGAGGCGTACCGGCTCACCGTGGGGGCCGGCGGCATCGAGATCGTCGGCGGTGCGGCCCCCGGCGTCTTCTGGGGCGCGCAGACCCTGCGTCAGCTCATCGGGGCGGACGCCTTCCGTCGCGCCCCCCTGCGGCCCGGGGTTCCGCACACCGTCCCGGGGTGCCGCATCGAGGACAGCCCCCGTTTCCGGTGGCGCGGCATGATGCTCGACGTGGCCAGGCACTTCATGCCCAAGGACGGCGTCCTGCGGTATCTGGACCTGCTCGCCGCCCACAAGCTGAACGTCTTCCACTTCCACCTCTCCGACGACCAGGGCTGGCGCGTCGAGATCAAGCGCCACCCGAGGCTGACGGAGGTCGCGTCGTGGCGGCCGCGCTCGAAGTGGGGGCACCGCGCATCGGAGTTGTGGAACGACACCCCGCACGGCGGCTACTACACGCAGGACGACATCCGCGAGATCGTCGCGTACGCCCATGAGCGGCACATCGCCGTCGTACCCGAGATCGACATTCCCGGGCACTCGCAGGCCGCCATCGCCGCCTACCCGGAGCTCGGCAACACCGACGTCGTCGACACCGCGTCACTCGGCGTCTGGGACACCTGGGGCGTCACCCCCAACGTCCTCGCCCCGACCGAGAACACCCTCCGCTTCTACGAGGGGGTGTTCGAGGAACTGCTCGAACTCTTCCCCTCCACCTTCATCCATGTCGGGGGAGACGAGTGCCCCAAGGACCAGTGGAAGGCTTCGCCGACCGCGCAGGCCCGCATCAAGGAGCTGGGGGTCGCTGACGAGGACGGGTTGCAGAGCTGGTTCATCCGGCACTTCGACACCTGGCTCACCGCGCGCGGGCGCCGTCTCATCGGCTGGGACGAAATCCTCGAAGGCGGCCTCGCGGACGGCGCCACCGTCTCCTCCTGGCGCGGGTACGGGGGCGGCATCGCGGCGGCCAAGGCCGGGCACGACGTCGTCATGTGCCCCGAGCAGCAGGTGTACCTCGACCACCGGCAGGACGGCGGCCCCGACGAGCCCGCGCCCATCGGCTTCGTCCGCACCCTGGAGGACGTCTACCGCTTCGAGCCGCTGCCGCCGCAGCTCACCGCCGAAGAGGCCCGGCACGTGCTCGGCACCCAGGCCAACGTCTGGACCGAGGTGATGGAGTACCACGCACGCGTGGACTACCAGGTGTTCCCGCGTCTCGCCGCCCTCGCCGAGGTCGCCTGGAGCGACCTGCCGGCATCCGCCGAGCGCGACTTCGCGGACTTCGAGCGGCGAATGGTCCCGCACTACGCGCGACTTGACGCACTCGGCGTCGACTACCGCCCGCCGGGCGGCCCGTTGCCGTGGCAGCAGCGCCCGGGTGTGCTCGGACGCCCGATCGACGGGACGCCCCCGAACGTGTGAGGGGGACCCCGTAGCCGGTGTGTCGGGCTGCCCGCGCTGGGAGCGTGGGCAGCCGGACGAAAGCCGTACAAGGATCACCGAAGAGTGGCAATTCCCGCTGACCGGCGAGGGTGTGTGAAATCGGCACAACCTCCTGGTCTGCGGACGAATGACTCCTAGCGGACCCCCGCGCCGGGGGCCGGGGAAGATGTGCCAGAGTTGCCACGTCCGGGCTGTGAACACGTACCGTACGGCGGAACAGGCGTAACGGTGGGAACGGCGAGAAAGCCGCCGGACATCGGGAAGGGGCAGCCGGTTTTGACCACGCACGCACCGCAGGCGGCGCAGACCGCGCAGACGGCGAAGCTGCCTGGAACGCTGGACGAGGCCGTGGAGGCACTCGCCGCGATGCCCGCCGCCGTGCCCGTGGCCGGCGGCACCGACCTCATGGCATCCGTCAACGCGGGCCTCCTGCGCCCCGCCGCGCTCGTCGGCCTCGGCCGCATCAGGGAGATCCGCGGCTGGCAGTACCAGGACGGTCACGCGCTGCTCGGCGCGGGACTCACGCACGCACGCGTCGGGCGGCCCGACTTCGCCGCCCTGATCCCGGCGCTCGCCGCCGCCGCGCGCGCCGCCGGACCCCCGCAGATCCGCAACGCGGGCACCCTGGGCGGCAACATCGCCACGGCGGGCCCGACCGGCGACACCCTGCCCGTCCTCGCCGCCCTCGAAGCCGTCCTCATCATCGCGGGCCCCGGCGGCACGCGCCGCGAGGTTCCCGTATCGCACCTCCTCGCGGGGATGGACATGCTCCGCCCCGGTGAACTCATCGGCTTCGTACGACTGCCGCTCCTGCACGCCCCGCAGGTCTTCCTGAAGGCGACGGGGCGCACCGGGCCCGGCCGCGCCACCGCGTCCGTCGCGCTCGTCCTCGACCCCGCGCGGCGCGGCGTGCGCTGTGCGGTCGGCGCTGTCGCCCCCATGCCGCTGCGGCCCCTGGAGGCCGAGCAGTGGGTCGCCTCGCTGATCGACTGGGACGGCGAGCGGACGATCGTGCCGGAGGCGCTCACCGCCTTCGGTGAGTACGTCGCCACCGCCTGTATCCCCGACCAGCCTCCGGCGGAGGACGGCTCACCGCAGCCGCTGCCCGCCGCCGTACTGCACCTGCGGCGCACCGTCGCCGCGCTGGCCCGACGAGCACTGGGGAGGGCGCTGTCGTGAGCGACGACCAGAACGGCAATGGCGGCTGGCAGCCGCATCCGCAGGGCGAGTACGACTCGGACGCCACGGCCTTCGTGCAGCTGCCCGAAGGCGCCCTTGACGCCCTCGACCACTCGCCGCTCGCCGCGCCCGGCCATGGTTACGTGCCGCCGCAGATAACGGTCACCCCGACGACGGTCGACGCGACGGACCCGGCCGCCACGGGTGTCTGGGCCATGCCGCCCGAGGTGACCGGCGTACAGAACGTGCAGTGGCCCGCCGCGGGCGGGGCGCCCGAGCCCGCGCCGTCCGGTCACGACGTGCAGGCGCAGGAGCACGCGTACGACCCCCGGGCCACAGGCCAGTGGAGCTTCCAGGAGGCGGAGGGGCACGCGCCCGTCGCCCCCGCGCCCGCCGATGTCACGGGGCAGTGGTCGATTCCCGTCGCCAACGGTGATCTTCCGGACGAATCCGGCGAGTTCACCACGTCCTCGCTCGCGGCGCAGTGGGGCGGTACGCCGCCCGCGACGTTGCCGGGCGGCGCCGCGGCGCCGTGGGCGACGGGTGGCGCGGGCGTGGGTGCGCCGTGGTCGGAGCCTGCGCAGCACCCGTACGCCGAGCCGCATCCGTACCCGCACGTCGAGCCGCAGCACCACCAGCACCAGCACCACCAGCACCAACAACACGTCGAGCCGCAGCATCACGAGCACGTGGCCGTGGCCCACGAGCCCGTCGTGCCCCCGGAGGCGTTCGTCCCCGAAGCGCCGGTCGCTCCCGAGATGCATGTGGCGGTGCCCGAGGCGCCGCCCGAGGTGCCCGACGTCCCCGCAGAGCCGGAACCGGAGCCCGAGCCCGCCCCGGAGCCGGAAGCCGAGGTCGCGGTCGCGGTCGAAGCCGAGCCCGAGGTCGAGGCCGAGCCCGAGGTCGAGCCCGAGGCGGAAGTAGAAGTCGAAGTCGAGCCCGAAGCCGGGACCGAGGTCGAAGCAGAAGCCGACCCCGAGACCGACCCCGGAGCCGACCCCGAGACCGATCTCGGGACCGACCCCGAGGCCGACTCCGAGACCGACCCCGAAGCGGTCGACGCCGTCACCGCCCCCGCCGACGAACACCCCCTCTGCTCCTACGTCCTGCGCGTCAACGGCGCCGACCGCCCCGTCACCGGCGCCTGGATCGGCGAGTCCCTGCTCTACGTCCTGCGCGAGCGCCTCGGCCTCGCGGGCGCCAAGGACGGCTGCTCGCAGGGTGAGTGCGGGGCCTGCAACGTCCAGGTGGACGGCCGTCTCGTCGCCTCCTGCCTGGTGCCCGCCGCCACCGCCGCCGGGAGCGAGGTGCGTACCGTCGAGGGCCTCGCCGTCGACGGCAGACCCTCCGACGTGCAGCGGGCGCTCGCCGCCTGCGGTGCCGTCCAGTGCGGCTTCTGCGTACCGGGCATGGCGATGACCGTGCACGACCTGCTCGAAGGCAACCCCGCCCCGTCCGACCTGGAGACCCGCCGCGCCCTGTGCGGCAACCTGTGCCGCTGCTCCGGCTACCGCGGCGTGCTCGACGCCGTACAGGAAGTGGTCGCCGAGCGCGAGGCGTCCGCGTCCGCCGCCGAACCGTCCGGCCAGGGCGACCAGGTGGGCGAGGCGCGCATTCCGCACCAGGCGGGGCCCGGCGCCGGAGGGGTCAACCCGGCGGCGCAGGACGGAACGTACGAAGGACCTTACGGCCAGGACGGAGGCCAGGCGTGAGCAACGAAGCCGCGGAGACGGCGCACACCGCGACCGCAGCGGAGCCGCAGCCGGGCCCCGAGCCGTTGCCGCACGGCATCGGCGCCTCGCTGCCGTCCGCCGAGTCCCGCGCCAAGACGGAGGGCACGTTCCCCTACGCGTCCGACCTGTGGGCGGAGGGAATCCTCTGGGCGGCCGTCCTGCGCTCGCCGCACGCGCACGCGCGCATCGTCTCGATCGACACGTCCCAGGCGCGCGAGATGCCGGGCGTGCGCTCCGTCGTCACGCACGAGGACGTGCCGGGCGAGGCACTGCACGGCCGCAAGACGGCGGACCGTCCGGTCTTCGCCTCCGATGTCGTACGCCACCACGGCGAGCCCATCGCCGCCGTGGCCGCCGACCACCCCGACACGGCGCGGATGGCCGCCGCCGCCATCTTCGTCGAGTACGAGGTCCTGGAGCCGGTCACCGATCCGGAGAAGGCGTTCGCGGCCGAACCCCTGCACCCCGACGGCAACTTGATCCGGCACATCCCGCTGCGGCACGGCGACCCGGAGGCGGCGGGCGAGCTCGTCGTCGAGGGCCTGTACCGCATCGGCCGCCAGGACCCCGCGCCGATCGGCGCGGAGGCGGGTCTGGCCGTACCCCGTCCGGACGGGGGCGTGGAGCTGTACATCGCCTCCACCGACCCGCACACCGACCGCGACATGGCCGCGTCCTGCTTCGGCATCGACCCGGACATCGTGAAGGTCGTCGTGACCGGCGTCCCCGGCGCGACCGCCGACCGCGAGGACGCCAGCTTCCACCTGCCGCTCGGCCTGCTCGCGCTCACGACGGGCTGCCCGGTGAAGCTGACGGCGACCCGCGAGGAGTCCTTCCTGGGCCACGCCCACCGCCACCCGACACTGCTCCGCTACCGCCATCACGCGGACGCCGAGGGCAAGTTGGTGAAGGTGGAGGCGCAGGTCCTGCTCGACGCGGGCGCGTACGCGGACACGTCGTCGGACGCGCTCGCGGCGGCCGTCTCCTTCGCCTGTGGTCCGTACGTGGTCCCCAACGCCTTCATCGAGGGCTGGGCGGTGCGCACGAACAACCCGCCGTCCGGGCATGTCCGGGGCGAGGGCGCCATGCAGGTGTGCACGGCGTACGAAGCCCAGATGGACAAGATCGCGAAGAAGCTGGGCATCGACCCGGCGGAGCTGCGGCTGCGCAACGCGATGGCCACCGGCGACATCCTGCCCACCGGACAGACGGTGACGTGCCCGGCACCGGTGGCCGAACTCCTCGGCGCCGTAAGGGACTTCCCCCTCCCCGAACTGCCCAAGGACACCCCAGAGGACGAGTGGCTGCTGCCGGGAGGGCCCGAGGGCGCGGGTGAACCGGCCGCGGTGCGCCGGGGCGTCGGCTACGGCCTCGGCATGGTCCAGCTCCTGGGCGCCGAAGGCACGGACGAGGTCTCCACGGCCACGGTGAAGGTCCACGACGGCATCGCGACCGTCATCTGCGCGGCGGTCGAGACGGGCCAGGGCTTCACGACGCTCGCCCGCCAGATCGTCCAGGAGACGCTCGGCATCGACGACGTCCGCGTGGCCCCGGTCGACACGGACCAGCCGCCCGCCGGTCCCAGCTGCCACGGCCGCCACACGTGGGTGTCGGGCGGCGCGGTGGAACGCGCGGCGAAGATGGTCCGCACGCAGCTTCTCCAGCCCCTGGCCCACAAGTTCGGGATGTCGACGGAGCTGCTCCAGATCACCGACGGCAAGATCACGTCGTACGACGGGGTGCTCAGCACGACCGTCACGGAGGCGATGGACGGCAAGGAGCTCTGGGCCACGGCGCAGTGCCGCCCGCACCCGACCGAGCCGTTGGACGAGGCGGGCCAGGGCGACGCGTTCGTCGGGATGGCCTTCTGCGCGATCCGCGCGGTCGTGGACGTGGACGTCGAGATCGGTTCGGTACGGGTCGTGGAGCTCGCGGTCGCCCAGGACGTGGGCCGCATCCTGAACCCGACCCAGCTGAAGGTACGTATCGAGGCGGGCGTCACCCAGGGGGTCGGCGCGGCTCTGACGGAGAACCTCCGTACGCCGCGCGGCCTGGTCCGCCACCCCGACCTGACGGGGTACGCGCTCCCGACCGCCCTGGACACCCCCGACATCCGCATCGTGAAGCTGGTGGAGGAGCGGGACGTGGTCGCGCCCTTCGGCGCGAAGGCGGCGAGCGCGGTGCCCGTGGTGACGACCCCGGCGGCGGTGGCCTCGGCGGTGCGGGCGGCCACGGGTCGCCCGGTGAACCGCCTCCCGATCCGCCCCCAGGCGGCGGTCGCGACGTGACGGCGCCCCTGGCCGGGGTTGTCGTCATCACCGGCATCATGGCAGCGGGCAAGTCCACGGTGGCGCAGGCACTCGCCGAGCGGCTGCCGCGCGCGGCGCACGTGCGGGGCGATGTCTTCCGCCGGATGATCGTGTCGGGCGGCCAGGAGTACGAGCCCGGGGCATCGGACGAGGCGGCGGCGCAACTCCGTCTGCGCTACGGCCTGTCGGCGTCGACGGCCGACGCTTACGCGGCTGCGGGCTTCGTCGCGGTGGTCCAGGACGTCATCCTGGGCGAGGAGTTGAAGACGTACGTGGATCTGCTGCGTACGCGTCCCGTGCACGTGGTCGTGCTCGCCCCGCGCCCGGACGCGGTTGCCGCCAGGGAGGCCGGTCGCGGCAAGACCGGTTACGGGGCATGGACCGTGGAGGCCTTGGACTCGGGAATGCGGGAGACGACGCCACGGCTCGGGCTCTGGCTGGACAGCAGTGACCTGACGGTCGACGAGACGGTGGACGCGATTCTCGCGGGGCTCGACGTGGCGCGGGTCTGAACCCTTCGGGCGGTTCTCTGGAGGCCGTGGCGGGAATCGAACCCGCGTTACTGGATTTGCAGTCCAGCCCCTAAGCCACTCGGGCACACGGCCAAGTCGTTGCTGACCTGACTCATCGAACGTAACCGTGACCGGCGGGATCGCTCAAGGGATCTCAGGCTGCTGCAACGGGACTGCCATACGGCGTTCATGATTCATGGCGTGGGGACCAGCCGAGGTCGATCGCGCCGGAGGCGACGAGCCGGGCCAGTTCACGACGGGCCTCCGCGCGCACGGAGCGCTGCCTGATCTCGGTGAGTGCCTGGTTCACGGTGTCCTTCTTGGTCGCCGTACCCAGGATCTTCTGGGCCTCGGCGAGCGCTTCGTCGTCGATGTCGATGAGCATCTTCGTCATGACCACTCCCTCACATGTATACGTCGGTCGCTCTATGCCGCTGCCGTAGTGGAGCGCACAGCACAGTCGTGGCAGTGGCCCGGACTCGGAGCGCGGAAGGCGCGGTCGCAGTGGTCGCAGTTCTGGAGGGGGTCCGGGCGTGGCGGGGCCGTCGGGGTGGCCGGGAGCGGCGGGGGCAGGAACTCCGTGAGGCGGTGGGTCAGCAGGGCTGCCGGGTGGTGGATCGGGGTCGAGGGGAGCCCCGCCGTGAGTGTGCGGCGCACCGCCTCTGGAGCGATGCCCCGGTCCAGCCATGCGGTGGCGGCCGGTGCGAGGCGGCGTACGTCGCGTTCCGTCAGCAGGAGGCGGGGGTCGTGACGCCGCAGGCCCGCGAGGAGGGTCGCGGCGGCGTCGTGCGCTTCGGGGAGGGGCGGGGGAGCTTCAGGGGGTGTGGGGGCGGGCCTCGGCGGCGGCGGGCCTGCCGCCATGGCGGGCGGGTTGTTGTACGAGACCGTTCGCGTGATCACCTGGCCAGACGGCAGACGCTCCCGGGTCCGGGTGAGGTAGCCGTGGGCCTCCAGCTCGCGCAGGGCGGCGGCGATGCGGACCTCCCCCTCGGGGAAACGCTCCGCCAGGCGTTTGATGCTGACCTTGGCGCCTGTGGGCAGCGACTGGATGTGGGCGGCCAGGCCGATCGCCGTGAGGCTCAGATCGCGATGCTGGGTGAGGTGATTGCCGACCACGGTGAAGCGCTCCGCGTGGCGGCGGTTGGCGTGCCAGATGCCGGAGGGCGGAACTGAGGTCGGAACGGAGGACGGTGCGCACGGGGGCGCGTTAAGCTGCTGATCAGCCATCGGGAAGGGGCTTTCCTTCTTGATGTCAGGCCCTCGCTTTGGGATTGCTGTCCCGGCGGGGGCCGTCTCATGTCTGCGGTTGTCGAGGCCGAGCTTGCACCGTGAACTGGCATATTCGCCAGCTGAGTTGGGTTAGATCACTCATGTGAGTGACGGCGGCGGGGTTTGGGGTGGGTGGGGAGGGTTCTCTCCCTCGTTTCTTACGTTCTTGATGTCGCGCCCCACCGCGTGCGGGGCCGCCAAGGCGAGGAAACCTCGATGGGGTCAAATAGGGGTGGACATGTCGATTTCCGCCCAGACTGTTTTGCAGGAGGTCGTGCCCGGTTCCGTGCCCCAGCGGTCGGACAGGGCGGCGACCAGGAGCAGGCCTCGGCCTGACTCGGCGTAGGCAGGCGGAAGGTGGGCTGCTCCCGGCGGTCGGCGGTCCGCCCTCGCGTCCGTCACCTCGATACGGAGCGTGGCCGCCTCGGTGAGTGTGAGCGCCAGACGGAAGCTTCTGCCGGGTACATGACCGTGCAGCGCGGCGTTGCTCGCCAGCTCGGCGACGATCTGCTCCGCCGCCTCGAACGGCAGGGCCCAGGCGCGGAGTTGCTCGCCCGCGAGCAGTCGGGCCAGGCGAGCACCCCTGCGGGTGGCGGACAGCAGGATCGTGAACTGGTGTACGGGGATCGGGGTGCGGGTGGTTTCGTGATTCACGTCACTCAGCGTGGCCGTGCGTGCGTACCGTGAACAGCGGCGCGGGCTGTGCGTACCGCGTTTGTCCCGCGCTTGTCCTGGCTTGTCCCGGCTGTCCCGGGTGACGTCCGGGTACGAGTGCGCGTTGGGCTTGGACGGTACGTCGGAGGTGGCGCGGTGGACGTGGAACGTGGCGGCGAGGGGCGTAATGACGGGGCGGACGAGCCCGGTTGGGACGTCGATCCGGAGGACGAGATCAGTGCGGTGGTCGAGATGACGGGCCACCAGCTCAAGTTGCGGAGGGAAGCGGCGGGCCTTCGCGTGGCCGAGTTCGGGGAGGCCATCGGGTACGGGGAGGACCTGATCCGGAAGATCGAGCGCGGGGCGCGGATTCCTCGTCCCGAGTATCTGGACAAGGTGGACGAGGTCCTTGACGCGGGTGGGCTTGTCTCCGCGATGAAGAAGGAGATGCGGGAGGCCCGGTATCCGAAGAAGGTGCGGGAGCTGGCGAAGCTGGAGGAGCGGGCGGTGGAGCTGGGGTTGTACAGCAACCACAACATCCATGGCCTGTTGCAGACACACGAGTTCGCATGGGCGCTGCTGGGGACGCGGCGACCCGCGTACTCGGACGAGGAACTGGAGCGCCTTGTGGCAGCGCGAATGGCTCGCCAGTCGATCTTCGAGCGTTCGCCCGCACCCGAGTTCAGCTTCGTCCAGGAAGAGGTAACACTGCGGAGGCCCATCGGAGGGACAATGGTGTTGCGCCGACAGCTTGAACGTCTGTTGGAGGTAGGGGAGTTGCGGAACGTTGAGATCCAGGTGATGCCGACGGAGCGTGGCGGTCACGCTGGGACAGGTGGTCGGATTCAGGTGCTGAAGTTCGCGGATGGTGGGGCGATGGGGCGTACCGACGATGAGTTCGCCGGTCGCCCGGTCTCTGATCCGAGGCGGCTCCGTATCCTTGAACTGCGGTATGGCATCATCCGGGCCCAGGCTCTTACGCCAGAGGAGTCCCTGGCCTTCATTGAGCACCTGCTGGGAGAGACATGATCCGCAAGGCCTCCGCTGGGGACACTTCCGAGCTGGACTGGTTCAAGAGCAGCTATAGCAGCAGCAATGAGTCCGGGGACTGCGTCGAGATCGCCCTGGAGTGGCGCAAGAGCAGCTACAGCGACAGCAGCAACGGCGAGGACTGCGTCGAGATCGCCACCACCCCCGCCACCATCCACCTCCGCGACTCCAAGAACCCCCAGGGCCCCCAACTGGCCTTCGCCCCCGCCGCATGGGGCGACTTCGTGACGTACGCGTCCGAGAGCTGACTGACCCGGAGCGAGCCAGGGACGTACGACCAAGGGACCAGAGGGGCACCGACCCCGGACAGGGGTCAAAGCCCGCCACGCCCCTTACGCTGGCAGGCATGACCGCCCTGGAACCACGCGACGCCGAAGTCGCCGCCGCCCCCATAGTCCCGCCGTCCGAGCTCCAGGGTGGAATCCTGCGCGCCCCCTACCGCGCGCTCAGCCTCGGCATCGTCTCCGTGGTCCTGCTCATCGCCTTCGAGGCGACCGCCGTCGGTACCGCGATGCCGGTGGCCGCCCGTGAGCTGAACGGCGTCTCCCTCTACGCCTTTGCCTTCTCCGCGTACTTCACGACCAGCCTCTTCGGCATGGTGCTCTCCGGGCAGTGGGCCGACCGGCGCGGGCCCCTGGGGCCGCTGGCCACCGGGATCGGGCTCTTCGCGGCGGGGCTGCTGCTCTCCGGGACCGCCGGGGCCATGTGGATGTTCATCCTGGGGCGCGCCGTGCAGGGGCTCGGCGGTGGTCTCGTCATCGTCGCGCTGTACGTCGTCGTCAGCCGGGCCTACCCGGAGCAGCTGCGTCCGTCCATCCTGGCGGCGTTCGCGGCGAGCTGGGTCGTGCCGTCCGTGGTCGGGCCGCTGGTCTCCGGGACGGTCACCGAGCAGCTCGGCTGGCGCTGGGTCTTCCTCGGAATTCCGGTGCTCGTCGCGGCGCCGCTCGCGCTCGCCCTGCCGCAGATCCGGCGCCGGGCCGCCGGGCCCGTCGACTCCGAGGCGTCCGCCGGGCCCTTCGACCGCCGCCGCATCCGGCTCGCGCTCGGGATCTCGCTGGGCGCCGGGCTCCTCCAGTACGCGGGCCAGGACCTGCGCTGGCTCTCGCTGCTGCCCGCTGTCCTCGGCGCCGCCGTCCTCGTACCCGCCGTCCTCGGGTTGCTCCCGCCCGGCACGTACCGGGCCGCCCACGGCCTGCCCTCCGTGGTGCTGCTTCGCGGCATCGCCGCCGGATCGTTCATCGCCGCCGAGTCCTTCGTGCCGCTGATGCTCGTCACCCAGCGCGGGCTCTCGCCGACCATGGCGGGGCTCTCGCTCGCCGTGGGCGGTGCGACCTGGGCGTTCGGGTCGTTCGTACAGTCGCGGCCGGGCATGGAGCCGTACCGGACCCGGCTCATGGTCGTCGGGATGCTCCTGGTCGCCGCCGCCATCGCTACCGCGCCCACGGTCCTGATCGACGCCGTCCCGGTGTGGATCGTGGCGGTGGCCTGGGCTTTCGGCTGCCTCGGCATGGGCACGGTCATCGGGTCCACCAGCGTCCTGCTCCTTCGGCTCTCGCCGCCGAAGGACGCGGGGGCCAACTCCGCCGCCCTCCAGATTTCGGACGGCCTGTCCAACGCCCTGCTCCTGGCTGCGGGCGGCGCCGCCTTCGCCGCGCTGGGCGGCGGCATGGTGGGCGCGCACGGCTCCACCGGGGCGGGCGGCTCACATCCCGGGGCCTTCGTCGCCGTGTTCCTGCCGATGGCGGTGGTCGCGCTGGTGGGGGCTTGGGTGGCTACGCGGCTGCGGGAGCGATCGCTCTGAGCGGTATCCGTTGACCCTCAGTGACGGTACCGTTTTCGCGTGGTCATGCACCTGAATCTTCGTGACGATCAGACCGCGGCGCTGAAGCGCCGCGCCGCCGAGGAGGGCACGAGCGTGCACGCCATCGTGCTGCGGGCGGTGGACGACTACCTGGCCGGGACGGTCCACGAGACTCGCGTGCGCACGGCCGCCGACGAGCAGACAGTCAAGTGGGCCGAGCTTCTGGAGCGGCTCAAGTGACCTGTGTTCATCTGGTCGCCGAAGACGTTCTGTTGATCGCCGAGCGGGTGGTCGGCGGCCCACCCCCGCGTGTGCGGGACCTGGGTCTTGTGGCGTTTGCCGTGCACCGCCATGGGGCGGTGGTGTTCGGTCGGAGTGCCTACACCGATGTGTTCGAGAAGGCAGCGGCGCTGCTTCAGTCGCTTGCCGCGAACGGCCCTTTCGTCGATGGCAACAGGCGCACCGCATGGGTGTCGTGCGTCGTCTTCCTCGCCATGAACGACGTGCGGTTGCGACCTGACGTCGACGCGGTCGAACGCCTGGTCGTCGCCGTCGCCGCGGGTGAAGTGGACGACGTGAAGGTGATTTCCGAGGCGCTGCGCGAGCTGGCCGAACCGCCGGTGTGAGACCTGTCGCACCCGCTCGGCTCCCCGTGCCGTTCTTCGCGGCGCGTCAACCCGCACCGGTAGGGTGGCCCGGTTGTCGTACGTACCCGAGCTGCCAAAAACCGGAGACCGTGACTACCACCGCCGCCAACTCCGCCTCCTCTCACCACCTCTCTCCCGCCTTCCCCGGCCGCGCCCCCTGGGGCACCGCCAACAAGCTGCGCGCCTGGCAGCAAGGGGCGATGGAGCGGTACCTCCAGGAGCAGCCGCGTGACTTCCTCGCCGTCGCGACACCCGGCGCAGGCAAGACGACGTTCGCGCTGACGCTCGCCTCCTGGCTGCTGCACCACCATGTCGTGCAGCAGGTGACGGTGGTCGCGCCGACCGAGCATCTGAAGAAGCAGTGGGCGGAGGCCGCGGCCAAGATAGGGATCAAGCTGGATCCCGAGTACAGCGCAGGGCCGCTCAGCAAGGAGTACCAAGGCGTCGCCATCACGTACGCCGGTGTCGGCGTGCGGCCCATGCTGCACCGCAACCGCGTCGAGCAGCGCAAGACCCTGGTGATCCTCGACGAGATCCACCACGCCGGTGACTCGAAGTCGTGGGGCGAGGCCTGCCTCGAAGCCTTCGAGCCCGCTACGCGGCGCCTCGCGCTCACCGGCACGCCCTTCCGGTCCGACACCAACCCGATCCCCTTCGTCGCGTACGAGGAAGGGAACGACGGCATCCGGCGGTCGGCCGCCGACTACACGTACGGATACGGGAGCGCGCTCGGCGACGGCGTCGTCCGGCCCGTCATCTTCCTCTCCTACTCCGGCAACATGCGGTGGCGGACCAAGGCCGGTGACGAGATCGCGGCGCGGCTCGGCGAGCCGATGACCAAGGACGCCATCTCGCAGGCCTGGCGCACCGCCCTGGACGCGCGTGGCGAGTGGATGCCGAACGTGCTGAAGGCCGCCGATCAGCGGCTGACCGAGGTCAGGAAGGCGATTCCGGACGCCGGCGGCCTCGTCATCGCATCCGACCAGGACTCCGCGCGCTCCTACGCCAAGCTGATCCGCGAGCTCACCGGGGAGAAGGCCACCGTCGTCCTCTCCGACGACACGGGCGCGTCCAAGCGGATCGACGACTTCACCGCGAGCGACGACCGGTGGATGGTCGCGGTCCGGATGGTCTCCGAGGGCGTCGACGTGCCGCGCCTCGCGGTGGGTGTGTACGCGACCACCATCTCGACGCCGCTCTTCTTCGCCCAGGCCGTGGGCCGTTTCGTACGTTCCCGGCGGCGCGGCGAGACCGCGTCGGTCTTCCTGCCCACCGTCCCCGACCTCCTCGGCCACGCCAACGAGATGGAGGTCGAGCGCGACCACGTGCTCGACAAGCCGAAGAAGGAAGGGGAAGAGGACCCCTACGCCGAGTCCGAGAAGGAGATGGACGAGGCGAACAAGGAGGAGGACGAGGACACCGGCGAGCAGGAGCAGTTCTCCTTCGAGGCGCTTGAGTCCGATGCCGTCTTCGACCGGGTTCTTTTCGACGGCGCCGAGTTCGGGATGCAGGCGCACCCCGGGAGCGAGGAGGAGCAGGACTATCTGGGCATCCCCGGGCTCCTCGAACCCGACCAGGTGCAGATGCTGCTCCAGAAGCGGCAGGCCCGGCAGATCGCGCACAGCAAGAAGCGGCCCGACGACGAGGCCGACCTGCTCGAACTGCCCGCCGAGCGGCGGCCCGTGGTCTCCCACAAGGAGATGCTCGAACTGCGCAAGCAGCTCAACACGATGGTCGGCGCGTACTCCCACCAGAGCGGGAAGCCGCACGGTGTGATCCACACCGAACTGCGCCGCACGTGCGGCGGCCCGCCCAGCGCGGAGGCCACCGCCGGGCAGCTGCGGCAGCGGATCGCGAAGGTCGGGGAGTGGGCCACCCGCATGAAGTAGGGCGGGCCGGTCTTCCGGCGGGAGCGGACGGGTGGGTTCCGTGTGCGGAAATCGTGCAAGCGTCCGCCCGGAGCGCACCGCGTATAGGGGCATTGCGCCCCTAACAGCTCGTCTCATGACCGGATTCTGGACGGAGTCTTCCGCTGAGCGGGACGGCCTCGCTAATGTCCCCGAAACGTACACGCCCCGTGGCAGCGCCGCCGCGGAGCGCAGCCGGAGTTCCGACCGGCGGCCTCTGACGCGCGTCGCCCACGGGACCGGCGACGCAACCGCCGCGTAAAGGGGCCGTCGACCCTCATCTAAGGAGTGGGCGTCGTGACCGCGGAGACTTCCCAGACGCTCGACCGAGGACTGCGCGTCCTCAAACTGTTGGCCGACACCGATCACGGGCTCACCGTCACCGAGCTTTCGAACAAGCTCGGTGTGAACCGCACCGTGGTGTACCGCCTCCTCGCCACGCTGGAGCAGCACGCGCTGGTCCGCCGTGACCTGGGCGGCCGTGCCCGCGTCGGACTCGGAGTGCTGCGGCTCGGCCGCCAGGTGCATCCGCTGGTGCGGGAGGCCGCGCTGCCCGCGCTGCGCTCCCTAGCCGAGGACATAGGGGCGACCGCGCACCTGACCCTCGTCGACGGCACCGAGGCACTCGCCGTCGCCGTCGTCGAGCCCACCTGGACGGATTACCACGTGGCCTACCGCACCGGCTTCCGGCACCCCCTGGACCGGGGCGCCGCGGGCCGGGCGATCCTCGCCGCGAGGCAGGGGCTCGCCACCGATCCGGGGTACGCGCTCACGCACGGGGAACTGGAGGCGGGCGCGAGTGGAGCGGCGGCGCCGCTGGTCGGCGTGACCGGGGTGGAGGGGAGCGTCGGCGTCGTCATGCTGGCGGACTCCGTGCCGGAGCGGGTGGGGCCGCGGGTGGTGGACGCGGCACGGGAAGTGGCCGACGCGTTGAGGTGAGGCCCCTGTGGCGTACCGTCGATCACCGGCTCCGCCGAGTTCGTCCCCAGACGCCGGACGGGCTCGTCCGTCCCACCGCACGTTAGATTGATCCCGTGTTCTCCCTCTCTCGTCTCACGCGTCCCCAGGTCATCGCCGTCTGTGCCGTCCCCGTGGTCGCCCTGTTCGCGGTCGCCGCCCTCGCGCCGCTGCCGTTCGCCGTGGCCCAGCCGGGGTCGACGGCGAACGTGCTCGGCACGAGCGAGGGCAAGCGGGTCATCTCGATCACCGGCGCGCCCACCCGCGAGACGAGCGGGCAGCTGCGGATGACGACGATCGTGGCCACGGGGCCCGACATGGACGTGAGCCTGAGCGACGTGGTGGACGGCTGGTTCCGTACGGACCGTGCCGTGATGCCCAAGGACTCGGTGTACCCCACGGGCAACAACGTGAAGGAAGTCGAGAAGCACAACCTCGGCGACATGAAGAAGTCGCAGGACACGGCCACGAAGGCCGCGCTCTCCTACCTCGACGCGAACGGCGTGGACGGCACCGACAAGGTGAAGGTGAAGGTCGACCTCGGCAAGGTCGGGGGCCCGAGCGCGGGCCTCTTCCTCTCGCTCGGCATCATCGACCTGATCGACGGCAACGGCAGCGGCGGAGACCTGACGGGCGGCCGGAAGATCGCGGGCACCGGCACGATCGCCGACGACGGCGAGGTCGGCCCGGTCGGCGGTGTCTCGATGAAGACCCAGGCCGCGAAGCGGGACGGGGCGACGGTCTTCCTGGTCCCCGAGGCCGAGTGCTCGGACGCTCAGGCGGAGCTGCCGAAGGGGCTGCGGCTGATTCCGATCACGACACTGAAGGGCACGGTTGACGCGTTGCGTTCCCTGGAGCGGGGCGGGAAGGTTCCGAGCTGCTGACCAGCCGCAGCCCCAACTCGACCAGGGCCCAGCCCAGTTGAGTACGGAGGCGGGGGTGCCTCTGTAAGGGTGCCGCGCGGTGGAGCTCGGCGGCGCGGGTGTGGTGCAGCCGCAGATGGATGTCGGGGTGCATGCCCGGATTCGAGCGGCGTCACTCCTTGACGAACCCCTCCTTCACCAACCACTCCTTGGCCACCTCATGCGGGTCCTGGCCGTCCACATCCACCTTGGAGTTCAGCTCCTGGGCCACCGTGTTGTTCAGCTTCTTCGTGATGGGGTCCAGGACCTTCTCGATCTCCGGATGCTCCTTCAGGGCCTTGCTGTTGATCTCCGGGGCGGCGTTGTAGTTGGGGAAGAAGTGCTTGTCGTCCTTCATCACCGACAGGTCCATCGCCTTGATGCGGCCGTCCGTGGTGAAGACCTCGCCGAACACGCACGACCCCTTGGAGACCTGGGTGTAGATGATCCCGGTGTCCATCTTGGTGATGTTGGAGTTGGGGATCTTCATCCCGTACTCCTTCTGCATGCCGGGCAGACCGTCCTCCCGCGAGGAGAACTCGCTCTCCACGCACAGCGTGACCGCCTTCGGGTCCGACTTCGACAGGGCCGCCACGTCGGAGAGCGTCTTCGGCTTGTACTTGGCCTCGTTCTTCTTGTTGATGGCAAGCGCGTAGGTGTTGTTGAGGTCGGCGGGCGGCAGCCAGGTGACGCCGTTCTTCGCGTCCGCCTTGCGCACCGCCTCCCACTGCTTGTGCGGGTCGTCGATGGGCTCGGAGTTGCCGAGGTACGTGATCCAGGCGGTGCCCGTGTACTCGTACATGGCGTCCGCGTCACCGCTCTTGACGGCCTCGCGGGCGCCGATCGAACCCTGGATGCCCGTCCGGTCGAGGACATCCGCGCCGGCCGCCTCGAAGGCGATGCCCATGATCGCGCCGAGGACCAGCTGCTCGGTGAACTCCTTGGACGCGACGGTGAGGTCGGCGCCCTTCAGGGGCAGCCCCTTGCCGACCGTGCCCGGCTTGACGTCGTCCACCATCGGGCTGCCGCTGGTGAGGCCGCAGCTCACCAGGAGAGCCCCGCCCACGGCGCCGACGGCCGCCGTACGCAACGTCATCCTCATCCTCGTTCTCGTCCTCATGACCCGGCCTCCAGTCCGCGCGGACGCAGGACCAGCTCGGCCAGGGAGGCCAGCCAGTCCACGAGCAGCGCGAGCGCGATCGTCAGGATCGAGCCGAGCATGAGCACCGGCATCCGCTGGTTGGTGATCCCGGTGGTGATGAGGTCGCCGAGCCCGCCGCCACCGCCGAACGTGGCGAGCGTCGCCGTGCCCACGTTCAGGACGAGCGCGGTGCGCACACCCGCCAGGATCAGCGGTACGGCCAGCGGGAGTTCGACCTTGCCGAGGACTCCCCATGCCGACATGCCGATGCCGCGCGCGGCTTCGAGCAGGGTCGGGTCGTTGGCGTTCAGGCCCGCGATCGTGTTGGAGAGCACCGGCAGGACGGCGTAGATGATGATGCCGATCAGGGCCGCCTTCTCGCCGATGCCGATCCAGATCACCAGGAGGGCCAGGAGGCCGATCGCCGGTGTCGCCTGGCCGATGTTGGCCAGGGCCATCGCGACGGGCGCCCCCTTGCGGAGCTTCTTGCGGGTCAGCAGGATGCCGAGCGGGATCGCGATGATCAGCACGAAGAAGGTGGAGATCACCGTCAGTTGGATGTGCTGGCGGAGCCTGAGCCAGACGTTGCCATCCGCCAGGGCGTTCGTGGAGATCGAGTCCAGGTCGGCCTGCTGGAACCACCACCAGGTGAGCAGCAGGAGCACGATCAGGAACACGGGCAGGACGGTCAGCTTCTGCCATCCGATCCGCCGCCGCGCCCGGCCCGTGGCCGACGCCGATGGCGGGGGCGCCTCCTGCTCGGCGGCCTCGCCCGTGTCGCGGAAGGGGTGGCCCTTGACCTCGTGCTCGCCGTCGGGCCGCGGGCCGGGTCCGTCGCCGGGCGACGGCGTGTGCTCGGGGAACCGGGGGTCGCTCCCGGGGGTGCCGCTCACGCCTGTGCCGCCCCTCCGTCGCCCTCCTGCTCGTGATGGGTCAACAGGGAACGCTGTTCCTGCAGTTCGTGCTGGTGCTCCACGGCGTCGAGCCGGTCGGCCTCCAGCATCTCGTGGACGGAGTTCATCAGCGTCTGCATGTCCACGACGCCGGTGAACTCGCCGCGCCGCCCGGTGACCGCGACCCGCCCCGCGTTGTCCGTGAGGACCGCTTCGAGCGCGTCGCGCAGGGTGGCGTCGCGGGTGACCGTGTCGTGGACGAGAGTGCCCGCGCGGGCCAGCGACCCCTCGGCGCGCATCAGATCGCCGCGCCGCAGCCACTTGTAGGGGCGGCGCCGCTTGTCGAGGAGCAGCAGTTCGTTCGTGCCGCTGTCACGCAGCTTGTCGAAGATGTCCTGGAGCGGATCGTCGACGGTCACCGTCGCGAAGTCGGCGATCTCCACATCGCGTACGCGGGTGAGGTTGAGCCGCTTCAGAGCCGCGCCCGCCCCCACGAAACCGGAGACGAAGTCGTCGGCGGGGTTGGTGAGGATGGCTTCCGGGGTGTCGAACTGCGCGATGTGCGAGCGCTCCCGCAGCACCGCGATGCGGTCGCCGAGCTTGATGGCCTCGTCGAAGTCGTGCGTGACGAAGACGATCGTCTTGTGCAGTTCGTGCTGGAGCCGGATCAGCTCGTCCTGGAGGTGGTCGCGGGTGATCGGGTCGACCGCGCCGAACGGCTCGTCCATCAGGAGGACGGGCGGATCGGCGGCCAACGCCCTCGCGACCCCCACGCGCTGCTGCTGACCGCCGGAGAGCTGGCGCGGATAGCGGCCGTGGAACTCGGCCGGGTCGAGCCCGACGAGGTCGAGCATCTCCTCGACCCGGTTCTTGATCTTCGACTTCCCCCAGCCGATCATCTTCGGCACGAGGGCGATGTTCTGGGCGACCGTCATGTGCGGGAAGAGCCCGGACGACTGGATCGCGTACCCGATCTTGCGGCGCAGCTTGACCGGGTCCATGTCGGTGACGTCCTCGCCGCCGATGCGGATGCGGCCGCTTGTCGGTTCGATGAGCCGGTTGATCATCTTCAGGGTGGTCGACTTACCGCAGCCCGATGGACCGACGAGGATGACGATCTCGCCCGCCTTGATCTCCATGCTGACGCTGTCCACCGCGGGGTCGCTGGTGCCCGCGTACCGCTTGGTGAGGTTCTCCAGCTCGATCGTCGCGCCCGTGGTGTCGTTCGGGGCCGCCGCACCCGCGGCCGTCGCCCCGTCGTCGGTGTTGGTCGCGGTGGTCTCAGACACGGATACCCCTAGAGATGGTCAGGCGGCCGATCAGTACGTACGCGGCGTCGAAGAGCAGCGCCAGGATGATGATGCCGAGCGTGCCCGCGAGCACCTGGTTGAGCGCGTTCTTGCTGCCGAGCGAGCCGATGCCGCGGAAGATCTCGTTGCCGAGGCCGGGGCCCGACGCGTACGCGGCGATGGCCGCGATGCCCATCAGCATCTGCGTGGAGACGCGGATGCCGGTCAGGATCGGCGGCCAGGCGAGCGGCAGCTCGACCCTGACGAGACGCGCGGCGCGCGACATGCCGATGCCCTTCGCCGCGTCGACCAGGGAGGGATCGACGCCGCGCAGGCCCACGATGGCGTTGCGCACGATGGGGAGCAGGCCGTAGAGGGTCAGGGCGATGACCGTCGGGGCGACACCGAGGCCGACGACGGGGATCAGCAGACCGATCATGGCGAGCGACGGGATGGTCAGGATGGTGGAGGTCGCGGTCGTGGCCAGGTTGCCCGCCCAGTCGCTGCGGTACGTGATGACGCCGATCAGCACCCCGATGACGGTCGCCACGACCATGCACTGGAAGACCGCACTGGCGTGCTGATACGCGTCCGTCAGCAACTGCTGGTGGCGGTTGCCGAGGTAGTCCCAGAAGTTCACTGAACTGCTCACCTCGCCCAGGCGCGGTTCAGACGGCGCCGGGAGTCTCCCGGTGCCCGCGTGCCGCGTACGTCGTGGGGGCGTACCGCGCTGTGTCCGTTCGGCTGTTCGCTGTGTCTTTTCGGCCGCTGTCCGACCGCTCGTTCTCTTGTCTACCCGCGTCAGGTGTCCTCTGACGCCTGCTCCACCAGGGGGATGATCCGCAGCGGAACAGGGTTCTCCATGACGATCGCCGTGGAGGCCCGGACGATGCCATCAAAACCCAGGACGCGGTCGATCACACGTTGGAGATCCGCGTTCGAACGGGCGACGAGACGGCAGAGCATGTCTCCGTGGCCGGTGATGGTGTGCAGTTCGAGGACCTCCGCGACGGTGGCCAAATGCGCCCGTACGTCGGCGCCCTGGCCCTGTTTGATCTCCAGGGTGGCGAAGGCGGTGACGGGGTAGCCCAGGGCGGCGGGGTCGACCTCGGGACCGAAGCCGCGGATGACTCCGTTCGACTGAAGACGGTCCATCCGGGCCTGCACGGTCCCGCGCGCGACGCCGAGCCGGCGCGACGCCTCCAGGACGCCGATGCGGGGTTCGCGCGCGAGCAGCACGATGAGCCTGCCGTCCAGATGATCGATCGTCATGGCGTGTTCTTCTCCGCTCGTGGGGTGGTCATCATGTACAGATAGCCCGCTGACGGTGACCTCTCACTGGGCAGATTGACCACTGAATACGCAAACTATTGCGCACCTTGCGATACGGCGGGAGCCTGCGGACATGGCGACTACTGCGAACACCCAGCACACGGCCACCACCCCCCACACCGCGCGCGAGGCCGACCCCTTCCCGGTCAAGGGAATGGACGCGGTCGTCTTCGCCGTGGGCAACGCCAAGCAGGCGGCGCACTACTACTCCACGGCCTTCGGCATGAAACTCGTGGCGTACTCGGGCCCGGAGACGGGCAGCCGCGAGACCGCGTCGTACGTGCTCACCAACGGCGGCGCCCGCTTCGTCCTGACCTCCGTCATCAAGGCCTCGACGGACTGGGGCCACTTCGTCGAGGGCCATGTCGCCGAGCACGGCGACGGCGTCGTCGACCTCGCCATCGAGGTGCCGGACGCGCGCGCCGCGTACGAGTACGCCGTCGAGCACGGTGCCCGCGGGATCACCGAGCCCTACGAGGTCAAGGACGAGAACGGCACGGTCGTCCTCGCCGCCATCGCGACGTACGGCAAGACCCGCCACACCCTCGTCGACCGCACCGGCTACGACGGCCCCTACCTGCCCGGCTACTCCGCCGCTTCCCCGATCGTCGAGCCGCCCGCCAAGCGCACCTTCCAGGCGATCGACCACTGCGTCGGCAACGTCGAGCTCGGCAAGATGAACGAGTGGGTCGCCTTCTACAACAAGGTCATGGGCTTCACGAACATGAAGGAGTTCGTGGGCGACGACATCGCCACGGAGTACAGCGCGCTGATGTCGAAGGTGGTCGCGGACGGCACCCTCAAGGTGAAGTTCCCCATCAACGAGCCGGCCATCGCCAAGAAGAAGTCCCAGATCGACGAGTACCTGGAGTTCTACGGCGGCGCGGGCGTCCAGCACATCGCGCTCGCCACGAACGACATCGTGGAGTCCGTACGCACCATGCGCGCGGCCGGCGTCCAGTTCCTCGACACGCCGGACTCGTACTACGACACGCTGGGGGAGTGGGCGGGCGAGACGCGCGTCCCCGTCGACATCCTGCGCGAGCTGAAGATCCTGGTCGACCGCGACGAGGACGGCTACCTGCTCCAGATCTTCACCAAGCCGGTCCAGGACCGCCCGACGGTCTTCTTCGAGATGATCGAGCGGCACGGCTCGATGGGCTTCGGCAAGGGCAACTTCAAGGCCCTGTTCCAGGCGATCGAGCGGGAGCAGGAGAAGCGGGGCAACCTCTAGGACCAAGCGGGGCAACCTCCAGGACCCCGGGACCCCGGCGCCCGTCGCTGGCTAGAGTGCGGGCATGGCCAGGATCAATGACGTCGGCGGGATGACGGGCTTCGGGCCCGTCGACACCACCGACGACACGGAGCCCTTCCACGCGGACTGGGAGGCGCGGGTGTTCGCGCTCAACAGTGCGCTGGTGCGTGAAGGCGTCTACAACCTGGACGAGTTCAGGGACGCGGTGGAGACGATGCCGCCGGGGGAGTACCTGGCGGCGTCGTACTACGAGCGGTGGTTCCACGCGATCCGGGTGTTGCTGGTGCGCAAGGGCGTGGTGGCGGAGGGTGAGCTGGATGCCTGACGACCGGTTCGCTCCGGGCGCCCGCGTCCGCACCGTCCACCACGACCCGCCCCACCACACCCGCCTGCCGCGTTACGCCCGGGGCAAGCGGGGCGTGGTCCTCGAACCCGAGGGGCGGCACGCGCTGGCGGACGTCAGCTCGCTGGGGCGGGGGGACGCGCCGGTGGAGCAGGTGTACGCGGTGCGGTTCGCCGCGCGGGAGCTGTGGGGCGAGGGGGACCACGGGGTGGTCCTTGACCTGTGGGAGAGCTACTTGGAATCGGCACCGGAATCGGCACCGGAATCGGGGGCCAACTGATGTCCGGTACGCACTCGGATGCGGCGATCTCCCGCCAAGTGCGGGAGTTGGAAGCCCTGTTGGAGGAGCGGGGGATCGTCGCCGGGGCCGTGCTGGACGAGGCCCTCGACGCGTTCCTCGCCGGGTCGTCCCCGCTGAACGGGGCGCGGGTCGTCGCACGGGCCTGGACGGACCCGGAGTTCAAGGAGCGCCTGCTCGCGGACGGTACGTCCGCGGTGGCGGAGCTGGGTTACGCGGCGGGCGGCGTCCAGCCGCAGCGCCTCCGGGTGGTGGAGAACACCGCCCACACTCACAACGTGGTCGTCTGCACGCTCTGCTCCTGCTATCCGGTGCGGCTGCTCGGGCCTTCTCCCAGCTGGTACAAGAGCGAGGCGTATCGGTCGCGGGTGGTGCGGGAACCGAGGGCCGTGCTGGCGGAGTTCGGCCTCGTGCTGCCCTCCGAGACGGGGATCACGGTGTGGGACTCCAGCGCGGAGACCCGCTACATGGTCCTGCCTCTGCGGCCTGCGTCCACTGACTCCCTCACGGAGCCTGCCCTCACCGGCCTGATCACCCGCAACGCGTTGATCGGTACGGCTCGCTTGTAGCGGACGTGAGCGTGGGCGCCTGGTCCTGTCCCGGCGCTCCGCGCCGGATGTTTTCCCGCCCACCCGCCCATTACCCCGCGTGCAACCGTGCACGCGGGGCGCCTGCTCGTCGCCCACCACCGCCTCCCGATCGCCCCGCACCGTGGTGGTTTTCCCGTAGCCCTGTGATGCGGGGTGATCGGGTGGGTGGGTGGGAGGCATCCGGCGCGCAGCGCCGGGACAGGACCCTGGGTGAAGAGGTGGGGTCAGCTCTGTCGGGTTGGCCTAGGGGCAGAGGGCCGCGGGGGTGCTGCCGCCGGAGGGGGCGCGGGGGCGTACATCTGGTCCGGGCCGCCGTCCGGGGGCTCGCCCAGGGACTTCAGAGCCTCCCTGGCCTCCGGGGCGAGGAGAGGGGAGAAATGGGGGTTCAGGCGCAGCGCCTCACCGATGTGCCGCCGCGCCGCCCCGTACCTGCCGAGCTCCCGCTCGATCTCACCCCGGTGATACGCGAACACCGCACTCCGCGGCCCCTTGTCCGTGGCCCGCGTCGCCAGTTTCAGGGCCTCCTCGTCCTCACCGGCCCGGTGCAGCGCCCAGCCCAACGCGTCCGCCACCTCCGGACTCCCATGGCGCTTGAACTCCGCCCGCAGCCGGTCCACCGCCTCGTCCGCGTCCCCGTGGTCCGCCTCGAAGAGGCCGAGGATCCGTTCGTCGTTGACGCCGTTGACCCCCTCCTGCTTCACCCGGGCCCGCAGCACGTCGTACTGCGCCCGTGCGGCCGGCGTCAGGCGCAGCGACTCGTACAACTCGCCAAGGGCCAGGGCGTACTCCGGTGCGGGCTGCCTGACCAGCGCGTTCTGGTAGGAACGTAGCGCCTCCGACGTACGGCCGAGAGCCGCGAGCGCCCGGCCCTTCCCGGCGAGGGAGGGGTGGTGGTCCGGGTCAGAGGCCAGTGCCGCGTCGTAGTAGCGCAGGGCCTCCGACGGCTCGCCCCGCTCCCACGCCAGCTCGCCCTCCAGGTACAGGCAGGCCGCCTTCTGCGCGGGCCCCTCCGCCAGCGCCGCCGCGTCCATCAGCGCCACGGCCGCGTTCTCGCGCCAGCCGCGGTCCCGGTAGACCTGCCCGGAGCGCGCCATCACGGAGGTGGCGTTCGCGTTCAGTTCCTGGAGGGATTCCAGGGCCTTGTCCGCGCCCTTCGCGTCGCCCAGGCCGCTGTACGCGTCGATCAGGGAGGGATACGCCGACCACCTCTTCGGCGCGAGCGCGACCGCGCTCTGGGCCCACTTCTTCGCCCCGCGGTAGTCGTGCCGCGCGTTCGCGAGCACCGCCATGCCGGTCAGCGCCCGCGCGTTCCCCTGCGGCCGGGTCTTCAGGGACGTACGCAACGCCTTCTCGGCCCTGGGGTAGTACGCGGAGTCCGCGGTCCGCTGCCCTCGCTCGACGTAGGCGGCCCCGAGCACCGCCCACGACTCGTCGTCACCGGGATTCTCGCGCAGGTGCGCCTCGCGCTCCCCGATCAGGACGGTGAGGTCGGGCAGCGCCGCCGGAGCCCCGGCACCCGCCGCCGCCATCGCCCGCCCGGCGGGACCGAGAGCGGGCGGCGCCGCCTTCCCGCCCCCGTCGGGCCGCAGCACCAGTACGCCGCCGAGCACCACGCACCCGGCGACGGAGCCGATCAGCGCCCGCCGCACGAGAGGGGAGCGGCGCGAGCCCCGTGGCGACTCGCTCCGGACGGCGGGCGCGGACGCGGGTGACGGCCGCTGTTCCTTCCCGTCCTTCCCGTCCCGCTCGTCCTTCTCGTCCCTCTCGGTCACGGGCTCGGACCGGCTCTCGATGTCCATGGCGCTCACTGTGCGTCAATACGAAGAGCACATCCCGGCATGCGGACCGGCGTCGCACACGGGTTCACACCGATGGCCCCGGGTGCGAGGCTGTGATCATGAGCCGCACACTCATCGAACTCCTCCTAGAGGGCCACGAGGGCCACGAGGGCCACGACGGCCACGACGGCCATGAGGGCCACGGCGGCCTTCCCGCCGATGCCGTCCTCACGGACCCCGACATCACGTCCTCCTACGCGAACGACATGGCGAGCTTCTGCGACGCGGGCACCCCGGCCGTCGTCGTCCTGCCGCGCACCGTCGAACAGGTCCAGCACGTCATGCGCACGGCGACCGAGCTACGGATCCCGGTGGTGCCGCAGGGCGCCCGCACGGGCCTCTCGGGCGGCGCGAACGCCAGCGAGGGCTGCATCGTGCTGTCCCTGGTCAAGATGGACCGCATCCTGGAGATCAACCCCGTCGACCGGATCGCGGTCGTCGAACCCGGCGTCGTCAACGCCACGCTCTCCCGCGCGGTGAACGAACACGGTCTCTACTACCCGCCGGACCCGTCCAGTTGGGAGACGTGCACCATCGGCGGGAACATCGGCACCGCCTCGGGCGGCCTGTGCTGCGTGAAGTACGGGGTGACGGCGGAGTACGTCCTCGGTCTCGACGTCGTCCTCGCCGACGGGCGGCTCATGAGCACCGGACGGCGCACGGCCAAGGGCGTCGCCGGTTACGACCTCACACGCCTGTTCGTCGGCTCCGAGGGCAGCCTCGGCATCGTCGTCCGCGCGACCCTCGCCCTGAAGCCACAGCCGCCCCAACAGCTGGTGCTCGCCGCCGAGTTCGGCTCGGCGAAGGCCGCGTGCGACGCCGTATGCAAGATCATGGAAGGGGGGCACGTCCCCTCACTCCTTGAACTGATGGACCGTACGACCATCAGGGCCGTGAACGCGCTTGCCAACATGGGACTCCCGGAGACCACCGAAGCACTGCTGCTCGCCGCCTTCGACACCGCGGACCCGGCCGCCGACCTCGCGGCCGTCGGTGCGCTCTGCGAGGCCGCGGGTGCCACCCAGGTGGTCCCGGCCGAGGACGCTGCCGAGTCCGAACTGCTGCTCCAGGCGCGGCGGTTGTCGCTCACCGCGCTCGAAGCCGTCAAGGGCACGACGATGATCGACGACGTGTGCGTGCCGCGCTCGAAGCTCGCCGACATGCTCGAAGGCGTCGACCGCATCGCCGATAAGTACAGCCTCACGATCGGGGTCTGCGCGCACGCGGGCGACGGCAACACCCACCCCACCGTCTGTTTCGACGCGGCCGACCTCGACGAGGGCCGCCGCGCCCGTGAGTCCTTCGACGAGATCATGGCCCTGGGCCTGGAACTCGGCGGCACGATCACCGGCGAGCACGGCGTGGGCGTCCTCAAGAAGGAGTGGCTCGCCCGCGAGATCGGCCCGGTGGGCGTGGAGGTGCAGCGCTCCATCAAGGCCGCCTTCGACCCGCTCTCCCTCCTCAACCCCGGCAAGCTGTTCTGATCCCGGTCCTCACGCGCCAGCTCACTCACCGTCATTGGACTCGTCCGAGGGCCAGGGGTCGCGCAGCCACAGCTCGTCGACACGGCCCGTGGTCGGTGTGAGCAGCTCGGCGAGGCCGTCGTCGATGCCGAGCCGCTCTGCCTCAGAGCCCGGAGGGACCACCCGCAGCGTGCGCTCGAGCCAGGCGGACACGGCGGGCGCCGGTGCCTCGAGGAGGGCGTCACCGTCGGGTGAACTCAGCGCCATCAGAACGACGCTGCGCCCGTCGACCTTGGTGGGCCAGACCCGGACGTCGCCGTGCCCGCAGGGCCTGAAGACTCCCTCGACCAGGAGTTCGCGGGCGAACGTCCAGTTCACGGGGTGATCGGAGCCGATGTGGAAGGCGATGTGGACGGCGTAGGGATCTTCGGTGCGGTAGGTGAGGCGGGCCGGAACGGGGATGGCGCGTTCCGGCGAGAGGACGAGTTTGAGCTCAAGCTCGCGTTCCACCACGGTGTGCATGTCGGTGCTGTTCCTTCCTTGTTCAGGGCCCTGGAGCGGGTCCGTGCAAGGAGAGAGCGCGGCGGGGGCGGAGCGTTACGCGGGTTTTTGAAACTTTCTCCGTACGAGGCCGAACTGTGCCCGGAAAGTGGTCTGTGGGGCAGGACTCGCACAGGGGGACGCACAGGTCTGATAGATGTGGAGCCTCAAAAAGACCCCCGAGCAGATACGGGACGACGGACATGAGCGCCCCAACTCCGGCCCCAGGCGACGACAGGCCCCGCGAAGGCTACTACCCCGATCCGTCCATTCCCGGATATGTCCGGTACTGGAACGGCGCGGCCTGGGTGCCCGGGACAAGCCGTCCCGCTCCGACGGACGGAGAGTCGCTCCCCGCGCCTCCGGGATCGGCGCCCGCGTCCGCCTCCGCGCCCGCGTCCTTGCCCGCGTCCACGCGCGCGTCCCTGCCCGCGGAGGAGACCGGTCCGCACTTCTTCGACGAAGAGCCCTTGGTGGCGGGCAGCGCCGCTGACGCCGACGCCTCGCAGCACGGTGCCAGGCCCGAACCTGCCTCCGCGTGGCAGGCGGACTCGGCCCGGCAGGCGGGGCTCGGTGGCGAGCAGGAGCAGCGGGTCTCGTGGGGTGGGCCCGAGCAGCCGAGTGCTCCGGGGGCGGGGGAGCCGCGCGATCCGCGCGATCCTCGGGTGCGGGGTGCGTCGACCCCGGCGGACACCCCCTCCGCCAACTCCTCTCCCTCTCCCTCTCCTTCCCCGGAGACGAACGGCCCCGGCACCGTGCAGATCCGCGCGATCAAGCCGGGCGGGTCAGGTACGCCGTCAAGTACGCCGCCCAAGCAGGAGCAGCCGTCGGCGGAGGGCACGGTGACGTTCCGCAGGCCCGCCGGGCCGGTGCGCCCCACCGCGGCCTCGCCCGCCACCGAAGGCACCATGGCGATCCGGGCGCTGCGCCCGAAGTCGTCCGGTACGGCGGAGCGGACTCCGGCGCCGCCGCAGACCTCCGTACCTCCCCAGGCCGCGGCGCCCGCGCCGACGCCCGCACCCGCACCCGCACCCGCACCCGCCCCTGCTCCTGCTCAGCCGTCCGTTCCTCAGCAGGGCGGTGCGCCGGCCGGGTCGGTCTCGCCCATGACCTCGGGGCCCGGCGGCGGCTCGCCCTCGTGGGCGCAGCAGGTGCACCAGCTCGCCGAGGGGGACGGGCAGCAGCAGCCCGTGGTGCCGTGGAAGCCGGTGGCCAACGACCCGTTCCTCGCCATGGCGCAGAACCAGGCGGCGGGGCGGCCCGCGGGGCTCGGCAAGCGGTTCGCCGCGCGGCTCATCGACACGGTCCTCCTCGTGGCCGTGACCGGGGCCGCGGCGCTGCCGCTCGGCACGAAGGCCGCCGATCACGTCGACAGCAAGATCGACGCGGCGAAGATGTCCGGCGAGAAGGTCACCGTATGGCTGCTCGACGGCACCACGGCGGGCTACCTCGGGATGGTCCTGGCCGTGCTGCTCCTCTTCGGCGTCCTCTATGAGGTGCTGCCCACGGCCAAGTGGGGCCGGACGCTGGGGAAGAAGGTCTTCGGCCTCCAGGTGAGGGACATGGAGGAGCACGAGACGCCGACGTTCGGGGCCGCGTTGAAGCGGTGGCTCGTCTATGTGGTGCCGGGGGTCCTGGTCATCGGGATCGTCGGGGTCCTGTGGTGCGTGTTCGACAGGCCGTGGCGGCAGTGCTGGCACGACAAGGCTGCGGGAACGTTTGTGGCGGGGTAGCTGGCCCCTGGGCCTTAGGCACCGCCATCACCGGCTTCGCCGAGTTCGTCCTCGATCGCCGGACGGGCTGGAAATCCAGCCCGTCCGGCGATCGATACAGCCGGGAAGGGGCGGGGCCTGGGAGAGAGTCCCCTTTAACCCGGACAGCCGCTCGCCGGATGCGCCCCCGGCCCACTCGCGGTCGACTCGCACCATGAGTACCGAACCGCCGCAATACCCGCCGCCCCCCGACGACAACGACCCCTTCAGGAAGCAGCCCCCGCAGGACAGCGGCGGCGGCTCTCCTTACGGCACGCCCCCGCAGGGCGGCGGCGGCTCTCCCTACGGCACGCCCCCGCAGGACGGCGGCGGCTCCCCGTACGGCACGCCCCCGCCACCCCCGCCGTACGGCGGAAGCGGAGGCGGGGATCCCTACGGCGGCGCCGGTGACCCCCTCGCCGGTATGCCGCCCCTGGCACCGAGCGGCAAGCGCGTACTCGCCCGCATTCTCGACATGATCATCATCGGCGTGATCGTCTGGCTGCTCTCCTGGGCCTTCGGCACGAGCGAGTTCGACGTCGACCCGGACAAGGTCCAGTACGGGAAGAGCTTCGGGCAGTCGCTGCTCGCCGCCGTGCTCTACATCGCGTACGACACCTTCATGATCTCCAAGACGGGCCAGACCCTGGGCAAGAAGTGGCTGGGGCTGAGGGTCGCGAACCTCAATGACGGGGCGACCCCGACCACGCAGACCGCGCTCGTCCGCGCGGCCGTGCTCTGGCTGCCGTTCGCCTTCTGCTGTGCCTGCATCTGGACAGCGATCTGCGGCGGCTGGAGTTTCTTCGACAAGCCCTACAAGCAGGGCCTGCACGACAAGGCTGCCAAGACGGTGGTGGTCAGCACCGGCTGACGGCAGAGGTTACGGCTACCGCGGCGGCAACAGGTGCGGCGGTAGAAGCGGTAGCAGCGGTAGCAGCGGTGGAATCGGCGGGCTCGTGATCCTCACGGGCCCGTCGGCCCGTGCAGGGGCTCGGCGAGCACGGGAGTGGCGGTCCGCTGGAGAGGAACGCGCCTCTCGGCCGCCGGTGGGACGGGGGCGGCCTCCGCGGCCGGTGAGGCTGCGGGTTTCGGTTGGGGAACCGTCATGGCCACGAGTAATCCGAGGCCGAGCGCGGCGACGGCTATCACCGCGACACCGACGCCCGAACTCGTCTGGGAGAGCAGCAGCATGGCGAGCGTGGAGAAAATGACGGTCAGCGTGCCATAGGTGACCTGAGCAGGGGTGGGGCGAGGCAGCGACATGGGACGAGGCATGGCGTAATCCGTCCTCGGGGAAGCGGATGCGGGGGTGGTCGAGCCCAATATGAAGCTGTAACGCGAATCAAAGGGTGCTCGGCTGCGGCGGCTTGATATGTGCCGCCTCGCACTGTGGCGCACCGACGAATGACTCTAATCCGCTGCATGCCCGACGGGAACGGGCAGTAAGCGTGACCTAACCCACGGTGCGGCAGCACGGGGGGCGCACGGGTTCATGACGTCCACCAAGTGGACGGTGGGGCGCGCCTGTTGACCATGCCGAGCGGTGGGTGCACGCGTTCGGATAGCGGACCTCCAGGCCTGCATAGTGCACTTGGCCTGTTCAAGTCAAGGTCTGTCTTTTCTCCCGTATCTCCGGTCGAATGTCGTCACTTGTGACGCGTATCGCGCGCGGACCTCCTCCGACCGGGGCTCTCGGCCCGCCTTCGCGCGGACGCGGGGGAGGACAGCATCAAGTGACAGTCAGAAGACGGACGTTCAGAGCCACCGCGGCTGCCGTGGCGATGGCCGCGGCAGCCGCCACGTTCTCGGCAGCCACGGCATCCGCCGAGGACGGCGGGGCGACCGGAGCTCCCGCCATCGACCGGCAGGACCCGAGCAGGGCCAAGGCGCAGGTCGACCACGACCTCGACGGGCCCTTCAGCAAGCAGCAGGCGCAGCAGCGCAAGGCGGCGCTTCAGCAGGTCGTCGCGGGTGACGCCAAGGTGCAGAAGCGCGGCGGCTCCCAGGTCGTGAAGCTCGACGACAAGAAGTACGTCGAGCTCGGCCGGGAGAAGACCGACAAGATCTTCACGATCCTGGTGGAGTTCGGGGACAAGGTGGACGACACCACCATGTACGACCCCGACGGGGCGGACGGCCCCGAGCCGCCCGTCAAGAAGTACGGGGGCAAGGCGGGACCGGCGCACAACAAGATAGCCGAGCCGGACCGTGCGAAGGACAACAGCACGGCCTGGCAGAAGGACTACAACCAGAAGCACTTCCAGGACCTGTACTTCGGGAAGGGCAAGGACGCCAAGGGCAAGACCAAGGAGTCCCTGAAGACCTACTACGAGAAGACCTCGTCCGGCCGCTACTCGGTCGACGGCGAGGTCTCCGACTGGGTCAAGGTCGACTACAACGAGGCGCGGTACGGCTCCAACTACTGCGGCGACACCAACTGCCCCAACGTCTGGGACGCGGTCAAGGACGGCGTGACCTCCTGGAGCAAGGACCAGAAGGCACAGGGCCGCACGGACGCCCAGATCAAGGCGGACCTCGCCAAGTACGACCTCTGGGACCGCTACGACTTCGACGGCGACGGCGACTTCAACGAGCCGGACGGCTACATCGACCACTTCCAGATCGTGCACGCGGGCGAGGACGAGTCGGCGGGCGGCGGCGCCGAGGGCACCAACGCCCTCTGGGCGCACCGCTGGTACGCGTACGGCAACGACGCGGGCAACACGGGACCTGCCGACAACAAGGCGGGCGGCACGCAGATCGGCGACTCGGGCATCTGGGTCGGCGACTACACGATGCAGCCGGAGAACGGCGGACTCGGCGTCTTCGCCCACGAGTACGGCCACGACCTGGGCCTGCCCGACCTGTACGACACCTCGGGCAAGGGCGAGAACTCGGTCGGCTTCTGGTCGCTGATGTCGGCGGGATCCTGGCTCGGCACCGGCAAGAACGCCATCGGTGACCTGCCCGGTGACATGACCGCGTGGGACAAGTTCCAGCTGGGCTGGCTCGACTACGCCAAGGCCAAGGCTGCGACGACGTCCGAGCACAAACTCGGCGTCTCGGAGTACAACACGCGCCACCGCCAGGCGCTCGTCGTCGACCTGCCCAAGAAGGCCGTCACCACCACGGTCACCAAGCCCACCGAGGGCTCCAAGCAGTGGTGGAGCGACCAGGGTGACGACCTCAAGAACACCCTGACGCGCTCGGTCGACCTGACCGGCAAGTCCAAGGCCGAGCTCTCGCTGGACGGTTGGTGGGACATCGAGGCCAACTACGACTACCTCTACACCGAGGTCTCGACGGACGGCGGCGCCAACTGGACGCCGGTGGACGGCACCGCGGACGGCAAGCCCATCCCGCGCGACGCCGGTGACAAGCCCGCGTTGACCGGTGTCTCGGGTGCGTACAAGAAGCTCGCGTTCCCGCTCGACGCCTACGCCGGCAAGAAGATCGACGTCCGCTTCCGTTACTCGACGGACGGCGGCGCGGGCGGCAAGGGCTTCACGGCCGACGCGCTCGCGGTCACCGCGGATGGCGCCAAGCTCTTCGAGGACGGCGCCGAGGGCGGCGACAACGGCTGGACGGCGAAGGGCTTTTCGCGCATCGGCGAGTCCTTCACCAAGAAGTACGACCAGTACTACCTCGCCGAGAACCGGCAGTACGTGTCGTACGACAAGACCCTGGAGAACGGCCCGTACAACTTCGGCTTCTCCAAGTCGCGTCCGGACTGGGTGGAGCACTACGCGTACCAGACCGGCCTGATGGTCTGGCAGTGGGACACCTCGCAGAAGGACAACAACACCAGCGCGCACCCCGGCGAGGGTCTGATCCTTCCGGTGGACGCGCACGCCAAGCCGCTCAAGTGGGCGGACGGCACCCTGCTGCGGAACAAGATCCAGCCGTTCGACGCGCCCTTCAGCAAGTACGCGACGGACAAGTTCACGCTCCACAACGCGGACGTCGCGCTGAAGATCAAGTCCCAGAAGGGTGTCCCGGTCTTCGACGATCACAAGGGCACCTACTGGTACAAGGAGAACGGCACGGGAAGTGTCAAGGTCGCTGACACCAACACCCAGATCAAGATCGTCAAGCAGCCGAAGGATGGCTCTTCGATCACGGTCCAGGTGGGCCCCTCCAAGAAGTAATTAGCATTTCCGCAGGTCAAGCCATGATCGGCCGTCGCCCTCTAGCGGGCGGCGGCCGATCGTGTTTAGGTGCGTCCTGTGGATTGCTTATTGACACGGGGTCCGGCCAGGGGCCCCGTGCGACGTCTCACGGGGGTGTGATCAGCCATGTCCGCAGGAGGTTTCAGCAAGCTGCCGAACGGCAGTGTGGTGGTGGCCTTGACCCTGCCGAGCCCGGTCATGGGCGGCGGCGATGTCCGGATGATCGTCCATGCGATGAACCGCGCCAGGGCGCTGACGCGTCTGCGGAATCTGGGCATGCGCGCCGTCTATCTCCGGGGCAACGCCGAGCCGCCGACGCCGGACGAGATCACGGCGGTCCTGCATCACCCGGACGGGCTGATATGGCGTACGGCGCCGGACGGCAGGGACGAGTTGTGGCACCCGATAAGGGCGCTGAAGCGCCAGAGACCCGCCGGCCGGCCGGAGGCCAGCCCTTCGGGCGTGTGAGGGGCGCTCTGCGCCTGCGGCTGTGGCTCTGCGGGCTCTGCGGGCTCTGCGGGCTCTGCGGCTCTGGGTGGGCCCCGTGCGTCGCTGTGATGGACCTGCGGGCCGGTGGGGGCTGGTCGCGCAGTTCCCCGCGCCCCTGACGGGGCCTAGCTCCGAGCCCCCTGACGGGGCAGAGCCCCCGCGCCCCTGACGGGGCCTAGCTCCGAGCCCCTGACAGGGCAAGGCGGCCCCGAGCCCCCACCTGACGGGACATAGCCCCGAGCCCCCCTGACAGGGCATAGCCCCGAGCCCCCCTACGCGGCACAGCCCCGCGCCCCCTACGGGGCTCTAGACCACCGGCTTGCCCGTCAGCTCCACTCCGGCTGCCCGCAGCTCCTCCAGGGTCCGCTCCGTCGTCTCCTTGGAGACGCCGGCGGTCAGGTCGAGCAGGACCGTCGTGCCGAAGCCCTCCCGCGCCGCGTCGAGCGCCGTGGCGCGCACGCAGTGGTCCGTGGCGATCCCCACCACGTCCACCTCGGTGATCTTCCGCTCCCGCAGCCAGTCCGCCAGCGTGACGTCGTTCTCGTCGCTGCCCTCGAACCCGCTGTAGGCGGCCGAGTGGGCCCCCTTGTCGAAGACCGCGTCGATCGCCCCGGACGCGACGACCGGCGCGAAGTTCGGGTGGAACCCGCCCCCCTCCGTGCCCGCCACGCAGTGCGGGGGCCAGGAGTGGACGAAGTCAGGCTGGTCCGAGAAGTGGTCCCCCGGATCGATGTGGTGATCGCGGGTGGCCACCACGTGCCGGTAGCCCGCGGGAGCCTGCCCGATCAGCTCGGTGATCGCGGCGGCCACATCGGCTCCCCCGGAGACCGCGAGGCTGCCGCCCTCGCAGAAGTCGTTCTGCACATCGACGACGATCAGTGCGCGGCGCATCGGGTGTCCTTCGGTTCGGCAAAGACTCGTAGGTGTGGGGGGCTCGGCCGGATGAACCGAGCGTAGAGACTTGGAACGCATTGCGGGAGTAGGCGTTCGAGCGCCCTCCGTCGCGCTCCGGCGCACAATCGGACGTAACCCGGCGGGCAGGCGCGTTCCGCCAGGTCAGACGCATCCTGCCGGGTCAGATGTACTCCGTCGGCTCAGACGCATCCCGCCGGGTCAGACGTACCCCGCCGGGTCAGACGTACTCCGTCGGGATGACCGCCTCGCCCTTGGACAGCTGCGTCGCCGACAGCGGAAGCCGCTCCCGCGCCGCCGCGTGCCGGTCGCGCACGGTGTCGAGCGGCTCGCGCGCCACCACCTCACCGCCCTTGACCAGCTCGACGAGGAGCTGGTGGTCGGCGAGCTCCACCGGCACCGAGCCCGTGCCGATCACCTCGGCCTCGGCGACCCCGTGCTCGTCGGGCCGCCGGGCGGCCCACTTGCGTCCGCCCACGGACGATTTGGCGCCGAGGGACTTCTTGGCCACCGGCTCGAGCGGGGCCTTCGGGTCCGCCGAGTGCGCGCGGGCCACCAGCTTGTAGACCATCGAGCAGGTCGGGTGCCCGGACCCGGTGACGAGCTGCGTGCCCACGCCGTACGCGTCCACGGGCGCCGCGGCGAGCGAGGCGATGGCGTACTCGTCGAGGTCGGAGGTCACGACGATCTTCGTCTTCGTGGCGCCGAGCTCGTCCAGCTGCTGACGCACCCGGTGCGCGACCAGGAGCAGGTCACCGGAGTCGATGCGCACGGCGCCCAGCTCGGGCCCGGCGACCTCGACGGCGGTGCGGACGGCCTGGGTCACGTCGTACGTGTCGACGAGCAGGGTCGTGCCGGGGCCGAGCGAGTCGACCTGGGCCTGGAAGGCGTCGCGTTCGTTGTCGTGCAGGAGGGTGAAGGCGTGGGCCGACGTGCCGACCGTGGGGATGTCGTAGCGGAACCCGGCCGCCAGGTCGGACGTGGTGGTGAAGCCGCCGACGTACGCGGCGCGCGACGCGGCGACGGCGGCCAGCTCGTGCGTACGCCGGGCGCCCATCTCGATCAGCGGGCGCTCCCCGGCGGCCGATGCCATCCGGGAAGCGGCGGCCGCGATCGCCGAGTCGTGGTTGAGGATGGAGAGGATCACCGTCTCCAGGAGCACGCACTCCGCGAAGGAGCCCTCGACGCGCAGGATCGGCGAGCCCGGGAAGTAGACCTCGCCCTCCGGGTAACCCCAGATGTCGCCGCTGAAGCGGTACGCCGCGAGCCACTCCAGAGTCGCCTCGTCCACGACACGGCGCTCGCGCAGGAATCCGATGACGTCGGCGTCGAAGCGGAAGTTCTCGACGGCGTCGAGGACCCGGCCGGTTCCGGCCACCACTCCGTAGCGGCGCCCCTCGGGCAGTCTGCGCGTGAAGGCCTCGAAGACGGAGCGCCGATCGGCGGTGCCGGCCTTCAGGGCGGCCTGCAGCATCGTGAGCTCGTAGTGATCCGTGAAGAGCGCGGTCGACGGAACATCCACCGGCAGCCCAAGGTCCGCTGTGTTCATACGAAGGATGCTACCCCGCATCTCGTCACTCTGACGATTTCCTGAGTCCATTTGTGCGAGCACCCCCTGTGAGTGGCAGCATGGGCCAGGTGAGTACGTCCTGCCCGTCTCCCGCCACCGCCCCTCCAAGGATGGGCTCCGCCCGCTGCACTGTTCCCGCAGAGATCACCCGCCCCGAATCGGCCGAAGAGACCTTCGCCGTACCGGAGCCGGATGTCCCATGGATCACGCTCGTCCACAACGACCCGGTCAACTTGATGAGTTACGTGGCCTACGTGTTCCAGTCCTACTTCGGGTACTCGAAGGAGAAGGCCACGAAGTTGATGATGGACGTGCACCAGAAGGGCCGGGCCGTCGTCTCCACCGGCTCCCGCGAGGAGATGGAGCGCGACGTACAGGCCATGCACGGGTACGGCCTCTGGGCCACCCTCCAGCAGGACCGGAAGTAGCGACGTATCTGATGCCAGGACAATTCGAAGCCATTCCCGGGGGCGGCGCGGCCGTCGCGCTCGACGAGGTCGAGATCTCGATCATCCGGTCCCTCGCCGTGCAGCTCCTGGAGCTGATCGGCCCAGGACCGGCCGAGGACGCCTCCGACGACCCCCTCGCGGAGCTGTTCGCCGAGGGCCCGAGCGAGCCGCCCACCGACCCGGTCCTCCAGCGGCTCCTGCCGGACGCGTACGGCGGCCCCGGCAGCGAGAAGGCCGATGAGGACGAACTGCGCGCGTACTCGTCGGAGTTCAGGCGCTTCACCGAGAACGACCTGCGGGCCAAGAAGCGCGACGACGCCCTGGTGGTGATCCGCTCCCTCGACACCATGACGTCGAAGGGCGAGGGCGGCGCCGTCCTGAAGCTGTCCACCGACGAGTCGCAGCACTGGCTCGGCGCGCTCAACGACCTGCGCCTCGCGATCGGCGCCCGCCTCGAAGTGACCGACGAGGACGACACGGACCTGCTCTTCCAGCTGCCGGACTCCGACCCGCGCAAGCCGATGGTGATGGCCTACCTCTGGCTCGGCGGCCTGCAGGAGACGCTGGTGGGCACGCTCATCGGTTAGAAGTCACACCGTGACTTCCGCAAAGTCGGTGTATGGGGCAGCGGTTACCCCACGTTCGCTCATCGGACGCTCAAATCCGGATAACGATCGCGTCACTCCGCTGGCCACCTTTGGCGCAGCGGGGGAATTTTGTCCGCTTCTTCTCGTGACGTGAGCCACACACGGCCCCGCCGATCACTGTTGCGACCGTGATAAATCTTCACGACCACTCGGTGACGCCACCCATGTCACGGGGTGGCGCTCGGGCCGGCAGACCGCCGGTAGCACTCCATCCATATCCGGGGGGATCAGGACCTGACCCGTGGCCATACGCAGTCTGCGGGGCACGGATCAGCGTGGAGAAAGGCGTCACCATGACCTCAGCGCAGGTCGAAGAGCATCACGACGGCAATGAGGCCGACGGCACGGGCGGTGCGCCCGGCTCGTCAGGCGAGGGTTATCAGCGCGGGCTAGGCGCCCGGCAGATCCAGATGATCGCGATCGGCGGTGCCATCGGCACCGGCCTGTTCCTCGGCGCGGGCAAGGCCATTCACAAGGCCGGACCGAGCCTCATCCTGGCGTACGCCATCGCGGGCCTCGTCATCTTCTTCATCATGCGGGCCCTGGGCGAGCTGCTCATGTACCGCGCCGTGTCGGGCTCCTTCTCGGAGTACGCGCGTGAATTCATCGGCCCGTTCTTCGGGTACGTGACCGGCTGGACGTACTGGCTCTTCTGGGTCGTCACCGGCATCACGGAAGTCACGGCGGCCGCCCAGTACATGCAGTACTGGACACACGACACCATCCCTCAATGGGGATACGCGCTGATCTTCACGGTCATCCTCTACGGCGCCAACCTGATCTCCGTGAAGCTCTTCGGTGAGCTCGAGTTCTGGTTCTCGATGGTGAAGGTCACCGCGATCATCGGCATGATCCTGATCTGCGTCGGCATCCTCACCATCGGCTTCTCCGACGCCGGTGACACCGCCTCCGTGTCCCACCTGTGGGACCAGGGCGGCTTCTTCCCCAACGGCATCGGCTCCACGCTGATGACGCTGCAGATCGTGATGTTCGCCTTCCTCGCCGTCGAGCTCGTCGGCGTCACCGCGGGCGAGTCCAAGGACCCGAAGACCGTCCTGCCCAAGGCCATCAACACCGTGCCGTGGCGCATCGCCGTCTTCTACGTCGGCGCGCTCATCATGATCCTCTCGGTCGTGCCGTGGACGGAGTTCGTGCCGGGCGTCTCGCCGTTCGTCGCCGCCTTCGACAAGATGGGCCTCGGCGTCGGCGCCGCGATCGTCAACTTCGTCGTCCTGACGGCCGCGCTGTCCTCCTGCAACTCCGGCATGTACTCCACCGGCCGCATGCTGCGCGACCTGGCGATGAACGGCCAGGGCCCGAAGTTCTTCACCAAGCTCACGAAGAACGGCCTGCCCCTTGTCGGCACCACCTTCTCCGCCGCGCTGATGCTGGTCGGCGTCTGGATCAACTACCAGTGGCCGGGCGAGGCGTTCAACTACGTCGTCTCCTTCGCGACCATCTCCGGCATGTGGGCCTGGATCATGATCCTGGTCTGCCAGATCAAGTACCGCCGCAAGGCCGACCGCGGCGAGCTGCCGCAGTCCACCTTCCGGGCGCCCGGCGCCCCGTACACGAGCTGGTTCGCCCTCGCCTTCATCGGCATGGTCATCGTGATGATGGGCATCGACAAGGACGCGCGGATCTCGCTCTACGCGGCTCCGGTGTGGGCGCTCATCCTGGGCGTCGGCTACCTGGTCATGCAGAAGCGCAACGACACGCGGCCGACGGGTGGCGGCGAGGCGGGACAGAAGGACGCGGTCAAGTCCTGATCGCCGTCTGAGCGGTGCCTGAGCACCGCCCGAGCAGTATCTGAGCAGCACCTGAGCAGCACCTGATCACCGCCTGATCGGCACCTGATCCCAGTATGTGGACCGGTCCGTACCACTCTTCGGTACGGACCGGCCCTTCTGCTTATCCTGGCTGCCATGCTGACCCTGACCCAGGCCCTCCACGACCAGATCGTCGCGCACGCGCGCCAGGACCACCCCGACGAGGCCTGCGGTGTGGTCGCGGGCCCGGAGGGCACCGGCCGCCCGGAACGCTTCATCCCGATGCTGAACGCGGCCCGCTCGCCCACGTTCTACGAGTTCGACTCGACCGACCTCCTCAAGCTCTACCGCGAGATGGACGACCGCGACGAGGAGCCGGTGATCGTCTACCACTCGCACACGGCCACCGAGGCGTACCCCTCGCGCACGGACATCAGTTACGCGAACGAGCCGGGCGCCCACTACGTCCTGGTCTCCACGGCCGACGCCGACGACGCGGGCGACTTCCAGTTCCGCTCCTTCCGGATCGTGGAGGGCGAGGTCACCGAAGAAGAGGTGAAGGTCGTCCAGGCATACTGAGCTCACCTTGAGGCGGCAGGACCCAGGAAGCCGGTGCGAATCCGGCACGGTCCCGCCACTGTGACCCCACCCTCCGCGGGCGGGGCAGTCAGGAACTGACCTGCCGCCTTCTTCTCCCACGACGCAGGGGACGCGGAATCCCCTGGAGGAGGCGCTCAGCCATGCCCCGCCCCATACGCGTGCTCGTAGCCGCGGCCCTGCTCGTCCCGCTCGCCGCCTGCTCGTCCGCCGCGGACCCCGCTGCGGACAAGCCCGCCGCGAAGACCGCCGGTTTCCCGTACACGGTCACGAACTGCGGTGTGAGGACGACGTACGAAGCACCCCCGAAGCGCGCCGTGACGATGAACCAGCACGCGACGGAGGTGATGCTGGAACTGGGCCTGAAGGACCGCCTGGCCGGGACGGCGTACCTCGACGACAAGGTCCTGCCGAAGTACGCGAAGGCCTACGCGGACACTCCGGTCCTCGCCAAGGAGTACCCCTCGTACGAGAAGCTCCTGGCGGCGAACCCTGACTTCGTCTACGGCGGCTACGCGAGCGCCTTCCTGGCGGGCGAGGGCCGCAGCCGCGAGGCCCTGGCGAAGTCCGGCACCGAGAGCCGCCTGAACGTCGAGGGCTGCGCGAAGAAGGCCGTGACCATGGGCGACGTCTACCGCGAGGTGCGGGAGGTCGGCTCCACCTTCGGGGTACGGGCGCGCGCCGACCGGTGGGTGAGCGGCGCCGAGCGCGAACTGGCGGACGCGGCGAAGAAGTCGAAGGACCGCGAGCCCGTCCCGGTCTTCGTCTACGACAGCGGCGACAAGACCGCGTTCACGGCGGGCGGCCGGGGCATCGGCAACGACATCATCGAGCGGGCGGGCGGCCGCAACGTCTTCGCCGACCTGGACAAGTCCTTCGGTGACGCGTCCTGGGAGTCGGTGGTCGACCGCAAGCCCGAGACGATCGTGATCCTCGACTACGGCGGCACGACCGTCGCCCAGAAGAAGAAGCGCCTCCTGGACGACCCGGTCCTCTCCGATGTCCCCGCCGTCAAGAACAAGAGCTTCGCGGTCCTGCCGCTCTCGGACGCGGTGGTGGGGGTGCGGGCCCCGGGAGCGGTGAGCAAGCTGGCGGACCAGCTGTGAAGGGGCTTTCCGTCCTTCAGCCCGTCCGGCGTTCGAGGGCGGACTCGGCGAATTCGACGGATTCAGCGGACTCGGAGAACTCGACGGACTCGGCGGACTCGGCGAAGCCGGTGAGGGACGGCGACCAGCCCGGGGCGGGGAAGAGACTCCGCTACGGCACGGTCGTCGCAGCGCTGCTGGTGGCCCTCGCGGCGGCGGTCGTGGCGGGCCTCGCCCTGGGCTCCGTCCGTATCCCCGCCTCAGAGGTCCTGACGATCCTCACCGGAGGCGCAGAACCCTCCCCCTTCCGCACGATCGTCCTGGACGTACGACTCCCCAGGGTCCTGCTCGGCGCAGCCGTGGGCGCGGGTCTGGCGGTCATCGGCACAGTCCTCCAGGCCCTGGTGAGAAACCCCCTGGCCGACCCCTTCCTCCTCGGGGTCTCCTCCGGCGCCTCCGCCGGAGCCGTCGCCGTCATCGTCCTGGGCAGCGCCTTCGGCATGGGCGCGGGCCTGGCCACCACGGTCACCATCCCGGCCGCGGCCTTCGCGGGCGCCCTGCTCTCCCTGCTGGTCGTCTACACCCTGGCAAGGTCCGGCGGCGGCTTCGCCACAGGCCGCCTGATCCTGGCGGGCGTGGCCGTCTCGTACGTCCTCTCCGCCCTGACCAGCCTGATCCTGATCATGGCCGACAGCGCGGACCACCTGAAGGAAGTCCTGTACTGGACGCTCGGCGGCCTCGGCAGCGCCCGCTGGGACATGCTCGCCCTGCCCGGCGCCGCCCTGATCGCGGGCACGGCGCTGCTCGTGGCCCTGGCCCGCCCCCTGGACCTGCTCCTGGTCGGCGAGGAGGGCGCCACCGTCCTGGGCCTGGACACGGCCCGCTTCCGCGCCGGGGTCTTCGTCCTCGCCTCGCTCCTGACCGGCGTGCTCGTCGCCTACAGCGGGGCCATCGGTTTCGTCGGCCTGATGGTGCCGCACGCGGCCCGGATGCTGGTCGGCGCCGCGCACCGGGCGCTCCTGCCGGTGGTGGCCCTGATGGGCGCGGTGTTCCTGGTGACCGCCGACCTCGCCGCGCGCACGGTCGCGGCGCCGCAGGACATCCCGGTGGGCGTCCTGACGGCGCTGACGGGCGGCCCGTTCTTCCTGTGGATGCTGCGCAGAAACCGTACGGAGGCAACCGCATGAGCCACTCGACCCACCCCGCGGCGACCCTCAGCACCGAGTCCCTCACCTACCGCACAGGTGACAAGACCCTCGTGAACGACGTCACCCTCCACGCCCCCCAAGGCGAGACCGTCGGTCTCGTGGGCCCCAACGGCAGCGGCAAGACCACCCTCCTGCGCTGCGTCTACGGCACCCTCGCCCCCACCACAGGCCGCGTACTCCTGGACGGCGACGACCTCGCGGCCCGCTCGGCCAAGGACCGCGCCCGCCGTATCGCCACCGTCCCGCAGGACGGCCACACCGGCTTCGAGCTCACCGTCCGGCAGATCGTCGCCATGGGCCGCTCCCCGCACAAGCGCTTCTGGGAGGCGGACACCGCGCGGGACGCCGTCCTGGTCGGCGACGCCCTGGAACGGGTCGGCGCGGCCGACCTCGCGCACCGCGCCTTCGCCGGACTCTCCGGCGGCGAGCGCCAGCGCGCCCTCGTGGCGAGGGCCCTGGTGCAGGAGCCCGCGGTCCTCGTGCTCGACGAGCCCACCAACCACCTGGACATCCGCTACCAACTGGAGATCCTCTCCCTGGTCCGCGATCTCGGCACGACGAATCTCCTGGCCTTGCACGACCTCAATCTGGCGGCGTACTACTGCGATCGTCTGTACGTTCTCGACGCCGGCCGTCTTGTCGCGTCAGGGCCGCCGAAAGAGGTCCTGACCAGCGAACTCCTCGCCGACGTGTACGGAGTGACGGCGGAGGTGGCGGTGCACCCGGCCACGGGCGCACCGACGGTCACCTACCTGCCCTCAGCCGCCCCGAAGCTCCCCTCATCCAGGTGATGGACGCAATCCGTCCACCATTCGAGATCACATTCCAGAACCCGGACCGGGAATCGATACGATGACCGCATGGTTCCCCACGACGTGAGCGACAAGATGCCGGGCATGCTGCTCGTTGCGCGTCTGCACGTCGATTTGTGCAGGCTTTCCAGTGCGATCTGTTCGCGCTGACAGCCGCCGCCGTACGGCCGTGAGCCGCGGCGCCACCCCCGCGTAACGCCTTACGCACCCGCACTTACGCACTCGCAAGACCGGGCCGCCGCGCGCCCACCCACGTGACTTCTTCCGACAGGAGCCCCCAGCCATGGCCATCGAGGTCCGCATCCCGACCATCCTCCGCACCTACACCGACGGCGCCAAGGCCGTCGAGGGCAGCGGGGACACCCTCGCCGAGCTCTTCACCGACCTCGACTCGCGGCACGCGGGCATCGCCGAGCGCATCGTGGACGACGGCAAGCTGCGCCGCTTCGTGAACGTGTACCTGAACGACGAGGACGTCCGCTTCCTGGACGGCATCACCACCAAGCTCACGGACGGCGACAACGTCACGATCCTCCCGGCCGTGGCCGGCGGCATGGTCTGATCGCGGATGCCTCGCTACGACTCCCCGCTGGCGGCCGTGGGCAACACGCCCCTCGTCCGCCTGCCGCGCCTGGCCGAGCTCTATCTGTCCGACGACGTCCGCATCTGGGCGAAGCTGGAGGACCGGAACCCGACCGGTTCCATCAAGGACCGCCCGGCACTGCACATGGTCGAACAGGCGGAGAAGGACGGCCGGTTGACGCCCGGCTGCACGATCCTGGAGCCGACGTCCGGCAACACGGGCATCTCCCTGGCGATGGCGGCCAAGCTCAAGGGCTACCGCATCGTCTGCGTCATGCCGGAGAACACCTCGCAGGAGCGGCGTGAGCTCCTCGCCATGTGGGGCGCGGAGATCATCCCGTCCCCGGCGGCGGGCGGCTCCAACACGGCGGTACGCGTCGCCAAGGAGCTGGCGGCCGAGCACCCGGACTGGGTGATGCTCTACCAGTACGGGAACCCGGACAACGCGGGCGCGCACTACGCGACGACCGGCCCGGAGATCCTCACGGACCTCCCCTCCGTCACCCACTTCGTAGCGGGCCTCGGCACGACGGGCACGCTGATGGGCGTGGGCCGCTTCCTGCGCGAGCAGAAGCCGGACATCAAGATCGTCGCGGCGGAACCCCGCTACGACGACCTCGTGTACGGCCTGCGGAACCTGGACGAGGGCTTCGTCCCGGAGCTGTACGACGCGTCGGTCCTGACGACCCGCTTCTCGGTCGGCTCGGCGGACGCGGTGACGCGGACCCGTGAGCTCCTCCAGCAGGAGGGGATCTTCGCCGGGGTCTCCACCGGCGCCGCGCTGCACGCGGCGATCGGCGTGGGCAAGAAGGCGGTGGCTGCGGGGGAGTCCGCCGACATCGTCTTCGTGGTCGCCGACGGCGGCTGGAAGTACCTGTCGACCGGCGTCTACACGGCGGAGACGACGGAAGCGGCGATCGAGACGCTGCAGGGCCAGCTGTGGGCTTAGGCGCCGGGCAGTACCGGACGATCACGATCACCGGCTCCGCCGAGTTCGTCCGCAAACGCCGGACGGGCTGAAAACATTGAACGCCGGACGCGCTGAGATCACTGAACGCCGGACGGGCTGAAACACTGAACGCCGGACGGGCTGAGTGATCACTCAGCCCGTCCGGCGTTCTGACGTACAGCCGCTCGCTCACCGCGCCAAGTGCCGTACTTGATCCCACAACGCCGGATCCACGATCCCCGCCCGCCTGCGGAACTCCCGCACCGGAACGTCCCGCAGCTCGCCGGTCTCCAGAAAGCTGGGCCGCCCCCGCGCGTCCCCCACCGACCCGGGCGGCAGCGGAATCACCCCGGGACGCTCGTCGTGGTACTTGCTGGTGATCTTCGCGACGGCCGCGGTCTCTCCCCGCACGGACAGGACGAGACAGGGCCGGTCCTTGTCACCCGGACCGTCCTCGTACGGCACCCGCGCCCACCAGATCTCCGCGGGCTTCGGCGCGGGCGACCGCCGTCGCGGGCCGCGCGGCCGACCCGGCGGCCGGGTGGTCCGCCCCCGCGGTCCGCGGCTGCCGCGGCCCCAGCCGTCGACCACCGAGGCGACCACAGCGAGCACCACCACAGCGGCCAGCGCGAGCCACCATGACGTATCCATACCGCAGACCGTACCGGCGCGCTCCCCGCCCCGCGCGCCCCCCGAACCGGTGACAGAGCAGGTGAGTTCTCCCACAACGGCCCACGGTGGAGGAGCTACCGGCACTTTTGCGCCTTACGCTCGACGGACCGCAGAACTCCTCGAAGAGCCGCTCGCAGGCCCTTTCGAGAGCCCCCGCAAGGCCCCCGCACAACCCCCGTTTCGCCCCCGGAGGTTTCCGCTCCATGAAGCTCACCGTCGTCGGCTGCTCGGGGTCGTTTCCGTCCGCGGACTCGGCCTGTTCGAGCTACCTCGTCGAGGCCGACGGCTTCCGGCTGCTTCTCGACATGGGCAATGGTGCCCTGGGCGAGTTGCAGCGCCATATCGGTCTGTACGACCTGGACGCGATTTTCCTCAGTCATCTGCACGCCGACCACTGCATCGACATGTGCGCCTATTTCGTGGCGCGCTACTACCGGCACGAAGGCGGTCGCTGCGCCCCCATCCCGGTCTACGGACCCGAGGGCACGGAACAGCGCCTGACCACCGCGTACGCCGACACCCCCTCGGCCTCCTCGATGAGCGAGGTCTTCGACTTCCACACCGTCAAGCCGGCCTCGTTCGACATCGGCCCCTTCTCGGTCCGTACGGAGAAGGTGTGCCACCCCGTCGAGGCGTACGGCATCCGTATCGAGCACGGGGGCAAGTCCCTCACGTACTCGGGAGACACGGGTGTGTGCGGCGCGCTCGACGAACTGGCCGCCGACACCGACCTGTTCCTCTGCGAGGCGGCCTTCACGCACGGCAAGGAGGACATCCCCGACCTGCACCTCAACGGCCGTGAGGCGGGCGAGTCGGCCCAGCGCGCGAGGGCCGCACGCCTCCTCCTGACCCACATCCCGCCGTGGACGGACCCCGAGGTGAACCTGGCGGACGCACGGACGGCGTACGACGGCCCGGCCGAACTGGCGACGTCAGGCCGGTCCTACGAGATCTAACGCCTGGTGACACGAGAGAGCCCCGCACCGTTGATCGCATCGGTGCGGGGCTCTGTTCGGTACGCGCGTGAGGCTGAGACCTACAGACCTACTTCGACTCGGCCTTCAGGAGCTCGGCGAGCTCCTCGTCGGACTCGCGGCCCGGCGTCGGGAGGTTCCACTTGGTGATGGCGAAGCGGAAGACCACGTAGTAGAGCACCGCGAAGCAGAGGCCGACCAAGGCCAGGCCCAGCGGGTTCTTCGCGATGCCGAAGTTGATGGCGTAGTCGACGAATCCCGCGGAGAAGCCGAAGCCGTCCTTCATGCCGAGCGCCCAGGTCAGCGCCATGGAGACACCGGTGAGCACCGCGTGGATCGCGTACAGGACCGGGGCGATGAACATGAACGTGAACTCGATCGGCTCGGTCACGCCGGTGACGAACGCGGTGGCAGCAAGGGAGAACATCATGCCGCCGACGACCTTGCGGCGCTCGGGGCGGGCGCAGTGGACGATCGCGAGGCAGGCCGCGGGAAGAGCGAACATCATGATCGGGAAGAAGCCGGTCATGAACTGGCCCGCAGTCGGGTCGCCCTCGAGGAAGCGGGCGATGTCGCCGTGCTTGCCCTCGTAGTCACCGGCCTGGAACCAGGGGAAGGAGTTCAGGAGGTGGTGCATGCCGACCGGGATCAGCGCACGGTTGACGACGCCGAAGATGCCCGCGCCCACGGCGCCCGAACCGACCAGCCACTCACCGAAGTTGTGCAGACCCGTGCCGAGGACCGGCCAGATGTAGCCGAAGATGATGCCTATGAACAGGCCCGCGAAGGCGGACAGGATCGGGACCAGGCGGCGGCCGCCGAAGAAGCCGGCCCAGTCGGGCAGCTTCGTACGGTAGAAGCGCTGGTAGATCAGGGCGACGACGATACCCATCACGACACCGCCGAGTACGCCGGCGTCGACCGCCTTCTCGGCCATCACGATCTTGCCGTCGACGGCCGTCTCTTCCTTCGGCAGGCTGCCGTCGGTGAAGGTCGCGAGGACGTTCTTGAAGACCAGGTAGCCGGTGACGGCGGCCAGGGCCGTGGAACCGTCAGACTTCTTGGCGAAGCCGATGGCGATGCCCACTGCGAACAGCAGCGCCATGTTGTCCATGATCGCGCCGCCACCGGCGGCCATGAAGCTGGCGATCTTGTTGATGAAATCGGGCATGGACGGCTTGCCGAGCATGTCGTCGTGGCCCAGACGGACCAAGAGTGCTCCGGCGGGCAGCACGGCGACCGGCAGCATCAGGCTGCGGCCGATGCGCTGCATGACAGCCATCACGCCGGCGCCCTTTTTCTTGTCGGCCGCGGGGGCGGCACTGGCCGTGGACACAACTTCCTCCAGTGGGGCAAGGCGCCGCCTGGGGACATGGAAGTGGGTGACGGCGGCGTCTCCGGGGGCCGCGGCGGACGGCCGCGTGGTCTACACCAATAAGTGGTGTAGACCTGTTGTAGCACGGTGAAGGTGACGTAAGGAACCCACGAGTTTTGTGGGGTCCGCCATAACGCGAAATTTACGCGGAAAGACCCCCGGACCTTTCGTCCGAGGGTCTTCCGGTTAGCTGCGGGCCGGTCGGTGGCGGCGATCCCTGACGGCGGCTAAGCCTTCGTCTGCTCCGCGTCCTGGGCTTCCGTTTCCTCCTCGGGTTCTCGCCCGGGGGTATGCAGGTCGAACTTGCGGATCACGAAGCTGAACAGCACGTAGTACACGACGGCGAAGGCAAGCCCGATCGGGATGATCAGCCAGGGTTTGGTCGCCAGACTCCAGTTGATGACGTAGTCGATCAGACCCGCCGAGAAGCTGAATCCGTCCTTGACCCCCAGCGCCCACGTCACCGCCATGGAGACACCGGTGAGGACCGCGTGGATCCCGTACAGCAGTGGCGCGATGAAGAGGAACGAGTACTCGATCGGTTCGGTGATGCCGGTGACGAACGACGTCAGACCGACCGAGAGCATCATGCCGCCGACCACCTTGCGGCGCTCCGGGCGGGCCGCGTGGGTGATCGCGAGGGCCGCCGCGGGGAGCGCGAACATCATGATCGGGAAGAAGCCCGACGTGAACTGACCGGCCGTCGGATCGCCCGCGAGGAAGCGGTTGATGTCACCGTGGACCACCGTGCCGTCCGGCTTGGTGAAGTCGCCGAACTGGAACCAGACGAACGTGTTCAGGAACTGGTGCAGGCCGATCGTGAGCAGCGCGCGGTTGGCCACACCGAAGATCCCGGAGCCCAGCCACCCCAGGTCCACGAGCCACTTGGAGAAGCTGGTCAGCGCGTCACCGATGGGCGGCCAGATCCACACGCACAGACCGGCGAAGACCAGGCCGACGAAGGCCATGATGATCGGCACCAGACGGCGGCCGTTGAAGAAGCCGAGCCAGTCGACCAGCTTCACGCGGTGGTAGCGCTGCCAGAACCACGCGGCGAGCAGGCCCATCACGATGCCGCCGAAGACTCCTGGGTTCTGGTACGCCGCCTGCGCGACCGTTCCGTCCTTCGCCACGCAGACGCCGCTCCACATTCCCGCGCCACCGAATGTGGTGTCGGCGGGGCAGTCGTCGGGGAAGGCGCGCAGTACGGCGTAGTAGACGAGGAAGCCCGCGACCGCCGCGAGAGCCGTGGAGCCGTCCGACTTCTTGGCCATGCCGATCGCGACACCGATGCAGAACAGCAGGGGCAGGCCGAGAGTGGAGTCCAGGAGCGAACCGCCCGCCGCGGCGAAGACCTTGGCCACGTTGTCCCAGCCGAGACCGTCGGTGCCGAAGACGTCCGGCTGGCCGAGGCGGTTGAGGATGCCCGCGGCAGGCAGGACGGCGATGGGGAGCTGGAGGCTGCGGCCCATCTTCTGGAGACCCTGGAAGAGGCCGCTCCACCACTTCTTCTGCGGCTTCCTCTGCGGCACCGCTGCTGCGTCGGTACTCATCGGCGTCCCCTCCGGAACAAGCCAGGTTTGGCGGTCGTTGAAAACTGGTGTAGACCAGTTGCGGAACGAGTACGGTGCCGTCCCGGCAGGAATGGCATGAGGGATCGCACCTTGATCGCCATCATTGGGTACGAGTGCCGTAACCGCCCGCGAAGATGGTCCAACCGTGCGTTACCGTGACAAAGCGGGCCTACGGTGTGGTGAGGCCGCGTCCTTTAAGAACAGGGAGAACACCATGGCCACCAAGGCTGAGAAGATCGTCGCCGGGCTCGGCGGCATCGAGAACATCGAAGAGGTCGAGGGCTGCATCACCCGCCTCCGCACCGAGGTTCGCGACCCGGAGCTCGTCGACGACGCCGCGCTGAAGGCCGCGGGCGCGCACGGCGTCGTCAGGATGGGCACCGCGATCCAGGTCGTCATCGGCACCGACGCGGACCCCATCGCCGCCGACATCGAAGACCTGATGTGAGCAGCTGACCCAGCTGAACGCAGACGCTGAGGGGCCCTTCCCGAGGAACGGGAAGGGCCCCTCAGCCATCTGACATCCATGCGCCGACCGCGGGAGCCGCATGGCAGCCGCGCGCAGGCACATGGCAACCGCGTGGCACCCGCGGGCAGCCGCATGGCACCCGCGGGCAGCCGCATGGCACCCGCATGGCAGCCGCACAGCACCCGCGCGCAGCCACATGGCAACCGTGTGCGAATAAGGCCCCTCAGCCATCTGCCGATAGGGTCAGCCGCATGTCCTCCACCCCCCGCATCGACGGCCGCACCCCCGAACAGCTCCGCCCGATCACCATCGAGCGCGGCTGGAGCAAGCACGCCGAGGGATCCGTCCTCATCTCCTTCGGAGACACCAAAGTCTTCTGCACCGCCTCCGTCACCGAAGGCGTCCCGCGCTGGCGCAAGGGCAGCGGCGAAGGCTGGGTCACCGCCGAGTACTCGATGCTGCCGCGCTCCACCAACACCCGCGGCGACCGCGAATCCGTACGCGGCAAGATCGGTGGCCGCACCCACGAGATCTCCCGCCTCATCGGCCGCTCCCTGCGCGCCGTCATCGACTACAAGGCGCTCGGCGAGAACACCATCGTCCTGGACTGCGACGTCCTCCAGGCCGACGGCGGCACCCGCACCGCCGCGATCACCGGCGCCTACGTGGCGCTCGCCGACGCCGTCGCCTGGGCCCAGGGCAAGAAGATCATCAAGGCCGGACGCAAGCCCCTCACCGACACCGTCTCCGCCGTCTCCGTCGGCATCGTCGGCGGCGTACCGCTCCTCGACCTGCGCTACGAGGAGGACGTGAAGGCCGACACCGACATGAACGTCGTCTGCACCGGCGACGGCCGCTTCGTCGAGGTCCAGGGCACCGCCGAGGCCGAGCCGTTCGACCGCAAGGAACTGAACGCGCTGCTCGACCTCGCGGTCGGCGGCTGCGAGGACCTGGCCGCGTTCCAGCGCGAGGCGCTCGAAGCGACCAAGTAAGCGGCGCGGGCGGCCAACTGGAAGGCCGGGCAGGCAACCATCGACCCTCCACGAGCGTTCTAAGGAGTGGGGGGGGGGGAGGGGGACCACGGCCCCAACCACTAGACCCCGGAGGGCGACCCACCCAGCTCCGCCCCCTCCCCCTCCCTCCCCCCCCCCCGCCCCCATCT